>SHVY01000001.1 GCA_009694045.1 Alphaproteobacteria bacterium | reverse complement strand
ACGCGAGGTTGCAACGGTCGATGCCGAGCCGGTCGGTCATTTCAAGGTCGATCGCTACGACATTGTGGAGGCATTGAAGTCACTCAACGGCCGTCCAGGAGTTTCCGCCGATGAGAAGGCACAACTTGAGTTCCTCTTCATTGAGGCCCTAACTGACAACGAGTATGGCATTCCCAATCTCGAAAAGAAGATCGGAGAATCGCCCGCGATGTTCGTCCAGTTGGTAGATCTGGTCTTTAAGATCACCGATGATGGCGAAGATCCACCGGAATGGAAGATTGAGAACTCAGAGCAACGGGCGGAGATTGCTTCGTCATCTTATCGCCTTCTTGACAACATCAAGACGATTCCGGGTACCGGCGATGACGAAAACATCGACGTTGCGCGACTAAGCGCCTGGCTGAAAGACGTACGCCGGCTGTGCCACGTATATGACCGGGCCGACATCGGCGATCAATGCATCGGGCAACTCCTTGCCAGAGCCCCGGCAGGCGAGAACGGTACGTGGCCTTGTGAGTCTGTCTGCACGGCCATGGAAGAAATAGCTTCTGCCGAAATTGGCGAGGGGTTCTCCATCGGCGTTCGCAACGCGCGCGGCGTTCACTGGCGTGGTGAAGGCGGGGCTCAGGAACGCGAACTCGCCGCGAAGTACCGCTCGTGGGCGGAACGGCTCCATTTTGACTATCCGTACGTCGGCGGCATCCTTGAGGACATCGCCGCTTCCTATGATCGCGAAGCTAGGTGGGAGGATTCCGAAGCGAAAGTCACGAGAAGACTCCGCCACTGAAAGCCATGGTCGCCCTCAAGCCGACATCTTGCTGAACTTTACGCACACAACTCCGTCGCCCCCGATCGCCACGGTCGCTTCCGTTCCTTCGCGCTGACGCGGTGGACGGGCGTGGATCGGAAACGAGAGTGAGTAGGCTACTCCGCCGCCGCCGCGCTCGTGGCGATGGGGCAGGTGATCCCGGTGCCGCCGAGGCCGCAGTAGCCGCGCGGGTTCTTGTGCAGGTACTGCTGGTGGTCGTGCTCGGCGAAATAGAAGGCGGGCGCGGCGGCGATCTCGGTGGTGATCGGGTCGTAGCCGGCGGCGGCTAGACGGCGCTGGTAGGCATCGCGCGCGGCGTCGGCCTGCTGCCGCTGGGCCTCGGAGTGGGTGTAGATCCCGGAGCGGTACTGGGTGCCCATGTCGTTGCCCTGGCGCATCCCTTGGGTCGGATCGTGGCCTTCCCAGAACAGGCGGAGCAGGGCCTCGTAGCTGGTCGCCTTGGGATCGAAGACGACGCGGACCACCTCGTTGTGGCCGGTCTGGCCGGAGCAGACCTCCCGGTAGGTCGGGTTCGGGGTGGTGCCGCCGGCGTAGCCCACGGCCGTGGTGTAGACGCCGGGTGCCTGCCAGAAGATGCGCTCGGCACCCCAGAAGCAGCCCAGGCCGAAGGTCGCGATCTCCAGCCCCGCCGGGTACGGCGGCGCCAACGTGCGGCCGTTGACCGCGTGCGCAGCTGGCGATGCGCCCTTCGAGCTTCCCGAGAACAGACCCATGAAAGGACTCCTTGGATTCGGCACCACGATACGGGAAACATGGCTCTGGATCGGCGACGCCGCAACGCTAAACCGTGTGGAGGCCCATGAAGCTCCTCGTCTTCCAGCACATCGCCTGCGAGCATCCGGGTGCCCTGCGCCGCTTCCTCGCCGAGGACGGGATCGCCTGGGACGCGGTCGAGCTGGACGCGGGCGAGGCGATTCCGCCGCTCGAGGCCTACGACATGTTGTGGGTCATGGGCGGACCCATGGACGTGTGGGACATCGAGGACTGCCCGTGGCTGATCGCGGAGAAGCGCGCCATCCGGCGCTGGGTGCGCGAGTTCGGGCGGCCCTACCTCGGCCTTTGCCTCGGGCACCAACTGTTGGCGGATGCCCTTGGCGGCACCTGCGGGCCGCAGCGGCCGCCAGAGATCGGGATCCTGGACGTCGACCTGACGGAGGCGGGCAGGGCCGACCCCGTGTTCGGCAGGCTGCCGGCGCGGGCGAAGGCGCTGCAGTGGCATTCGGTGCGCGTCGCCCAGACGCCCGAGGACGCGGTGGTGCTCGCGAAATCCGATGTCTGTCCGATCCAGGCGATGCGGGTCGGGCGCCGGGCGTACGCGATGCAGTACCACGTGGAGCTGGAGCCGGAGACGATCCCGGCCTGGGGCTGCGTGCCGGCCTACGAGGAGGCGCTCGCCAAGACGCGCGGGCCGGGGGCGCTGGCCAACCTGGCGAAGGAGGCCGAATCCCTGATGCCCACGTTCCTGGCCAACGCCGGGACCCTCTACCGGGGGTTCATGGACGCGGTACGGTAAGAAGCTAAGCCCGGAAGAACGGTTCGTCGCCGATCACCGTGACCCGGTGCATCTTGCGGTGGTGGGGCGCGTAGTCGGCGGCGGCGAAGTGCTGGGTCACCCGGTTGTCCCAGATGGCGAGGCTTTTCGCCTGCCAGCGGAACCGCACCTGGTGGCTGGGCTGCTCCGCGTGGGTGAGCAGGAGGTCGAGCAGCCCGCGGCCCTCGACCCGGGACAGCCCGCGGATCGCCACCGTGAACGAGCGGTTGACGAACAGCGCCGGCCGGCCGGTGACCGGGTGGGTGCGGACCACCGGGTGGATCACCGGCGGGTTCGCGGCTTGCGCCTTCTGCATCGCCGCGATGCCGCCGTCCGGTTGATCCAGCCACGTTTCCATGAACCCGCCGGTGATGTCGTGCACGGCGGTCAGCGGCTCGATCAGGCGCTTGATCGGTTCCGAGAGGGTCTCGTAGGCCGCGTACATGCTGGCCCACAGGGTGTCGCCGCCGACCTCGGGCGCCACCTGGCAATGGAGGATCGAGGCCAGCGGCGGGCGGCGGCGAAAGGTCACGTCGGTGTGCCATTCGTCGTTGTAGACGCCCACTCGCCCGTGCTGCTCGATCACCGTCACCTCGGGCGCGTGCGCCACCCGGTCGAACACCGGGTGCGGCGGCTCGACCTCGCCGAAGCGGCGGGCGAAGGCCAGGTGCTGCTGGGCCGTGATGTCCTGGTCGCGGAAGAACAGGACCAGGTGGTCCATCAGCGCCTGATGCACGGTGGCGAACCCGTCATCGTCCAGGCGCGCGAGGTTGACCCCCTCGATCTCCGCCCCGATCGAGGGCGTGAGCGGCTTCACCGCGATGTTGGCCTTGGCCATGGTCAGCGTCCCTTCTTGAACTCGCGCCTGGGAACATACACCACGTTGCCGCCCTCGGCGCGCTTGGCGGCGTGGCAGGACTCGCAGAACGGGCGGTAGCGGCCTTCGATCTTCAGCATGGTCCAGCGCGGCGGGATGTGCCCCTGGGAGAGGCTGTATTCGGCCACCGTCTCGCAGCCCCAGCACATGATCCGCTGCGGCGGCGGCCAGCCCTTCACGCCCTGGGCGTTCGACCGCGACGGATCGTCCCCGATCCGTCGGGCCGAACTCCCGGCAAACGCATCATGCCGTGGTCCGCCCCAAACCCGATGATGACGCGGGCTCGTGCGTCGGGGTCGGACCACGGGCGCCGCGGCGCGCCCGTTCGCTCGCGCTCTTGAGCTGGCCGCAGGCGGCGAGGATGTCGCGGCCCCGGGGCGTGCGTACCGGCGAGGCGTAGCCGGCGCCCCTGACGATCGCGGCGAAGCGGGCGATGGCGGCATCGGTCGCGCATTCGAACGGGGCGCCGGGCCAGGGGTTGAACGGGATCAGGTTGACCTTCGCCGGGATGCCGGCGATCAGCTTGACCAGGGCCTTCGCATCCCCGGGCGTATCGTTGACGCCCCGCAGCATCACGTACTCGAAGGTGATGCGCCGTGCGTTCGACGAGCCGGGATAGTCGCGGCAGGCCTGGAGCAAGTCGGCGATCGGGTACTTCTTGTTGAGGGGGACGATGCGGTCGCGCAGTTCGTCGGTGACCGCATGCAGGGATACCGCGAGTCCGACACCGAGCTCCTCCCCCGCCCGGCGGATCATCGGCACGACGCCCGCGGTCGACAGGGTGATGCGCCGGCGCGAGATGGCGATGCCTTCGTTGTCCATGACGATGCGGAGCGCCGCTGCCACGTTCTCGTAGTTGTAGAGCGGCTCGCCCATGCCCATCATGACGATGTTCGAAAGCAGCCGGCCGCCCCTAGGGACCGGCCATTCCTCGAGGGAATCGCGGGCGATCAGCACCTGGCCGACGATCTCGCCGGCGGTCAGGTTGCGCACCAGCGTCTGGGTCCCGGTGTGGCAGAACTTGCAGGTGAGCGTGCAACCGACCTGGGACGACACGCACAACGCGCCGCGATCGTCCTCGGGAATGTGCACGCTCTCGACCTCGCGGCCGTCGGCCAGGGCCAGCAGCCACTTGCGGGTGCCGTCGGCCGAGCGTTGCTCCACCCGGATCGCCGGGCGGTCGAGCGTGAACCGTTCGGCGAAGCGGGTGCGCGTCGCCTTGCCGATTGAGGTCATTCCCGCGAAGTCGCGGGCGCCACGGTGATAGATCCAGTGCCATAGCTGCTTGGCGCGGAACGGCGGCTCGTCCATGGCCGCCATCTCGGCCACCAGCTCGGCGCGGGAAAGCCCGATCAGATCGCGGCGTTCGTCCATGGGGCTGATATACGCCCCTCCCCCCCGACCTGCCAAGCCGGACAGAAATCGCTTGACGGTGCCCGCGCATGTCCGTATACATTCGTCCGCGCCGATTTGATGTATAGCTTGCGGGCGCGTTACAAATGCGGCTAAAGCGACGGGATGATCCGCCCGGCTAGCCGCAGCGGATTTTGTGTTTTACGGGCTGGTCCACCGCATACGGACTCGCGGGATTTGAAGGGCAGCTTGCGGCCGCGACCACAACCGCTAAAGCGCCACGGAGCGAGCTCCGTGGGCCCGTCACTGTTGTTGGGGTCACGGCCATGCTCGCCGCTCAAGCCATTCCAGTTCCGCACCTTCGCCACGCCGTCCGCCTTCGGCAAGTCGCCCGCCTTCGGCGATGCCGTGCATCTGGCCGCCGACGGCCGGTTCGCGGTCATCGTGCGCCCGCCGCTGGGGCGCCTGAGCTCGCCGCAGCGGGACGCGCTCAGCGCCATCGCCAGCCGCCATGCCTTCGCCGGACTCGTGGCGGTCGACCCCGCCACCTGCGAGGTGCGGGGCGTCGATCCCGAGCTGGTTCCCGTGGTCGTCGACGCCGTGCACAACGCCGGACTGCCGGTGGCCGGGGACCGCTAGATGGACGGCGCGTCCCCCGTCCCGGGTTTCGCATTCGCCGGCCGGCTCCCCCCGGCGCGGCGGGCGGCGCTTAGGGCCGCGGCCCTCGCCCGTTCCTATCAGGGCGTGGATGGCCCGGAGCTGTTGCAGGCGATGATCGCGGTCGAGTTTCCCGGGCGCATCGCCGTGGCCTCGTCGTTCGGGACCGAGTCGGCGGCACTCCTCGCCCTGGTCGCCGAGATCGAACCCACGACCCCGGTCATCTTCCTCGACACCGGTAAGCTGTTTCGCGAGACGATCGCCTATCGCGAACGCCTGGCCGAGCGGTTGGGGCTCACCGACCTTCGCATCGTGCGGCCCGACCCCCGCGAGCTCGGCAAACCGGACCCCGACGGGCTGCTCCACCGGCGCGATCCCGACGCCTGCTGCGCGGTGCGCAAGGTAGCGCCCCTTACCCGCGCCCTCGCGCCGTTCGAAGCCTGGGTGTCGGGCCGCAAGCGCCTGCACGGGGGCGAGCGCGGCGCGGTCGCGACGCTCGAAGCGGTGGGCGACCACGTGGTGGCGAGCCCCCTCGCCACCTGGAGCCGGGACCAGATCGACGCCGTCTTCACCGAGCGCGGCCTGCCCGATCATCCATTGCTGCACGACGGCTACGCCTCGATCGGCTGCGCCCCCTGCACGAAGCCGGCGACATCGGGCCTCGATGTCCGTTACGGCCGCTGGGCGGGGCGCGAGAAGACCGAGTGCGGCATCCACCGTCCGGCCCTGTTCTAGATTATGAGCGCCACGCACAGCATCGTCACCGCCAACGACCTGCGCGACGGGAGCGTGCGTTACCTGCGCGCCGAGCCGTTGCCGTCGTGGGAGCGGGATATCCGGCGCGCCAGCACGACCGCCGACCCGGCGACCCGCGACGCCTGGTTGGCGCTCGCCGAGGCCGAGGCGCGCGCCAACAACGTGGTGGCGCCCTACGTCATCGCCGTTGCTTCCGGCGAGGGCGAGCCGGACCACGATTCGGTGCGCGAGCGGGTTCGCGCCTCCGGCCCGACCACGGGCAATTCGCTCCGCCGAGCGCCATAGGGATCGACCATGTATGCGTACAACCAGGCCGACCAGACCTTCGTCGCCGAGCGCGTCGCTCAGTTCCGCGACCAGGTTCGCCGGCGCCTGGCGGGCGAACTCTCCGAGGACGAGTTCAAGCCCCTGCGCCTGCAGAACGGGCTCTACCTCCAGCTCCACGCCTACATGCTGCGGGTCGCCATCCCCTATGGCATCCTCGCGTCGCGGCAGCTTCGCACCCTCGCCCACGTCGCCCGCACCTACGACAAGGGCTACGGCCACTTCACCACCCGGCAGAACATCCAGTTCAACTGGATCAAGCTGCCCGACGCGCCGGACATCCTGTCCGATCTCGCCACGGTCGAGATGCACGCCATCCAGACCAGCGGCAACTGCGTCCGCAACGTGACGACCGACCATCTGGCGGGGGTCGCGGCCAACGAGATCGCCGACCCGCGCCCGTGGTGCGAATTCCTGCGCCAGTGGTCGACCCTGCATCCGGAATTCTCGTACCTGCCGCGCAAGTTCAAGATCGCCGTGACCGGTGCCACGACCGACCGGGCCGCCACCCGGGTGCACGACATCGGCCTGCGCCTGGTGCGCGGCGATGGCGACGCGGTCGGGTTCGAGGTGCTGGTCGGCGGCGGCATGGGACGCACGCCCTACATCGGCGCGATCATCCGGCCGTTCCTGGAGTCGCACGATCTGCTGTCCTACGTCGAGGCGATCTTGCGCATCTACAACCGCTGGGGCCGGCGCGACAACATCTACAAGGCGCGGATCAAGATCCTGGTCGCGGCGCTGGGCGTCGAACGGTTCCGCGCGGAGGTCGAGGAAGAGTGGCTGGCGATGGACCGCCGCCCCCTGGCCGTCGACGCCGCCGCCATCGCCCGCATGGCGGCGGCCTTCGCCGATCCGCCGTACGAGACGTTGGCCGGCGACCCTCCCCTCCTCGCTTCCTGGCGCGCCGCGGACCCGGCGTTCGCCCGCTGGCTCGCGCGCAACGTGGAGCCGCACAAGCGCCCCGGCTACCGCGCCGTCGTCATCTCGCTGAAGGCACCGGGCGAAGTACCCGGCGATGCCACGGCAGAGCAGATGGAGCAGGTGGCCGATCTGGCCGACCTGTTCAGCTTCGGCCAGATTCGCGTCAGTCACACCCAGAACCTGGTGCTGGCCGACGTGCGCGCCCAGGACCTGTACGCCCTGTGGCGGGTGCTCGGCCGCCATGGCCTCGCCACGGCGAATGTCGGCACCATCACCGACATCATCGCCTGCCCCGGCATGGACTACTGCGCGCTGGCGACGGCGCGGTCGATCCCCATCGCCCAGGACATCTCGCGGTCCTTCGCCGACCTGGAGCGGCTGCACGACCTCGGCGACCTGCGGCTGAACATCTCCGGCTGCATCAATTCCTGTGGCCACCACCATGCCGGCCACATCGGCATTCTCGGCGTCGACAAGCACGGGCGCGAGTTCTTCCAGCTCACCCTCGGCGGATCGAGCGGCGAGGACGCGAGCCTGGGACGCATCCTCGGCCCCAGCCTGCCGGCCGCCGAGACAGTCCAGGCGATCCGCACCATCGTCGCGCTCTACCTGGCGGAGCGGCGCGCGGGCGAACGCTTCCTCGACGCCGTCCGCCGGCTGGGCCTGGAGCCGTTCAAGGCCGCCGTCTATGGCGCGCGCGAGGCCGAAGCCGCATGAGCCGCCGGATCATCAAGGGGGGAGCCATCGTCGCCGACGATTGGAGCCACGGCACGGCCGAGGCAATTCCCGACGCGGGCGACGTGATCGTCCCCCTTGCCGTCTGGCGCGAGCGCCGGGGCGAGCTCGCGGGGCGACGGGTGGGCGTGCGCCTGGAGCCGACCGACGACCCTGCGCAGCTTGAAGGCGACTTGAACGATCTACCCCTGGTCGCCATTGCGTTTCCGAAGTTCACCGACGGCCGGGCCTTTAGCCTCGCCCGGCTGTTGCGCGAACGGCACGGCTTCCGGGGCGAGTTGCGGGCCGTCGGCGACGTGCTGCGCGACCAGCTCGCGTTCATGGCCCGCTGCGGCTTCAACGCCTTCGAGGTGCGCGCCGACAAGAACCTGGAAGACGCCCTCAACGCCTTCACCGAGATCACCGTCACTTACCAACCCGCGACCCGACCCTAGTGGTTCGATTCAGACGGATCAGGATCGATCCGTCGGAATCGAACCACTAGCCTGCTTGCCGCGATCCGACCATCTTGCTATGTGAAATCCTTCTCTCCCCTGGCGGGAGAGGGTCGGGGTGAGGGGTAGCGCGGCAGCGCATCGCATGGACCGCTGAAAACGCCTCGCCGCCGGAGCCCCCTCGCCCTCCCCTCTCCCACACGGGGGAGAGGGGATCATCCGACCTAGAGTTCCAATCTCCCATGCCGCACCCCGCCGAACTCGCCCTCGCCCACGGCTTCACGCCGGTCGATCTGTACGAGCGCGACGGGCTCGTAAAACTCGACGAGCGTTTTCTCGCCCATCTTGGCGCGGCCGCGCCGGAGCTGCTGGGAGGCTTGCTGGGGGGGCGGGCGGACCCGTCGTCGCTCGCGGCCAAGGCGGAATCCGAGTTGCTGCTGGCGCTGGCGCCGCACGTCGAGGATTTCGTCGGGGAACTGTTCGGCGTGACGGCCGCGGTCGCGGATTTGCGCGCGCGGGCCGATGCGCTAGCACCGCTGTACGATTGCAAGCGCCTGTTCGTGCGCCGCCGCGCGGTCAAGGGCAGGGCGGGTGCCTCGGCGAGCGACGGTCCGGCGCTCGAGCGCGCGGTCGCCGCCTTGTTGGGCGAACCCGTCACCGAGGAGTCCTTCGCCCGTGCCGTCATGGCCTGGCTGGCCGACGAGCCGACGCACGTGGCGGACCTTGCCTTGGCCGAGCGCTTCGCCGCCTGGGCGGCAACGACGCCACAGGGCCATGCCAGGTTCGCCGGCGGCTTCCTGTTCCGTCTGCCGCACAAGATCGAACCCGACCACCTGGTCCCGGTCGAAGCGGCCGTGATCGACGGCGTGACGGTGCTGCGGCTGCCCGAGGATCGCCTGCGCCGGCGCGAGGGCTTCGCCCTCACCGACGCAGGAATGAGCCCGGCGGCGGCGCTCGATCAGGCGCACTACTGCATCTTCTGCCACAACCAGGGGAAGGACTCCTGCGCCAAGGGGTTCAAGGACAAGGCCAAGGAGTTCCGCGCCAACGCGCTCGGCATCACCCTCGCCGGCTGTCCGCTCGAGGAGAAGATCTCGGAGATGAACCTGCTGGCCAGCCAGGGGTTCGCCCTTGGGGCCGTGGCGATCGCCGCCGTGGACAACCCGCTGATGGCGGCGACGGGACACCGCATCTGCAACGATTGCATGAAGGCCTGCATCTACCAGAAGCAGGAACCGGTCGACATTCCGCAGATCGAGACCCGGGCGCTCAAGGACGTGCTGGCGCTGCCCTGGGGGTTCGAGATCTACGGGCTGCTGACCCGCTGGAATCCGCTGAACCTGCGGCGGCCCCTGCCGCTGCCGCCGTCGGGCCAGCGGGTGCTGGTGGTCGGACTTGGGCCCGCCGGCTTCAGCCTGGCGCACACGCTGCTGAACGACGGGCACACGGTCGTCGCGGTCGATGGGCTCAAGATCGAGCCGCTGGCGCCCGCTCTCTCGGGCGTGGCGGCAGACGGCGCCCGCGTGCCCTTCCAGGCGGTGCGCCGCGCCGAGGACTTGCGCGAGCCCCTGGACGACCGGCTGATGGCCGGGTTCGGCGGCGTGGCCGAGTACGGCATCACCGTCCGTTGGGATAAGAACTTCCTGAAGATCGTCCGCCTGCTGCTGGAGCGCCGCGGCGACTTCGCGATGTTCGGCGGCGTGCGGCTGGGCGGCAACATGACCGTCGACCAGGCATTCGACCTCGGCTTCGACCACGTGGCGCTGGCGGTCGGCGCCGGCAAACCGACCTACCTCGATCTGCCGGGTGGCCTCGCGCGGGGCGTGCGGGCGGCGTCCGACTTCCTCATGGCGCTGCAACTCACCGGCGCGGCCAAGCGCGATTCCGTCGCCAACCTGCAGATCCGCCTGCCGGTGGTGGTGGTCGGCGGCGGCCTGACGGCGGTCGACACCGCGACCGAGGCCCTGGCCTACTACCCCGTTCAGGTCGAAAAATTCCTGGCCCGCTTCGAGACCCTGGCGGCCGAGGGCCGCGCGCCCGCGGACTTCGACGCCGAGGAACAGTCCATCGCGGACGAGTTCCTCGCCCACGCCCGGGCGCTGCGCGCCGTCAAGGGTGAGCCGCGGCGGATCAAGGCGCTGCTCGATTCCTGGGGTGGCGTGACCCTGGCCTACCGTCGCCGGATGCAGGACGCGCCGAGCTACCGCCTGAATCACGAGGAGGTCGCCAAGGCCCTGGAGGAAGGCATCCGCTTCGCGCCCGGTCTCGCCCCGGTCGAGGTCGCCGTGGACGAGCACGGCCACGCCGCCGCCATCACCTTCGCGTGCGGCGCGGATCGGGTGACCCTGCCCGCCCGTTCCATCCTGGTGGCCGCGGGCACCCAGCCCAACACCGTCATCGCCCGCGAGGACGCGGACCGCTTCGCCACCGACGGCCTCTACCTTCGGGCGGTGGACGGGACCCCGGAGAAATCGACCAAGCCGTCGACGGTCCGGGCCTTCGCCCACGTCCGGGCGGACGGTCGGGCGGTGAGTTTCCTCGGCGACGTGCATCCGTCCTACGCCGGCAACGTGGTCAAGGCCATGGCCAGCGGCAAGCAGGTGGGCGCCCTGATCTCGCGCCGCCTGGCGGGACGAGCGCCCGCGAGCGGCGTGGGCAACGACCCCTTCATCGGCCGATTGAACGACGGCCTGCGCGCCAGGGTCCACGCCGTCAACCGTTTGACCCCGACCATCGTCGAGGTGGTCGTCCACGCCCCGTTCGCCGCCCGCGCCTTCAAGCCCGGCCAGTTCTTCCGCCTGCAGAACTACGAGGCACGCGCCCTGCGCGCGGACGGGACCACCCTGGCCATGGAAGGCCTGGCCATGACCGGCGCGTGGGTGGACGGCGATCTTCTCGGCCTGATCGTCCTCGAGATGGGCGGGTCGTCCGACCTGTGCAGCGTGCTGGAGCCGGGCGAACCGGTGATCGTCATGGGACCCACCGGCACGGCCACCGAGATCTTGGCCGGCGAGACGGTGGTGCTGGTCGGCGGCGGACTCGGCAACGCGGTGCTGTTCGCGATCGGCCAGCGGGTGCGGGAGATGGGCGGGACGGTGCTGTACTTCGCCGGCTACAAGCGGGCGATCGACCGCTACAAGGTGGCCGAGATCGAGGCCGCGGCCGATGCGATCGTCTGGGCCTGCGACGAGGCCCCCGGCTTCCGGCCCAACCGCCCCCAGGACAAGGCCATCGTCGGCAATTTGGTGGCGGCGATGCGGGCCTACGCCGAGGGTGGCCTGGGCGAGACGCCGATCCCGCTCGCCGCCGCCGATCGGCTGATCGCCATCGGCTCGGACCGGATGATGGCGGCCGTCGCGGCCGCCCGGCGCGGGGTCCTCAAGGGTCACCTCGCGCGCTGCCGCCACGCGATCGGCAGCATCAACTCGCCGATGCAGTGCATGATGAAGGAGATCTGCGCCCAGTGCCTGCAGCCGCACCGCGATCCCGTGACCGGCGAACGGTTGCCCCCGGTGTTCTCCTGCTTCAACCAGGACCAACCCCTGGACCGGGTGGACTTCGACGGCCTGGCCGCGCGGCTGCGCCAGAACTCGGTGCAGGAGAAGCTGACGCGGCGCTGGATCGACCGGACGCTGCGACGATTGGCGCGGCGGCCGGCGGCGGAGTAGGCGTCAGGCGGCGCGGGACTGATGCACGGCGAAGATGCGGCGGACCGTCTCCATGACCTCCCAGGTGCCGCGGAATCCGGCCGGAACCGCGAAGGAGTCGCCGGCGCCGAAGCGGCGTGACTTGCCATCCGGGTCGGTGATCAGCAGCCGGCCCGCGAGCATGACGCTGAGTTCGTCCTGGGCGTAGGTCACCCGCCACTTTCCCGGTGTGCACTGCCAGACCCCGACGCTGAATGCCCCGTTGTAGCTGGCCAGGACGTTGGCGCCGGAGACCATGGGGCGGCCGGCGATGATGTGGCTGGGCGGTCCCCAGCTCTCGAGAATCGGTTCATCGGCGGCCGGGCCGGCGATGCGGCGAATCATGTCGATGACATCCACGGTCCTATCCTTCGAAAACCCGCCGCCGGAAGTGGTCCGCCAGCGGTGCGACCTCGAGCCCCGGTCGCACGGCGCGGGTGAGCGGCGGCACGATCTTTCGCACGTCGTCGAGAAATTCCGCCAGGTTGGCTGGCGCCACGCGCTGGGTGACGAACAGCGCCTGCGACGCGACCACGGCAAGGTTGGCGAGCGCCGCTTCGATGCACCAGCCCGCTTCGCGCTCCTTGGACCAGGCGAGGAAGGTCAGGGGCGCCACGTCGTTCTGTCCGAACCCGCCGCTTTCGCTGCCCGGCAGCAGGGTTCGGCTGGCGGCGGCCCTCGCCTGTTCGGTGTAGCCCACCGTCGCCATCGCCAGGCAGCCGATGTAGGCCTCGCTTCCGGCGCCGACCAGTTGGTCCGGCAGCAGCGAATAGCGGCCGTCCAGCAGCTTCGTCAACTGGCGGTCGGCCAGCAGGCAAAGGTCGGCCCAGACGGCCGCCAGATCGTCGAGCGCCGGGGTCGCCATGCTGTTGTGGTAGCCGCCCGTGGAATAGACCCGCCCGAAGCGGTGGTCGGGATCGGGCGGCAGATAGACCGGGTTATCGCTGACCGAGGCGAGACTGATCCTGGCCGCTTCCTCGGCGCGGGCAACGGCACGGTACGCCTGCCCAAGAACCCGGGGGAGAATGCGATAGCTGACCGGCGCCTGATACGGCCGCCGGTCCCGGCTGGCGCCCGCCAGCAGCCGGCGGAGTCCGCGCAGGGCCTCGGCCTCGTGGACGTCGCCCCACAAGTCGTCCAGATCGGCGGCGTAGTGTTCGAGGGGAGCCCGAATCGCCTCGACGGCGAGGGCGAACACCGGCAGCGCGATGGCGATGCGGCGGCGGGCGGCGAGCGCCGCGTCGGCCACCAGGGCGGCCGAGCTCGGCGAGCCGTTGATCAGCGAGAGCACCTCCTTCTCGCCCGGTTCGAAGGTCGTCGCCAGGTCGCTAAAGAGGTGAGACAGTGATAGAATCTCCCCCGCGCCGCCTTGCCCGGGCCACGGCACCAGGGGCAGGGGCGGGCCATCGAGCATGGCCGCCACGGCCTGGGCCAGGCGCGGCGTCACGGCCGCGTGGCCGCCGACGAAGTTCGCCAGTCGGGCCAGCACGATGCCGCGCGCGACCCGTTCCGGCACCGCCTCGCCGAACGACGCGGCGGCGGCGAAGGGCGGGCGCAGGGCATGGGCGCGGCGTTCGTCCGGCTTCAGCTTGGTGCGGGCGTTTTGGCCGTAGCCAGTCGTCACGCCGTAGATCGTGACGTCCGGATCATGGTCGAGCAGGGCCAGAAAACTCGTCCGACACGCGGCGATCCGAGCCAGGGCGGGCGCGGCGATCCGCACCGGCTCGCGGCGCCATGCAACACGGTGGTAGGCGTCCAACGTGATGTCTTGGCGCGCGGTCACGTCGAACGTCATCCGATGTCCCCCTCGTCCCGCCCCCGTTATAGGGCAAGCATCCGGCTCGTGCCTATGGCGCGAAGACTTGCTCCTACGGCCCGCGGCGGCGAGGATCGCCGAAGCATGTGAGGAGCCCGCCGATGCCAAGCCTGTCCGAAGCGATTCTGTGGTCCTTGTTGCTGGTCGTTCCCGCCGCCCTCATGGCGGCCGCGGCCAGCGACTTGGTGCGGTACATCATCCCCAACACGGTCTCGATCCTCCTGCTCGCGGTGTTCCCGCTGGCCGCCCTGGCCGAGGGGATGCCGCTGGAGACCATGGCCTACCATGGGCTGGCCGGCCTGTTCATGCTGGTGATCGGCTTCGTCCTGTTCGTGCGCAACTTCATGGGCGGCGGCGACGTGAAGCTGTTGACCGCCTGCGCCGTGTGGACGGGCTTCCCGCAGATGCCGGCCTTCGTCCTGGCCACCGCGATCGCCGGCGGGCTGGTGGCCCTCGTCATGCTGGTCGTGCGGCTCGCTCGACGCGGGCGCGCCGAAGGGTCGTTGCGCCAGGCGCACGTTCCCTATGGCGCGGCGATCGCGTTGGGCGGGTTAGCGGTTTTTCCGCGCCTGTCCCTGGTCGCACCCCTGATCGGGTAGGGTGTGGGACATGGCTGGTTAACGCTCTACACTTGCCAAATGGCTCGCCGTGGTTAATGATTAAGTTTGGTCCGGAAGTCTCCTGAGTTAACGGATAGTTAAGGACCGTTCTTAACATACTGGTGGGCCTCTTCGGCGAGGGAATCAACATGCGTCCGATCATCATCGTCCTGATCGTCGTCGCGCTCGCCATATCGGGCCTGACCGTCTATCTCGTGCGGCAGCTGATCCAGTCGAGCACCGACGATCAGGTGGTCGCCCAGATGCCGGTCAGCGAGACCCGGATTCTTGTCGCCCTCCAAGACATGCCCGCCGGCACCATCGTCAAGGCCGAGGATCTGGAATGGCGCGCCTGGCCGCCCGACGGCATGAACCCGGAGTACGTGGTCCAGTCGGGCGAAGGCGGCGATTTCGGCGATTTCCCCGGGTCCGCCGTACGGCGCGGAATCGCCGTGGGCGAGCCGGTGACCGCCACCAAGGTATTCAAGCGCACCGAAGCCGGGTTCTTGGCCGGAGCCCTGTCGCCGGGCATGCGCGCGGTGAGCGTGAGCGTGAACGACGTGTCCGGTGCCTCCGGTTTCATCCTTCCGGGCGATCGGATCGACGTGATCCTGACCCAGCGTCTTACCGAATTCGACCCACAGGCGGAAAGTTCGATCGAGCGGAACGTCGCCCAGACGATTCTCGAGGATATCCGGGTTCTGGCGGTCGATCAGACCATCAACGACGTCGACGAGACCGCGAAGAAGGCCGAAACGGTCACCCTCGAGGTAACCGCGTCCCAGGCGGAGACCGTGTCGCTCGCCGCCGAGATGGGCAAGATCACCATCTCCCTGCGCAGCTTGACCAAGGCCGTGGAAGAGCCCTTGGGACCGTTCCAGGCCGATTTCAACGTCAGCCGGTACCTGGGGCGCAAGGTGCAGACGACCAACCGCGTCCTGGTCGCGGCCCGCGATCTGGCGCAGGGAACCCTGTTGAAGGGAAGCGATCTCGACTGGCGGACGTTCCCGGCCCGCGAGCTGCACGCCGGTTTCTACATCGAAGGCGCGGTGGACATCCAGCATCTGCGCGGCGCCTACGTCATGACCGCCGTCAAGTCGGGCGACGTCCTGTTGCCGGAGCACCTGATCTTCCCGGACGAGGACGACTTCCTGTACAACTCGCTGACGCCCGGGATGCGCGGCTACAGCATCCTGATCAGCCAACAGAGTATCGTTTCGGGCCGCATCTCGGCCGGCGATTTCGTGGACGTGATCTTGACCACCAAGTTCCAGGACCAGGGCGCGAAATCGCTGCTCTCGGAACGGCGGTTCAGCGAGACCGTCCTGCAAAACGTCCGGTTGATCGCCATCGACCGTGCCTTCGACCGTGAATCCGGGGGATGGAAGCTCGGCGAAACCGCGACCGTCGAGGTCAGCCTGAAACAAGCGGAGATCCTGGCGACGGCCCAATCCATGGGCGGCTTGACGCTGGCCCTTCGCGGCTCGACGCCGGGCGATCGTTTAGGCACCACCCCGTTTACCAGCGACTTCGAGGTGAGCCAGGCGGCGACGGCGTATGTCTGGGGCCTGACCGTGCCGCAGCCACCGACCATTCAAGGCGCCGAGGAAGGCGAGGACGACACACCCCAAGCGACCACGTCGTCGCAGCTGGCGCCGATTCCCGCGCCAACACTCGCGCCGGCTTCACCGACCGCGTCGCAGTCGTCCGCGGGGCCGCTGGCGACGGGGGCCAGCACCACGGTCAAGGTCTACTGGGCGGGCGGTGCGACGACCTACGAGTTCGCGGAGTGACGGGGGGATGCGCGGCATGACAAGACGTTGGCTGCTGGCAGCGGTCGCGGTTCTGACGCTGGCGCTCGGCGGAAGCGCTGGGGCGGAGACGCTGGAGGAGCCGTCCTCCGAGCCGATTCTGATCCGCGATGTGGGTGTCAGGGCGAATGCGGCGCTCGGCCTCAGCAAGTCGCGGATCATTCGCCTGCCGGTCGATGTGCGTGACGTCCTGATCACCAATCCCCTGGTCGCCGACATCGTCATGAAGACCCCGCGCATCGCCTATGTGCTGGGCCAGACGGTGGGCGACACCAACGTCCTGTTCCTGAACGACAGCGGCGAGGAGATCGCCAACATCGACCTGCGCGTGGAGATGGATCTGTCGGTCCTGGAACGGACGCTGGCGACCCTGATCCCCAGCGAGGAGATCCGTGTCACGTCGGCCAATCAGAACGTGATCCTGACCGGCGTGGTGAGCTCGGAGGAAGTCGCCGAGAACGCGCGGTTGGTGGCCCGGCGGTTCGTGACCAACGACGAGGGCGTCGTCAACCTCCTGTCGATTCGGTCGAAGAGCCAGGTGATGCTGAAGGTCAAGGTCGCCGAGGTGAATCGCCAGGCGCTGAAGCAGTTCGGTTTCGACCTAACGGCCGACATTCGCCCCGGCAACTTCAACTTCACCTTCAACCAGGATTCGCCCGACAGCCTGGACGCCGTGGTCCGCGATACCGGCATCAGCTTCTTCCCGGGCGGCGACGCGGTGTTCAATCAGTTGAAGGCCGTGTTCGACAACCTCGAGCGCAGCGGCCTCGTCAAGACCCTGGCCGAGCCTAGCGTGACCGCGATCTCGGGCGAATTGGCCAAGATCCTGGTGGGCGGCGAGTTCCCGGTCCCGGTCGCCCAGACCAACGATGCGGTGACCATCGAATTCAAGGAGTTCGGCATCGCGCTGAACTTCACCCCGATCGTTCTCGCCTCGGACAAGATCAGTCTCCAGGTGTCGACGGAGGTGAGCGAGCTGTCGACCGAAGGCGCGATCACCCTCGCGGACATCGTCATCCCGGCTCTCAGCGTGCGGCGAGCGTCGACGACGGTCAACCTGCCGAGCGGCGGCAGCCTGGTCATCGCCGGGCTGCTGCAGAACGACATCCGCAACACGGTCGACGGTTTTCCGGGCCTGAAGGACGTGCCGATCCTGGGCACGCTGTTCCGCAGCGTCAACTTCCGGCGGGATGAGACGGAGCTGGTGATCACGGTCACCCCGTACCTCGTGCGCGCCGTCGCCGAGAACGCCTTGACCCTGCCCACCGACGGCTTCGCCCCGGCGAGCGACGTCGATCTCTACTTCCTTGGCCGCGTGCACGGTGTCTATGCTCCGAACGAATCGACCGCGGAGCAGGAAACCAGCCTGAACGGCCCCATCGGTTTCATCCTGGAGTGACCTCCATGCCGACGACACGGCCAACGACGAAAACGCCGCAGCTTCTCGCCACGCTGTTGTTCGCGTCCTTCGCGGCGGCTTGCGGCGGCGGCGCGCCCTACCAGAAGATTCCCCAAATCACCGAACCGGACCAGGTTCATGCCCTTCAGGTCAAGAGCCTGGTGATCGCGCTCGACGTCACCGGCGACGGCAAGGGCCGCCTGTTGCCGGCCGAGGCCCTGCGGCTCAACCGGCTGGTTGACGACTTCGCCGTGAACGGGAACGGTCCCCTGGTGGTGATCACGCCGCCCAGCCATGGCATGGGTGGCGATCGCCTGGCCGACGCCGTGGCCCAGTATTCCCGCGCCCGGGGTCTCGCCAAGAGCGAGGTCGTCGTGCAGGAGGTCGCCGACGCCTTCGGGGCGGTCAACGTGAGCTTCGAGCGGGTCTACGTCGAGCTGCCGGACTGCGGGCAGTGGTGGGTGGAACCGAGCTACAACCCAGGCAACTCGCCGCACGTCAACTTCGGTTGCGCAACCCAGCGGAATCTGGGGATGATGGTGGCGAATCCCGCCGATCTGATGGGGCCGGTCGCCGAAGGCGGCGTGCAGGACACCAATCGAAGCAACGACGCGATCCAGCTGTTCCGCACGGGCGACATCTATATCTCGGAAGAGACGCCTGGCCTGAAGGCGGAGGCGTCGCAAGTATCGCAGTAGTCGCGTGGTGTAGCGCGATCGGGTGAAGGAGAACGGCCATTTTCAGAGTCTCCATCAACGCGTTTCCGTCGCAGGAGTCGACCCGTGCCGCCTTTCAGGAGGCGATCGCGGATCGTCGTCTGGCGAAGTCAAACGTGAAGGTGATCGACGGCGGTCTGCCGACGGCGATCACCTTCCACACCGAAAACCCCACGCCGCAGCTCATCATGGTGGAGGTTAGCGAGCGGGGGAACGATCTGTTCGCGGGCCTGGATCAGCTTGCCAACGTCTGCGATGCCGGCACCCAGGTCGTCGTGATCGGGGCCGAAAACGACATCGTGACCTATCGCGCCCTGATGGCCCGTGGCGTCAGCGACTACCTGCTGTCGCCGATCAGCGGCCAGCAGGTGCTGGAGGCCGTGACCGGGGTGTTCGAGGATCCGGAGAATCCGAAGACCGGACGCGTGGCCGCCTTCATCTCCATCCATGGCGGCGCCGGGAGCAGCACGCTGGCGCACAACACGGCATGGTTCCTGGACCAGATCTACCAAGAGGACGTGATCCTCGCGGACCTGGACATCGCCTTCGGCACCGCCGCCTTGGCTTTCAACCTGCAGCCGCAGCGGAACGTCCAGCAGGCGTTGGCAGACCCCGGCCGGCTGGACGAGCAATTGTTCGAACGATTCCTCGCGAAGTACGACGATTACCTGGGCGTGCTGGCGGCACCGGCGTCGCTCGACGTGGACGCCACGATCGACATCGAAGCCCTTGATCAGCTCCTGCAATTCATCCGGCGCCAGGCTCCTTTCGTCGTGCTGGACGTACCGCACATCTGGCAGCCCTGGACCCAGGAAGTCATGGTCGAGGCCGACGAAGCGGTGGTGTGCGCGACCCTCGATCTCGCCTGCCTGCGGGATACCAAGAGCATGGTCGAGATCCTGAATCGCCGGCGCGGCGCCGATTCCCCCGTGAAGGTGGTGCTGAACCACGTCGGGGCCTTCAAGCGCACCGAAGTCCCGGTCAAGGAGTTCCAGAACGCGATCGGCGGCAAGCCCTCGCTAGTCATCGCCCATGATGCTATCCTGTTTGGCACCGCGGCAAACAATGGGCAGATGGTCGGCGAGGTCAACGCGAAGCATAAGCTGGTCGAAGGCCTGCGGGAATTCGCGGCAACCCTGAGCGGACGCGGCGCGGGGACGACGAAGACCGCCGCGAAGAAGAAGTCCAAGTTGACCCTGTCCGGGTTCCTGAAACTCAAGACGAGCTAAGGATGTTCGGTAAGCGTTCGGGTCCCCCACGGCGGGACGGTACGGCGGAAGCGCCTCAGGCCCGGCCTGAGTCCGCGCCCGCGGCGCCCGTGGCCGAGGCGGCCCCGCCGCCGCCCGCGCCGAAGGCCGAGCAGAAGCGCTTGAGTGAGGAAGACGAGCGCCGCTTCGCCGCCATCAAGGTGCAGATCTTCAACGCCCTCATCGAGTCGGTCGACCTGACCGAGTTGACCAAGATGCCGTCGTCCTCGGTCCGCGAGGAGATCGGCGACATCATCGGCGAAATCGTCAGCATGAAGAGCATCGTGCTGAGCGCCGTCGAGCAGCAGAAGCTCGTCTCCGACATCCGCAACGACATCCTGGGTTTGGGGCCGCTGGAGCCGCTGCTCGCCCGCGACGACATCTCCGACATCATGGTGAACGGCCCGACGAAGATCTACATCGAGACCGCCGGCAAGATTCAACTGACCGACATCAGGTTCCGCGACGCCGCGCAGTTGATGAACATCTGCCAACGCATCGTCAGCGCGGTCGGACGGCGGGTGGATGAATCGAGTCCGATCTGCGACGCGCGCCTGCTGGACGGCAGCCGCGTCAACGTCATCGCGCCGCCGCTTTCCATCGACGGCGCGGCGCTGACCATCCGCAAATTCAAGCGGGAAAGGCTGACCCTGGACAAGCTGGTGGGCTACGGCTCGATCAGCCCGGCCTGCGCCAAAGTGGTTCAGCTGATCGGCGGCTGCCGCATCAACGTGCTGGTGTCGGGCGGTACCGGGTCGGGCAAGACCACCCTGTTGAACTGCCTGACCCGATACATCGACGCGGGCGAGCGCATCATCACCTGCGAGGACGCGGCGGAGCTGCAGTTGCAACAGCCGCACGTGGTGCGCTTGGAAACCCGCCCGCCGAACCTAGAAGGCGTGGGCGAAGTCACCATGACCGACCTGATTAGGAACTGCCTGCGCATGCGCCCGGAGCGGATCATCGTCGGCGAGGTGCGCGGTCGCGAGGCTTTCGATCTGCTGCAAGCCATGAACACCGGCCACGACGGATCCATGGGGACGATCCACGCGAACAATCCGCGCGAGGCGATCACCCGCATCGAGAGCATGATCGCCATGGGCGGCTACAGCCTGCCGCAGAAGGCGGTCCGCGAGCAGATCGCCGGGGCGGTCAACGTCATCATCCAGGCGAGCCGCCTGCGCGACGGATCGCGCAAGGTCACGCATGTCACCGAAGTTCTCGGCATGGAGGGCGATGTGGTCACCCTGCAGGACATCTTCGTCTTCGAGTTCGACGGCGAGGACACCACCGGCAAGATCCGCGGGCGCCATCGCTGGACCGGGCTCAGGCCCGCGTTTTGGGACCGCATCAAGTACTACGGCCGGGAGCGCGAGCTCGCGGAAGCCCTGGAGCTCGCCAGTGAATAGCGGCGGCATCGACGCCAATCTGCTCGTCGTCATCGCCCTGGTGTGCACGGTCATGCTGGCCGTGTTCGGGGTGCTCGCCTTCGTGCTGGTGCGGGCCACGGGCCAGAGCCGCTATCGCCGAAGGGTCGCGGCCATCGCCGGCGCCGGCGGGCGGGCCGACAAGGACGACAAGGCGGGTGCTACCGCCAGCCGCCGCCGGGCGGTACAGCAACGCCTGAAGGAGATGGAGGATCAGCGCAAGCGCAGCAAGCGGGGATCCACCTTACGGGGTGATCTGCAGCAGGCGGGCCTGCGGTCCACGACGCGCAACTTCTTCCTGATCAGCGCCGGCGTCGGGATCGTCTGCGCCGCGATCTACCTGTACTTCGAATTACCGCCGCTCGGCGCGATTACGGTGTTCTTCGTCGGCTTCCTCGGCCTGCCGCGGATGTTCGTCAAGAAGCTCGGCAAGCGGCGGCGCAACAAATTCACCCACCACTTCGCGGACGCGGTGGATGTGATCGTGCGCGGCATCCAATCGGGTCTACCGGTCAACGAGTGCCTCAACATCATCGCCCGGGAAAGTCCGGAACCGGTGTGCCTCGAGTTTCGGCAGGTGGTCGAGGGCATCAAGGTGGGCCTGACCATGAACGAGACCCTGCAGCGGTCCCTGGAACGCATACCGACCGTCGAACTCAAGTTCTTCGCGGTCGTGCTGGCGATTCAGCAACAGACCGGCGGCAACCTAGCCGAAACGCTTGGCAACCTGTCGGGCGTGCTGCGCGACCGCAAGCGCATGTCCGACAAGATCCAGGCCATGACGGCGGAAGCCAGGATGACGGCGATGATCATCGGCTCCCTGCCCTTCTGCATGACCGCGATCCTCGCCCTGGTGAGCCCCGACTACATCGGCCTGCTGTTCGAGGATCGGACGGGCCACTTCCTGATCGGCGGCGGCATCAGCAGCATGCTGCTGGGGGTGTTCATCATGAATCACATGATCGCTTTCGAGTACTAGCCATGGATCTCGAACAAATCATCCTGTTCCTCTCGTTCGCCGGCGCGTTTCTGTCGATCGTCGCGATCGGGCTGCCGTTGGTGCCGCGCGACACGTTCTCGTCCCGGCTGAAGGCGGTGGCCAAGCGGCGCGAGGAGCTGCAAGCCCAGCAGCGTGCCAAACTGACGGAACGCAAGGGCCCCAGGCGGCAGGAACCGCGCCACAACTATATGAAGCTGGTGGTCGATCGTCTGAACCTGCAGAAGGCCGTGGATGCGCCCAACCTGCGCAATCGCCTGAGCCAGGCCGGGTGGCGCGGCCGCCGTCCGGCCTACACGTTCGTCTTCCTGCGCGTCGCTCTGCCGTTGCTGTTCGGTGCGATCGCCGCAGTGGTCACGTTCGGGTCCGCCAATCTAGATTCCCCCGTGGCCCTCAAGCTGCTGATGTGCGGCGGCGCGGCCTTCGTCGGCTATCTGATACCGGGCATCCTGCTGACGAACACGGTCAAGAAGCGGCAATCCGAATTGCTGAAGGGCTTCCCGGATTCGCTCGATTTGATCACCATTTGCGTCGAGGCGGGCCTGTCGATGGAAGGCGCTTTCTCGCGGGTGACCGAGGAGATCGCCGAGAGTTCGCCGATCCTGGCCGAGGAGTTCGGCCTGACCACGGCGGAGCTGGCGTTCCTGGGCGATCGCCGTCAGGCGCTGGAGAACTTCTCGTTCCGCACCGGCCAGGAGTCGATCAAGGCTCTCGTCACGTCGCTGATTCAGTCGGAGAAGTACGGCACGCCGTTGGGGGTCGCGTTGCGCGTGCTATCGAAGGAGAATCGCGAAGCGCGTATGTCCCGGGCCGAGAAGAAGGCCGGCGGCCTGCCCGCGGCTCTCACGGTGCCGATGATCCTGTTCTTCCTGCCGGTGCTGTTCCTGGTTCTGGTGGGTCCCGCCGCGATCCAGGTCGCTAACACCTTTCAATAAACGCCTTCCTACTCGGCGGCACTCCCGACCGTGACGAGACAAGGCGTCGAGCGAGCCGTGAGAGCATCGCAGAGCTCCGCCGCAAAGCCCTGCTCGGCGAAGGGCCCGGCATAGAGCCGCCACACCGTCCCGCCCGATTCGAGCTGGACCTCACGGACCTCCAGGGTCTTGCCGTCGAGCAGATCCGGGTGCTTGCGGGCGAGCGACTGCCGCCATTCCTCGGCTTCGGCCCGCGCGGTAAAGGACGCGAGCTGCACGCGAAAGACATCGGGACCGGACGCGTCCGCCGATCCGCTTGAGTCCGGAAGGAGTGCCGCGAAGGCATCGTCGGCGGCGGCCGATGCCGCGGCCGCCAGATCGGCCTCGGATTCGGCCGAACCGTCCACAACCTCGGTTGACGAAGCGACGGCCGGGTCGGCCTCGGGTTCGGCGGCCGCCACCGCTTCGACGGCCACCGGTTCCGGCTCCGGCACGCTCTGCACCATGGTGAGTTTAGCCAGATCGGCGGCGGTGGTGGCCTCGCCCTTCGCCGCGATCCGCTCCAGGATAGCCATGTTCACGTCGGCCATCTCCTTCGGCAGATCGGCCCGAACCAGACGCTCCGCCTCCACCAGATTGCCCTTCACGGCGAGGAGGAGAGCCAGATTCTGCCGCACCTGGGCGTTCGAACCGGTCTGCTGATTGGCCCGGCGCAGCAGGTTGATGCCTGCTTCCACGTCCCCCGCCATGGCGCGGCTGAGAGCCAGATTGTTGAGGATGCTGGCGCTGTCCGGCCGGATTGACAGGGCCTGTTCATACGCATCTTCGGCGCGGGCGCTGTCGTCGATCAGGTCAAAGGTGATTCCCAAGGCCGAATACACCTGCCAGTCGTCGGGGGCCAACTCGGCGGCGCGCTCAAGCACGGGGATGGCCTCGCGCGGCTGACCCCTGGCGAGCAGGACCTTGCCATACTCGGCGGTCAGGGCCGGATCGTCCGGGTGCCGCTTGAGCACCTCCTCGAGCAGCCGCGAGGCCTGGGTGACGTCCCCGAGGAATCGCAGGTTGCGCGCGAGTCCCAGGGCGGCACCCATATCCTCGGGATTCCGCTGGTACAGGGAGTTGTAATACGACACCGCGCCGGCATAGTTCTGCGCGTCTTGCGACGCCACGGCGGCAGCCCGCAAGGCGCCGCCAATGGCCTCGTCGGTCGACAACGCCGATGGCGACTCGTCCTCGCCCGGCATGGACGTCGTGTCGCACCCGGCCAGGGCAAGCCCAACCGCCGCGAGGCCCACGATGATACCTGTGGTTCGAACTCCCAATCCCTGCCGCCCCACTCTGTCCGCGCACCGTTGTCGCACTATAGCGCGCCCGGAACGGCGTGCGTGGCCTCGCCACGGCAACGACCGAATATTCACTTTGCACGAAGAACGGGATGTAATTAGATGTATTCATTGAATTTCGTGCGTCGCCTATGATCGCGGCGATCAACGCGGTTAACGAAGTGTATAAAGGTCGATCGTCATGATCCGGTCGGGCATCGACGGCTCCATGGAACGGATATGCGGGCGGAGGGTGGATCATGCGGCACGGTGACAAGCGGTTCGGAGCACGGTGGATTGCCGCGGGCGCGATGATGGTGCTGGCATTCGCCTGGGTCACGGCGGCCACGGCGGCCGATGCCTTGCGGGTGCAGCTCGACTCGTCCACGGTGGTTCGGCTCAAGAAGGACGCGGGGATCGTCATCATCGGCAACCCCAATATCGCCGACGTCTCGGTGGAATCGCCGACCCTGGTCTTCGTGTTCGGCATCCGCCCGGGCGAGACCAGCCTGACCATCATGGACAAGGACGGCGAGACCATCTACACGGCGCCGGTCATCGTCACCCCATCCAACGATCGCACGGTCACCCTGGATCGCAACGTCGGGGAATTCACGTTCGCCTGCGATCCGCGCTGCGCCCAGACGCGCACCCCGGGCGAGGACGTGATCAAGGCGGCGAAGAACCTGGGGCTGGCATCCAGCGGGGCGGCGAGCGACGCCGGGGGCGTCGCCGAGGCCACGGCCAGTCTCGGTGGCGAGGCAAGTAGCGGACAGCTCCTGCAGCCGACGGCGACGGCGGAAGAGTGACCTCGCTGCTCTAGCCGTTCGAGCTGGGCACGGAAGGAGTCGGTAAGGACCATGCGTATCCTGGTCGTCGACGACAACGACATGTTCGCCCGCCTGACGCGGACCAAGCTGGAGACCTGGGGCCACAAGGCGACGGTCGTGTCGTCGGGCATCGCCGCGAAGCGCCTGGTCGACCGCGAGCCGTTCCGTCTGGTCATCATGGATTGGAAGCTGCCGGGCATGTCGGGCGGCGAGCTGTGCCGCCACATCCGGAATCTCAAGCGGCGCCGCTACACCTACGTCATCTTCTATGTCGATGCGGCGGATCGCGATGCCACGGTGCAGGCCCTGGAGGCGGGCGCCGACGACTACCTGGTGAAGCCTTTCAGCCCGGTCGAGTTGCGGCTGCGTCTGAAGAACTGCAAACGACTCCTCAACCTCGAAGACTCCTTGCGCGAAGGCGCCGGGGCGGACGAATCGACCGGGCTCGTCAACCTCGAGAGCTTCCGTCAGTTCTTCCGCGTGGTCATGGCCGAGAACCGCCGAACCGAAACGAGCGGCACCTTGATGTTCTTCCACCTCGCCAACTATCGCGCGACGTTCGAGGGTCACGGTTACGGCCCCGCCGAACGGCTGATGGTCGAGGTCTCCCGGATTCTCCATACCGGGGTGCGCGACAGCGATCTAGTGGCCCGGATCGACGACGGCAGCCTGTGCATGATGCTGCAGAACACCTTCTGGGACCGCTGCCGCACCGTCGCCGAAAAGCTGATGCGGGACATCCGCCACACCACGATCATCGTCGACGACGTGGAGTTCAGGCCCGAGGTTCGAGTCGAGGTCGTGAACTACCCCCAGGCGAACCTCAACGCCGATCAGGTCCTGCGCGAGGCGCCGCGGCTCGCCGTGACCGACCTTTAGCGGGCTGCCGAGGTTCCGGGCTCCGCTTTCCTATTGCCCGATTCGCAAGTTGCTGAGTTCGGTGGCGATCGCCTGGAACGCAGCCTGCAGATCGGCGGGGCTGGGCGAGTTGTAGAACTTCGAGGCATCGGTCGCGCACGTCTCGAGGAGATCGAGTGCGTTGCTGCCGTCGGGCAAGTCGAAGCCGATGGTGAAGATGATGACATCCAGGGCCTTGATCTTGGCGCAGAGCTCGAGGAAGCGATCGTCCATCTTGGCCTCCTTGCAGGTTACGCTGCTGCATCCGAGCTTCGTGGTTGCCTGACTTACGGTTCCGTACGCCGAGTAGGTTCCCGTCGTCGTGCTGATGTTGTTCTCGCCGTCGGTCATGATGACCATGGCCTTGTTGAACTCCTCGTCGCCGTAGGACGTGCCCTGGGTGAACGGCTCGGTCGGCGAAAGCACCCGCCAGCCCCAAACGGTGCCGACCGGAACGTTGGTGTTGCCCTTGGCGACGAGGCTGTTGATCAAGGCGTCGAGGGTGGCTCTCGTGCTGGTCAACGGCAGTACGGCCGTCGCCTGGCAATCCTTGTTCGGCCCCTTGGTCGCGGTGATGGCGGGCCAGTTGTTCTGGGTCGAATGCGGTGGCCAGGCATAGGCCCGCCATTTCCCGTTCACGCCCGTGCCGGCAACGTAGGTATCGGTGACGTCGTGCGGATATGACCGCTCTTCGACGCATCCCGCCCATGACGTCGTGCCGAAGCGATTGGGCGCACCCGGGTTATCTTTGACGACGCTGGCCTTGTCGGTGCCGATATTGACCGCGTTCGCGAAGGGCACGATGCCGATCTTCAGTTGTTCGTTCACCTCCTCCTCGCCGAACAGGATGTCGATGAAATCATGCGATGCGGTCTTCAGGGCCGCGATCTTGGCCCCGGCCATCGACCCGGTCACGTCGAGCACCATCGCCACCTCGAGGCCCTTCGTTTCCTTGATGATGACCGCGGTCGTCGCGATCGAAAGATCGTGAATGCCGATGACGTTCATGAGTGTCGTCGGCAAATTGGCCGTGGCGCTCAAATGGATCTCGTTGCCGACGAACGTCATGATCGGACTGGCGGCGACTCCCAGCCGCTCTTCCGGGTAGTTGGCCGCGAAGAAGTCCTCGAGGATGATCTGCAACGCCGCGGGGTCGCTCGTCGGAGCCGATCCCACGGCAAGACCCGCGGCATCCAGCGCGTAGGCCAGGCGCGATCGCACGACATAGGCCCGCCCGATGTCGATGGCCGCACCAGTCGCCAAGGCGAAGGGCAACAGGCTGATGGCGAAGATCAGCGCCGTGACCCCCACCCTGCTGGTGAAGAGGGCCCGCGCCTCGCCCAGGATAGGGTGATGGCGAGGCGAGGCATTGTGCAACGTGGACGTCATGTCCGACTCCTTTCCGCCCGCGACAATGGCGTCGCTGGCCTGGGCCAACTCATGGCGCGGCGATCGACCCGCCGAAGCTGCCCAATCAACGTTCCCCTTGAAGCCGACCCGCGCACGTCTCTGGCGAGATCTATTGCCGCACGATCTGCGCCGTGCGCCGAGGCCGCAAATAGGCGATGTCCGAGATCGCGAACGCGCCCGTGACCAGATCGCCGAAAACCGGGGTGTAGTTGTAGGTGACCTGGGCGACGATGACACTGCCGCCGGCGAGCAGAAGACCGGTGGGCAGATCGACCGCGTCGCCCGGAGCTCCGCCGCCGCCGCCCTGGGCATCGACCCAATCGATAACCTCGTTGCCGCCACCGTCGTCGATGACGCTTTCGATGATGTAGGCGGCGTCACCCTCGGGATAGGGCTCGATGACCGCGTTCATGGCTTCGAACAAATTGGCGATGTCGGTATCGTCGACCGCCGTCGCCTGGGCCGTAAGGTCAGCGGCCGTCTGCACTGCGGCGGTCACTTTGCGTTGGATGAGGATGGCATTGCCCACTTCGACCGTGCCGAACAGGAACAGCACCATGACGGGCAGGAGTAAGGCGAACTCGGAGGCGGCGACTCCGCGCCTATCCGCGATCCAAGCCAGGATTCCGCGATTTTTCATGATTAGAGTGGCCCGTCGTAGGGTTCGTTCTGGAACGCCGACGCGGCATACAGATCGACAAAGCCGTTACCGCCGCCGTTGAACAGGTTGCCGAGGAACGGGGTCACGATCGTGTAGCGGTAGGCGATCCGAACGAGGATGACGTCCCCGGCGCCGCCCGGATCGAAATTTTCGTTCTGCGGATTGCCGTCGTCGTCGATCAAGGGTGGGCGATCCAGGCTGCCAAAATCGGGGAAGGTGCGAACATCGATCACCATACCGATGACACCTACCTGACCCGCTACGGCAGCGCTGTCGCAATCCATGAACCCGGCGAGGTTGGCGCACAGTAGTTCCTGAAAGGCCAGCAGAGGATCCGCTGCGCCCTGAACGGACCCCGTTCGGATTTGGCGCGCCGCGACCTGGACCTCGCCCTCCATGGTCGTGGCGATGTAATACATGATCGACGATTCGACGATCCCGAACATGAGGACAATGAAGGTAGGTGCGATCAGCGCGAACTCCATCGCGGTGACGCCCCGGCATTCCCTACTCAACGAAAGTGCCGCTCGAATCCAAGGTCTCATGTCATATCTACTGTAACACAATCGATGATAATGGCTATTTTGTTGGGGTCATAGCCCAATTGCGTCAGACGGATCGCGTGCGACGCCCAACTGGGTCCTTAGCGAAAATCATCGCACGACTGGCGCCATGGCGCAGTGATCGCTCGCACAATCGTCATCCCAATACTGAACCCGACCAGAGTGCCTTAGTGGCCGATCCGCAGGTTCATCAACTCGTTGCCGATCGTGGCGAACGTGGCCTCGAGATCGGCGTTGGTCGGCGACACGAAGAACTTGTTCTGGTCCGTCGCGCAGTCCTCGAGCAGGTCGAGCACGGGGCTGGCATCGTCGATGTCGAACCCGATCGTGTAAACCGTGATCTCTTCGTCCTTGATGGCCTCGCAGACCTCCGCGGTTCGTTGGTTGAGTTCGGCGAGCTTGCACGCGGATAAATTCGTCGGACAACCGAGGGCCGCGTTGGCTTCGGCGATCGTTCCGAACGCCGAGTATGACCCGGTGGCGGTGCTGACGAAATTCTCGCCGTCGGTCATGATGATCATGATCTTGTCGGTTTCGTCGTCCCCGTACTCGGAGCCGTCGGTGAACGGCTCCTGCGGCGACAGGACGGCCCAGCCCCAGTACGCGCCGGCCGCGATGTTCGTCTGGCCATCCGTCGTCAGCGCGTCGATGATCCCATCCACACTGGATTTCTGATCGCTCAGGGGCAGGACCGACTCGACGTGGCATTGCTTGTTCGGCCCCCGCGTCGCCGTGATCGCCGGCCAGTTGTTCTGGATCACATGGGCGTGCCAGGAGTACGCCCGCCACTGCCCGCCCGGGGACGTGTTGGCGACGTAGGAATCCTCGATGTCATAGGGATGCGGTCTCGCCTCGACGCAGCCGCGCCACGTGGTTCCAGCGAAGCGATTCGGCGCGCCGGGGTTGTCCTTGACGTCGCTTGCCATGCCGGTCCCGATGTTGACGGTGCCGGCGAACAGGACGACGCCGATCTTCAAGGTGTCGCTTTGGTCTTCGCCCGCGAACATGATCTCGATGAACGCGTGCGCGGGAGACGGGCCGTTCCGTCGATTAGGCTTAACGCAAGGAGCGTGCCACGGACCGGCAGGAACCCCGACCAAGACGACCTTGCCATTGCTAAGGCCATCGCGATAGGGCCAGATCGGCCGGTTCGACACGGGGGAATCGGATGTCCGGGTTTCGCGAGTACGTGCACCATGACGGCGTAGGGCTCGCCCAATTGATACGTCGCAAGCAGATCTCGGCCAGCGAAGTCCTGGACGCGGCCCTCGCCTGTATCGAACGGCACAACCCGACGCTCAACGCCATCATCCATCGGATGGACGGGGAAGCGCGGGCCGCCATCGCCAGAGGCCTGCCGGACGGACCGCTCTCCGGGGTTCCGTACGCGCTCAAGGATCTGAACCTGTTGTACGCGGGCCAGCCCTGCCGCAATGGCAGCCGTCTGTTCGCGGATTTCGTGCCCGACCACGACAGCACCCTGGTCGAGCGCTACCGTGCCGCGGGGCTGGTCATCCTCGGCAAGACCAACACGCCGGAATTCGGGTTGAACATGTCGACCGAGCCGCTGGCGCACGGCCCGACCCGCAACCCATGGGACCCCGCGCGCAGCGCCGGAGGGTCGAGTGGCGGCGCGGCCGCCGCGGTCGCCGCCGGCATGTTGCCCCTGGCCCACGCCACCGACGGCGGGGGCTCGATCCGCGTCCCCGCGGCCAATTGCGGCCTGGTCGGATTGAAGCCGACGCGCATGCGCAACCCGATGGGACCCGACGTGGCCGAGGGCCTCGGCGGCCTGGCGGTGGGCCACTGCGTCAGCCGCAGTGTCCGGGACACGGCCGTGCTCCTCGACCTGACCCACGGGCCGGCCGTGGGCGACCCCTATGCGGCCCCGCCTCCCGTTCGACCCTTCAGCGCCGAGGTCGGCGCGCCCGTGGGGAAACTCCGCATCGGACTGGTCACGGCGGCGCCGGGCGGCACGCCGCTGCACGCCGATTGCGTCGCCGCGGCCGAGGACGCCGGACACCTGTGCGCCTCCCTCGGGCACCACGTCGAGCCGGCCAACATCGAGGTGGATGTCGAGGCATTGCTCAAGGCGTTGTGGATCATCTTCGGCGCCGCGGCGCGCAACACCATCGAACTCAGGCTCGGGGTGTTGAAGCGCGCCCTGCGCGATGACGACGTGGAGCCGGTGACCCGCGATTGGGCGGAGATGGGATCGCGCTCGACCACCGTGGAGTACGCCCAGTCCATCCAGGTGATCCACGCGACCGGGCGGCGGCTTGGCCGTTTGATGGAGCGCTTCGATGCCCTGCTCTCGCCCACGCTGTCCGAACCGCCCTTTCCGCTCGGAACCGTGGACATGACCAAGGGCGATGCCCGCCGCTACTACGACGACTTGTTCGCGCGCCTGCCGTTCACGCCACTCGCCAACGTCTCCGGACAGCCGGCCATGCAACTTCCTCTCTTCTGGTCAAGGGCCGGACTGCCAATTGGGGTCCAGTTCACCGGTCGTTTCGGCGACGAAGCGACGCTCATCCGCCTCGCGAGCCAGATCGAGACCGCGCGACCCTGGTTCGACCGCCACCCGCCGATCTTCGGTTGAGCACACCGACGCCCAGCCCCGGCCCGCGCCAGGACGTGGGCCGGGGCATCCTTCTGATGATCGCGACGGTCGTCCTGTTCTCGCTGATGGACGCGACCGCGAAGTATCTCAGCCAGTCTCTGCCGGTGCTCCAGATCGTCTGGGCGCGTTATTCCCTGTTCCTGTTCTTCGCCCTGGCCCCCGCCTTGCGCGGCGGGTTCCTCATCCTTGTCCGCACGCGCCGGCCGGGTCTGCAGGTCTTTCGCTCGGCGTTCCTGGTGGGTTCGACCCTGTGCGCGCTGACGGCCTACAGCTTCCTGCCGTTGGCCGAAGCCAACGCCATCGGTTCCACGGCACCGCTGCTGGTCACCATGCTGTCCGCCTTGATTCTCCACGAGAACGTGGGCGTCCGACGCTGGTCGGCGATCGTCGCCGGGTTCGTGGGCGTCCTGATCGTCGCCCGGCCGGGAAGCGGCGTCATGCATTGGGCGGTGATCCTGCCGCTTGGCGCCGCGACGCTCTACGCCAGCTACCAGATCGCCACGCGGATCCTGTCCACGTCCGACAGCGCGGCGACGACCCTGTTCTATTCGGGCACCGTGGGCGCCCTGGTGCTAAGCGCCGTCGTTCCCTTCATCTGGGTGGACCCGACCCTGGAGGGCTGGCTGCTGATGGGGGTGGTGGGCATCCTCGGAACCGGCGCGCACCTGTGCATCATCCAGGCGCTGACGTGCGCGCCCGCCTCGGTGCTGCAGCCCTACGCCTACGTGCAAATCCCCTGCATGGTGGCGCTCGGCTACGCCGTCTTCGGCGACTTTCCCGACCGCTGGACCTTCGTCGGCGCCGGGGTCATCGTCGCCAGCGGCCTCTATGCCTGGCACCGCACGCGGGTGCAAGCCCGCCGGAGTTAGTGCGGTGGTTTCGAAGTTCGTCCGACCTCGCGGCAACCATCGGAACGAATTTCAGAATCGATGGGGCACTAGCGGCGCACCAGCGCGACGATCGGGTCCTCGGCCACCATGCTGGCCAGCACGACCGTGTCGAAGCGATTGGTCAACCGCAGCGCGATCATCGCCGCCGCGCGAGCCGCCGCGACGCGAGACGGATCGTCGACCATGTTGATGACTGGAACGACGACCGCATCGGCGCAACCCTTCAGGGAGCCCTCCGGGTGCGCCAGCAGCCGGCCAAGGTTTTCGGGGGTGAGGATGTCGCCCATCTGGGCGCCGGTCACGGCCGTCAGGCGTTCAATGCGATGGGCGATGCGATCGGTCAGAGGCTCGCCGATCACCGCCGCCGAGACCACGGGGATCAGGGTCGTCATGGTGCGCGGCAGCACCGGCTCGGCGTCGCCCGGCGCCTTGATGAGACGCATGCGGGCGCCGTCCGCCTTCACCAGGGTAAGATCGGCCCTGGCGGCGGCCCGCAGGGATTCGATGGTCGCCTCGGCGAAGCCAGCGTGTCGCCCCGCCTTGACGTGCGGGCCGATCGCCGCGATCAACCGATGGCCGCGCGCGGCCTCCGCCACGCGATCGCGCACGGCATCTTCGGTGGCGACCACCCGCGCTCCGGGGACATCGTCGCGCAGCGGGCCGATCATGGTCGTGGACGTGAACAGCACACGGCCGGAATGGGCCCGCGCCAGCCGGACGAGGGTCGATTTCTTGCCGCCCGCCCCCACCGCGCAAACCAGGCCCGCGCGAGCGTGCAGGACGTCGATCAGCGAAACCATCGATGCCTGATGCCTGATGTCTAGAGTTGAATCGAGTGGTTCGATTCCGACGGATCGATCCCAATCCGTCGGGCCGAATCCCCAGTGGGACTCTCATCCTGTGGTCCGCCCCAAACACAAGGATCGGGAATCAAGCGTTTGGGGCGAACCACTAGGGCTCGACCACGCGAGCGCGAAAGCGGGTGGCGGCGGTAACGCCTTCGTTGCGACACCAGATGCGGTAGCCGCCCAGGCCGCGATCGCCCGCCTCCAGGTCAACCGCCAGGGCCGCGTTGAAGCTCGATCGCTTGACCTGCTCCTGGCCCATGCGCTCGGACGCGATGATCGCGAGGGCCTCGCGCCGGTAGCCATCCCAAACCGACTGGTCGGCGAGGCCACAGTACTCCACCACGCCGTAGTCGTACATCGCGCGCTCCAGGGGCGTCGTGACGTCGGCCAACGCGGCCGAAGACGCGAGCAGGGCTAGGGCGGGAGCGAGGCGAAGACAAGTCATGGGGCGACCGCCAACCTAGCAGGGACGCTCGCCGGAACCAATCCTTGGCCATGATTGCCTTGCGGCAGCCGGCGCGCGAAGATCGCTCTCGAGGGCTGCTGCGACGGATTGCGAACTTCGAAACCACGACACGAGAGCCAGGGGGGCCGCCACCATGACCACGACCTTCAAGCACCTGTTCCAGCCGCTGCGGCTTCGCCACATGACGCTGAAGAACCGGCTCAACTTCGGGGCCCACACCGCCAATATGAGCGTCGAGGGCCTGCCCCAGGACCGCCACCTCGGCTACTACCTGGAGCGATCGATCGGCGGGGCGGCGATGATTGTGGTCGAGCCGTCGCCGGTGCACAAGGCGACCAGGCTCACGCGCGGGAACTTCCTGGCCGAGGACGACGCGGTGATTCCCGGGTTCCGCCGCATCACCGACGCCTGCCATGCCAACGAAACGGTGATGATCCACCAGATGTACCACCTCGGCGCCCATGGCGATTGGGACAACGCCCTTGACGCCAACTGGTCGCCCTCCGGCCTGCCGTCGATGCACGATTCGGACGGCAGCCACGCCATGACCGCGGCCGAGATCGAGATTCTGATCGGCTGTTTCGCCCAGGCCGCCCGGCGGGACAAGGAGGCGGGCTTCGACGGCTCGGAGCTGATGGGCGGCTATGGCGCCCTGCTGGAGCAGTTCTGGTCGGCCCACACCAACCGCCGCGACGACCAATGGGGCGGTGGGTTCGAGAATCGCATGCGTTTCCCGACGGCGGTCCTCGCCGGCATTCGCAAGACCGTGGGCGAGGATTTCATCGTCGGGCTGTGTCTCTCGGTCGATCCGACCCGGCCCGACTTCCTCAGCCTCGCGGACCAGCAGGAGGTGGCGGCGTACCTCGACGCCCGGGGCCTGGTGGACTACATCACGGTCGGCACCGGCAGCTACTACGACTTCACCCGGATCATGCCGACCGTGGTGTACGAGGACAAACTCGGACCCCCGTTCGCCGAGGCGATCAAGGCGGTCGTCCGTCACGCCAAGGTCCAGGCGGAAAGCCACATCCGCACGCCGGAGAATGCCGACGCGGTGATCGGCGCGGGCCAGGCCGATATGGTTTCGATCGTGCGCGGCCAGATCGCCGACCCGCATATGGCCAACAAGGCGCGGGACGGCCGGGCGGCGGATGTCCGGCCCTGCCTGTCGTGCAACCAGATGTGCTGGGGCCGGCGGTCGCGGGACTATCACATCTCCTGCCTGGTGAACCCGTCGGCGGGGCGCGAGTTCGAATGGGGCGGCGACCGGTTCACCCGGGCCGCGGCGCCGCGCCACGTCCTGGTGGTGGGCGGCGGCCCGGCCGGCCTGGAGACGGCGCGGGTGGCCGCCGAACGCGGCCACCGGGTGACCCTAGTCGAGGCCGCCGATCGGCTGGGCGGTCAGTTTCGCCTCGCCGGGCAGCAGCCCAGGCGCGCCCAGATCCTCGATCTCCTCGCGTGGTACGAGCGGCAACTGGAGCAGCTCCAGGTCCAGATCCTGCGCAACCGCTATCTCGATGCCGAAGCGGTGCGGGCCAGCGGCGCCGACGTGGTGGTGCTGGCCGCCGGCTCCCTGCCTTCCGGGGCGGGATATCAGCGCGGCCTGCCGACCCGCGACCGGATGCCTGGGGTGGAAGGACCGAACGTCTGGTCGGCCGAGGATGTAATGGGCAAGGCCGCGCGGCTGGGGCCCAACGTCTTGGTGCTCGACGACGGCGGCAACTGGAAGGGCGTCGGCACCGCCTGGCACCTGGCCGAGCGGGGCCACCGGGTCACCATCGTCACGCCCGACCCCTACGTCGGGCGGGAGATGACGCGGACCGCCGCCGACCTGCCCGTGCGCGAACGCCTGCGCAAGGCCGGGGCCACCTTCATCGTCGAGTCCGCCGTGGTGGAATGGCACGGCGACGGGGCGACCATCCGCGACCTGATGGACGGGTCCGAGCGGCGCCTGCCCTTCGACGGCCTGGTGCTCGCCACCACCAACGTCGCCACCACCGAACTCGCCCTCGCGCTGGCCGGCTCCGGCCTGGAAATGCACGTGATCGGCGATGGCCTCAGCCCCCGACACGCCGCCGCCGCAATCCTCGACGGCCGGAGGTTGGGGCTAGGCATATAGGTGGATCAGCCATACGAAAATATTTCGCTTAAAATACGGCAATTGTGGAAAATTTGTGTATCGGCTATAATTCCTATATTGGCTCAAGGGCAGTCACCATGGTCACCGTCACGTCCGCCGAATTTCAGAAGCAATTCGGCCGCTTTCGCGAGCTAGCACAGCGCGAACCGGTCGCCATAACCAACCATGGCCGCGAAAGCCTAGTTCTGATCTCGGCGGACGAGTTCAAGCGCCTGAAGGAACTCGACACGCGCCGAGCCTATTACGCCTGGGAGCTCCCCGACGATCTGGCGCAGGCGCTTGATACGGCGGCGGCTCCTGACTGGACCGCACGGTTCGATCGCGAGATCGAGCCGTAGGTGGCGCTGCCAACGCCGGAACCCGGACTCGTCATCCGCTACGCCTATCTGTGGCGTAACGAAGCTCTCCTAGGCCGGGAGGAAGGCATCAAGGACCGACCCTGCGCGGTGGTTCTGACCGTCAAGAAGGATGGCGATCGGACCATCGTGGTCGTCGCGCCCATCACCCACGCGCAACCTCGGCCAGAGATCGGCGCCCTGGAAATCCCGGTGAGGGTGGCGCGGCGCCTGGGCCTGGATGACCGCCACTCGTGGATCGTCACGCACGAGGTCAACGTGTTCACCTGGCCAGGGCCGGACTTGCGGGTTGTCGATCCGAAGGAGCAGGAGGGCGGCATCGCTTACGGCCACCTTCCCAAGGCGCTCGCCGACAAAGTCATCGCCGGCGTCAGGGCGCACCGGGATGCGCGACGCCTGCGCGCGGTCGACCGAGACTAACCTTGGCCGCGATCCCGGCGCCGCGCGCGTTGACACGGCACAACCAGTCGTCACATAGGATCGGGTTTGTCTCCCTGGGAGTCGTAATGCTGTTGCGCCTTGTCGGCTGGTCGCTCCTGGTCCTGGCGGTCGCGGTTTCGCCCCTGCGCGCGGATTCGCGGGCCTTCGTCGCGGCGATTTCGGATCAGGCGATCGCGACGCTCGCCACCAGCGACGACACGGCCCGACGCGACGCGGCCCTGCGGCTCCTGGCGTCGGCGCTGGATCTCGAGGCCCTGGCGGGATCGACCGCCGGTCCAGTGTGGGAGGCCGGGTCCCCGACGGAACAGGACGAGTTCATCGACCTCCTGACCGGAATTCTCGCGAACGCCATGGCCAGGGACCCCGACATCTATCGGGTGATCCGCTTCGCGGTCACCGATTTACGCCCCGGCGCCGATGGCGTCGAGATCGTCGCCAGCGAGGCGTCGCGGCCCGGCTACCAGCCCCTGGCGATCGATTGGCACGTGCGTCCCGACGGCGATGGCTTTCGCGTCGAGGACATCGTCTTCGCCGGCCTCAGCGCCCGTGTGCTGCTGCGCACGGCCGCGGCGACCATGGCGGCGGAGAACGGCGGCGGGCTGGCCGGATTGAACCTCGCCCTGCGGCGTCTGGTGGCCGATCCGCCGGCCCTTCCCGCGCCCTGATCCGATCGTGCTCGGCACGCTCACGGGCCGGCTGGTGGCGATCTGCGCCCGCAGGCCCTGGCCCGTGCTCGCACTCGCGGCCCTGCTGACTCTCGGTTCCGCCGCGATCGTCGCCACGCGGCTGGGGATCGACACATCGACCGAGGAGATGATCAGCACGGCGGTTCCGTTTCGCCAACGTGAAGTCGACTTCGACCGCGCCTTCCCGCAGTTCGACGACCTTCTGGTCGTGGTGATCGACGCGGCGACGCCGGCCGCGGCGGACCAGGCGGCGGCGGCATTGGCGCAACGCCTGGAAGGCCGGGACGATCTGTTTCGGCGGGTGTCGCGGCCCGATTCCCACCCCTATTTCCGGCAGTACGGCGTCTTGTTCCTGCCCCCCGACCAGGTGTTCGACCTGGCCGATCGGATCATCGCGGCGCAGCCGATGCTGGGCACCCTGGCGGCGGACCCATCGCTGCGGGGATTGCTGGACGTGCTGGGGCTGGCGCTCGACGCGGCCCAGCGGGGCGAGACCGACGCCACCATTCTGGTCGAGCGGTTCGCGCCCGTGGCGGCGGCGATCGAATCCGTGCTGTCGGGGCGGCCCGAGCCGATCGCCTGGGCCAGGACCTTCGGCGATGCGCCCGCCGATCCGCGCGGGTCGCGGCGGCTGATCCTGGTGCAGCCGGTCCTGGACGCCGGATCGCTCGCCCCGGGCGGGCGCGCGTCCGCGGCCCTGCGGGCGGCGGCGGCGGACCTTGACGTCAGCGTGCGGCTGACCGGCGGCGTGGCGCTGGACGACGAGGAACTCGCGTCCGTCGCCCGGGGCGCGGAATGGGGCCTCGGCCTGTCCTTCGCCCTGGTGACCCTGTTGCTCGTCGTTGCCCTGCGCGAGGCACGGCTGATCGGTGCCATCCTCGCCACCATGGTCGCGGGCTTGATCGCCACCACCGGGTTCGCCGCTCTCGCGGTCGGCACCCTCAATCTCATTTCCGTGGCCTTCGGCATCATGTTCGTGGGCATCGCGGTCGACTTCGGCATCCAATTCTGCACGCGCTACCGGGGCGATCGGCGCGGCGCGGGCGACCCGATCGAGGCCCTCGCGCGGGTGGGACAGGGCATCGGCGGCGCCATGATTCTGGCGGGGTTGGCGATCGCCGCCGGGTTCCTCGCCTTCCTGCCGACCCGATTCGACGGGGTGGCGGAGCTGGGACTGATCTCCGGGGTCGGCATGGCGATCGCCCTCGTCCTCAACCTGACCCTCCTGCCGGCGCTGATCGCCCTGCTCCGACCCCAGGTCCGGGCATCGCGGCCGGTGGGGCGGTCCCTGGCGGCGCTCGATTCCGCCCTCGCCGTGCACAGCCGGCTGGTCCTCGCGACGTTCGCCGCCCTCGCTCTCGGCTCGCTCGTGGCCCTCACGGCGCTGCGGTTCGACATGAATCCGCTGCACCTCAAGGACCCCGACGCCCAGTCGGTGGCGACACTCCAGGATCTCCTGGTCGACCCGCTCGCATCGCCGTACGCCTTGAACGTACTGGTGGCGAACGCCACGGCGGCAGCCGATCTCGCGGCCCGAGCCCGAGCGCTCGCGGGGGTCGCCCGAACCCAGACCCTGGCTGATTTCGTCCCGCCGGACCAAGACGCCAAGCTGGCGCCGCTGGCCGACGCCGCGATCATCCTGGGGCCGACCCTGTCGCCGCCGGCCGTCGCCGAGCCGCCGGATCCGGACGCGGTGATCGCCGCCATGACGCGGGTGGCGGAACAGCTCCTGTCCCTGCCCGGAGCCGGCGCCGAGGCCCGTCGCCTCGCCAACGCCCTGGATGCGGCCGCGGACAGAGGCCCGAGCCTGATGCCGGCGATTCAGGCCGCGGTGATCGGCGATCTCGCGACCGTGCTGGCCGACCTCCGCGCGCTGCTGACGGTCGGGCCGGTCACCGCCGAGACCTTGCCGGCGGATTTAGCCGCCGACTGGCGCGCGGCGGATGGCCGCGTGCGGGTCGCGATCTACCCCGAGGGCCGCGACCTGGACAACACCGCCATCGCCGCCTTCGTGGCCTCGGTCCGCGGCATCGCCCCGGATGCCACGGGCATGGCCGCCTCGATCGTCGATTCCGGCGCCGTCGTGGTCGATGCCTTCCTGACCGCCTCCCTCGCGGCTTTGGCGGCCATCGTCGTCCTGCTCGGGTTGGCCCTGCGGCGGGCGCTGGACGTGACCCTGATCCTCGCCCCCCTGCTTCTCGCCGGGCTGTTGACCATGGGCGGCAGCGTGATCCTCGGCCTGCCGATCAATTTCACCAACATCATCGGCCTGCCCCTGCTTCTGGGCATCGGGGTGTCGTTCCCGACCTACCTGGTGATCGGCTGGCGCGCCGGCGCCGAGGGAGTCCTGCAGACCGGAACGGCGCGCGCCGTGCTGTACAGCGCGGCCACCACCGCATCCGCCTTCGGCTCCCTTGCGCTGTCTGGCCACCCCGGCACCGCCGACATGGGAGCGATGCTCCTGCTGGCGATCGGCGCCTTGCTGGTCTGCAACCTGATCGGCCTGCCGGCCCTGCTCGCCGTCGTGCGTCGGTGATCAGAACGCAGCCAGGGCGTCGGCCTTGACCTCGAGGGCGGTGATCAGGCCTTCGAGGCCGCCGCTCTTGATGATGCCGGCAAACTCGGAACGCTTCGTCGCGAGCTCGCTGATGGTGCCGGTGAGATAGACATCGGCGATCCGCCAACCGTCCTCGCCGCGCCGTATGAGGTAGTCGATGATGACCGCCTCGCCGCCCGCCGGAGCGATGTGGGTCGCCACGACCACGTCGCCGGAATCGGTCGAGCGCGACCCCAGGACCGCGAATTCCTCGCCGTCGAAGGACGTGAACTGGTTGGCGTAGGTCGCGATCGAGAGCCGTCGGAAGGCGCCGGTCACCCGGTCCTTCGTCTGGTCGCCGGCGCCCGACCATGCCTTGCCCACCGCCAGACGGGTCATGAGCGGGAAGTTGTAGACGCGATCGAGAACCGGCTCGAGGGTCTCCGCCCGGCCGGCGAAATCCTTCCCCTCCCGCATTACCGCGAGCAGGGTCTGGTAGAGTTCGCCGACGACCGCTTCCGGCGCCATGTCCTCGGCCCGAGCCGGCGCCGTCCACGAAATCAGGGCCAGCAGCAGGGCCGGCAATCCCAGACTCTTCACGGCCGATCCGGCGATCATCCTCGTCCCCGAAGTCCATTGCGGAATGTGGCGGCGGACGGTAACACAGGGCGTCGAAAACGCGAGGATAAGCATGGGAATCCCCTTGCACCAACAGGCCCGGGTAGGACTGTACGTGTTGCGCCAGCATCTGGCGGGACACAAACGGTATCCGCTGGTCCTGATGCTGGAGCCCCTGTTCCGCTGCAACCTCGCCTGCGCCGGCTGCGGCAAGATCGACTATCCGGACGCGATCCTGAACCAGCGCCTCGGCGTCGATGAGTGCCTGGGCGCTGCCGCGGAGTGCGGCGCGCCGGTCGTCTCGATCGCCGGCGGGGAACCGCTGCTGCATCGCGAGATCGAGGCGATCGTGGCGGGCCTCATCGCCCAGCGGCGCTACGTGTACCTGTGTACCAACGCGCTGTTGCTGGAGAAGAAGTTGGATCGCTTCCGGCCCGATCCCTACTTCACCTGGTCGATCCATCTGGACGGCGATCGCGGCGACCATGACAAATCGGTCTGCCAGGCCGGCACCTACGACCGGGCCGTGGCGGCGATCCTGGCCGCCAAGGCCAAGGGCTTTCGCGTCAACATCAACTGCACCCTGTTCGGGGGCGCCAATCCCGACCGGTTCGCGGGCTTCTTCGACACCGTGATGGCCATGGGGTTGGACGGCATCACCGTGTCGCCGGGATACGCCTACGAGCGGGCGCCCGACCAGGCGCATTTCCTGAACCGCAAACGCACGAAGCAGTTGTTCCGCGACCTGTTCGCCAAGGGGCGCGGGCGCGGCTGGCAGTTCAGCCAATCCCCCCTGTTCCTCGATTTTCTCGCCGGGAACCAGTCCTATCACTGCACGCCCTGGGGCAACCCGACTCGCAACGTGTTCGGCTGGCAGCGGCCGTGCTACCTGCTCGGCGAGGGCTACGCCAAGACCTACCGGGAACTGATGGACGACACCGACTGGGACCGTTACGGCACGGGCAACTACGAGAAATGCGCCGACTGCATGGTCCATAGCGGGTACGAGGCCACCGCCGTCGCCGATTCGGTGCGGCGGCCCTGGAAGGCGGCCATCGCCGCCCTGCGTGGTCCACGGACCACGGGGGCCATGGCGGCCGAGATCCCGCTCGAGGCGCAGCGCCCCGCCCAGTTCGTGTTTTCCCGCCACGTCGAGGAGTCGCTGACCCGGATCGGCAACGGAGGCCTGGGCGAGCCCCGCGCCACCGCCGGGGATTAGGGCGGAGGCTCGATCGCCAGCGCCGCCGCGGCGGCGTCAAGGGCCGCCAGGGCGCGGCGGGTGTCCAGGGCCAAGCCGATCAACGACACGACCAGGCCCGGCCGCCGCGCAAGATTGACCGCGACGCGCGTCCAGGCAACGCGCCCGCGCGCGTCGATCAGGGTCGCGGCGTGGGGCAGAAGGGTTCGGCGGGCGTCGTCGGCCACGGCCCGCACCGCGACAAAGGGCACACCCGCCGCCGCCGCGGCCCGGGCGACGGCCCCGCTTTCCAAATCGACGGCCATCGCGCCCGTCGACCGATGCAGCTCCCGCTTGGCCGCCCGGTCGGCGACCACGGCGCGCGGGGCGACGATCATGCCGAGGCGGGCCCCGGGCAGACGTGCGGCCAGCCGGTCGCGCCAGGCGACGGATCCGACCCAGCGATCGCCGCCGTCGATGATCTCGGCGGCGGCGATCACGTCGCCGGCGACGAGAGCCGGATCGAGGCCGCCGGCGACGCCGAAGCTCACCAGCGCGCCGAAACCCTCCGCCAACCAGCGCCGGGCCAGCGCATCGGCACGGCCGGCGTCGGACCCGGAACAAGCAACCGCCAATCCGTGACGCCGGGCGATCCTTGCCTCGGCTTCCAGGCCACAGACCAGGGCGATGGACGTCACATGCCGAAGGCGACGCGGCCGCTGTTGCTCGCCCTGAGGTCGCGGTGGCGTGCGAGCGCCCACAACGGGAAGTGGCTGCGGTAGCCGTGGTAGCGCAGGTAGAACACCCGGGGAAAGCCGACGGCGGTGTACTGCGGCTCGTCCCAGGTCCCGTCGGACGTCTGCGTCACCTCCAGATACCGAACGCCACGTTCGACCGCGGAGTGCGCGGTCACGCCCGCCGCCATCAGGCCGAGCAGGGCCCAGGCGGTCTGCGACGGCGTGCTTTCGCGCGCCGTGCCACGCGGGGTGTCCTGCTCGTAGGAACGCCCATCCTCGCCCCAGCCGCCATCGGCGCGCTGGTGCGCCAGCAACCAGGCAACCGCCTTCAGGACTTCGGGCGCGTCATGGGAGATGCCGGCGGCGTTGAGCGCGCAGAGGGCCGACCAGGTACCGTAGATGTAGTTCGTGCCCCAGCGCCCGAACCAAGCCCCGTCCGGCTCCTGCTCGCGTCTCAGGAACTCAAGGCCGTGCGCGACCACCGGATGGTTGCGATCGAACCCGACCTGCATGAGCATGCTGACGCAGCGGGCGGTCACGTCGGACGTCGGGGGATCGAGCAGGGCCCCGTGGTCCGAAAAGGGAATGTGATTGAGATGCAGGGCGGTGTTGTCGGCGTCGAACGCGCCCCAGCCCCCGTTCCGGCTCTGCATGCCCACGACCCACTCGACGCCCCGGTCGATGGCCTCGCGGTACCTATTTCGATCGGCCCGATCCAGCGCCATCACCACGACCGCGGTGTCGTCCAGATCCGGGTAGTGGGCATTGGCGTACTGGAACGGCCAGCCGCCCGGCCGAACGTCCGGCCGGCGCACGGCCCAATCGCCCCGCACGTCGAGAACCTGGCGTTCGACCAACCAATCGAGCCCGCGCCGGACCGCGTCGTCGTGATCGCCGGTCTCGAGCAAGGCGAGAGCGGCCAGGGCCGTGTCCCACACCGGTGACAGGCATGGCTGGCAGTAGGCCTCGTGATCGCCCACCACCAGGAGACGATCGATGGCGGCGCGCGCGACCTCGCGTTCGGCCTCGGGAATGCGGTCGCCGAGGCTGTCGAACATCATCACCGTGTTCGCCATGGCGGGATAGATCGCGCCGAGGCCGTCGTCGCCGTTCAGCCGTTCCCGAACGAAACCGACGGCGGCATCGATCGCCTTGACCCGGGAATGACGCGGCCAATAGGGCGCCGCGTGCAGCATGCGATCGGCGAACTTGAACAGGCTGGCGATCCAGGATCGCTCGCGGTCAGGCCCCCAGCGCTGCTCGAGGGACGGTGGTCGCACGAACAGCTCGGCGATCGTGATCCCGCGCGGATTGCGCGCCCGCGGCCGCAGGGCCATGAGCACCAGAAGCGGTACCATGACCGTGCGCGACCAATAGGAGATCTGGTCGATATGGAACGGGAACCAGCGCGGCAGCAGCATGATTTCCACCGGCATCGCCGGCACGGCACGCCATGGCACCTCGCCGTAAAGCGCAAGCTGGATGCGGGTGAAGACGTTGGCCTTGGCGGCGCCGCCGCAAGCCAGGATCGCATTGCGTGCCCGCACCATGTGCGGGGCATCGAGAGGATCCCCGACCAACCGGAGGGCGAAGTACGCCTTGACGCTGCAACTGACATTGAGGGCGCCGCCATGGAACAGGGGCCAGCAGCCATGGTCGGTTTGGGTCCGCCTGAGGTAGGCGGCGATCCGCGCCTCCAGGGCCGGGTCTCTCTCGCCGAGGAAGTGCCGCAGAAGCACGTATTCGGCCGGGATGGTGGCATCCGCCTCGAGCTCGAACGCCCAATGACCATCCTCGCGCTGGTGGGCGAGCAAGCCTTCGGCCGCGCGCGCCAAGCACGATACCTGCGCCATCGAGCGCGTTTCCCGATCGCGCCTGAGGGCGCGAACATCCCGATCGTGACCGCCCATGTTCTTGGAAACTAACCAATCTTCACGTTGCCAGTGCGCCGTCGACTCAGGATGAGACAATCCGCGTGCCCGCTCAAGGGAAACCTAGAACAGTCCCCAGCGCAGTACCAGCCACAGCTTGACGGGCATGGGAATCCGGACGCGGGGGCCAGCCGGGCGCCACCCGGCCGCTTCCAGGCGATCGAGGAGCGTGCCGTAGACTGCGGCCATGAGCGCCGCGGGCCGCATTGGGCGCCGCGGGCATCGAGCCATGGCCGCCCGCGCGTCGGCGAAGGCTTGCCGGGCCGAACGGGCGAATTCGGCGCAGGCATCGGGAAAATTCGGGTGAACGAGGACGGCGGCGGGATCGTGATTCGCGATTCCGTGGCGCAGCAGGAGTTCGCGCGGCAGATAGAGCCGACCGCGCTCCGCGTCCTCCGCCAGGTCACGCAGGATGTTGGTGAACTGCAGGGCGCGGCCAAGGGCGGCCGCGCCCTGGTCGGCGTGGGCGGTGGAACAGCCGAAGACCCGGACCGACAGGCGCCCGACCGCCCCGGCCACCCGATCGGCATAGAGATCGAGATCGGCCGCCGACGGGGCCCGCATCAGGTCGTCCGCATCCATGGCCACCCCGTCGATCACGGCCAGGAAGTCCTCGCGCCGGAGGCCGTACGCCCCCACCGGGCCGACGAGGGATCGAGCGATCACGTGGCGCGGCCCGCTCGAGGAGCGATCGCCGGAGAAGATCGCCGCTATCTCGTCGCGCCACGCTCCGAGTTGCGCGCGCTTCTGAACCGCCGGCAACGTGCCGTCGGCGATGTCGTCCACCTCGCGGCAGAAGGCGTAGATGGCGAACATCGCCTGGCGCCGCTCGCGCGGCAGCAGGCGCATGGCGCCGTAGAACGAGCTGCCGGACCGCCGGACCCGATCGGCGATGCTGGGATGCGGGTTCGCAGTCAAGGACACCGGACTGCTTGGGTGCGCCCCTTCCAGGCGCCGCCGCGACCGGTCCAGTGCCGGCGCGCGGAATCGAGAGTCGCCAGAAAATAGAAGAGCGCGACGGCGGGAAGCAGCGGCGCGAGGAAGGGCGAACAGCGACAATGGCGCAGGGTGGGGACATAGACGATCGTCATGGCGAGCCAAGTTCCAACCCCGATGGCCGACAGGAGTCCGCCACCGGTGGCGGCCAGGAGAGGTGGTGCAAGGTACACGAGGCCCATCCCGGCGACCGTGACCGCCAGCAGCCAGGGAGACAAGCGAAGCTGACTGTACGCGCTGCGGGCAATCAGCCGCCACATGTCGCCAGGCCGGGGATAACCCCGCAGGCTGCGGGTCCGATCCGCCAGTCCGAGCCATATCCCGCCGCCGCCGGGCTTGACGGCGCGGGCCAGCGCGCAATCGTCGATCACCTGAGCGCGGATCGTCGCGAGGCCGCCCATGCGATCGAGCGCGGCCCGGCGCACCAGCATGCAGCCGCCGGCGGCGGCGGCGGTCGACCGCGTCACGTCCCGCACCCAAGCGAACGGATAAAGCATCTGGAAGAAGAACAGATAGGCCGGAACCAGCAGGCGTTCGACCCAGGTCCGGCAGGGCAGGCGCACCATGAGGGACACGAGGTCGAGCCGGCCCTGTTCGGCCCGGGCGACGAGCTCCGCCAGATTGTCCGGATCATGCTCGATGTCGGCATCGGTCAGCAGAACATAGGTCGCATCCGGAGCCTGACGGCGGGCTTCCTCGAGCCCCTGGGCCACGGCCCACAGCTTGCCGGTCCAACCGGGCTGGAGCGGGGGCGCCGCCAGGATCGTGAGCCGAGCGGCCGGGGCGCCGGCCGCGGCCGCCGCGGCGGTGCCATCGCTCGAATGGTCGTCGACGAGCACCACATGGAACGGCCCGGCGTAGGTCTGGCCCAGCAGCGACGCGACGGCGGTGCCGACGACATCGGCCTCGTCGCGGGCCGGAACCACGGCGACGACGCCGGGCAGCGCGCCACCCTCGGCCCGCGGGGGTGTCGGCCTCTCCCGCCAAAACGCGCCGTGGAATGCCAGGAGATAGATCCAGGCGGCGGCACCCGCCACGGCGATGACGAAGGCGATGGTCAGGCCTTGGCACCCTTCACGGTCGCGATCGCCGCATCGCGCAGGAACGTGTGGTCGCTCCCACTGATCACCAGGCGATGGCCGCTCGCGAACAGGGTCTTGGCGTCCAATCCGGGGGCGACGATGCCGCCGAGCAGCCGGTTCGTCGCCTTGATCTGGGCTTCCGCGTCGGCCTGCTGGGCGCGGGCATCGGGATGGTTGAGATCGCCCGCCTTGCCGATGCTGGACGCCAGGTCGTTGCGGCCAATGAACAGCATATCGACTCCCTCGACCGCGGCGATCGCCGGAATCCGGTCCAAGGTCGCCCGGGTTTCGACCTGGCAGATCACATAGACGTCGCGACCGCCATCGGCGATGAAGGCGGCGCGATCGAGCCCATAGCGGGCGGCCCGCACGCTGCCCGGGGCGATGCCGCGAAACCCCGCCGGCGGCAGGCGACAGGCGGCGACGATGGCCTTGGCCTGGTCCGCCGTCTCGACCATCGGCAGCATCAGGCCATCCACGCCGATGTCGAGCGAGCGCTTGATCAGGTTCGGGTCGTGGCTGGCCAACCGCATGATGCAGGGCGCGTCACCGGCGCGCGTCGCCTGCATCAGTCCGATCGCGTTGTGCGGATCGCCCGGGCCGTGCTCTTGGTCGATGATCAGGATGTCGAAGCCGGCGAGCGCCATGATCTCGGCGGCGATGTTGCTGCACAACGTCAGCCAACTGGCCAGCAGGTTGTGCCCGTCGGCCAGCCGCTGCCTGATTTCGTGTCCCCGCGCCATCGCGATCCTCCCCGGTCCGGCCCTGGATAGCAGCCGCGCCCCGGCCGCGTAAAGGTCGCGGAACCTAACGGTTTGCCTGCGGGCGATTCTCCATCTACCGTGGGCGCGCGCGCCGGAGGTCGTGGAATGGTTCTGACTCGGTTCGGAGATCGCGATCGCGGCCGTCGCCGCCGTCGGGTATGGGGTACCAGCGCTCGGCTGCTACTCTTGCTCGTCGGGGCGATTGCGATCGGCCTCTATGCCTACGATGCCGGCCACGGCATCGCCTGGCGGGATGTTGACCGTTTGGACAACAGCGTCGCCGAGTTGCAGGCCAGGATCGACGCGCTGCAGGAGGAGCGGGACGCCATGGCGGCGCGACTCGGCTCGGCCGAGAGCGCGCTTGAGGCGTCCGAGGGTCGGTATGAACGCGATGTGCCCAAGGGGCCCATCAAGGATCTCGCGGCACGGCTGGCGGCGCGGCTGGCGGATGGGGTCGACCCCGAGAGGCTGGGCTTCGTCCTGCAGCACGTCTCGCAGGAGAAATCCTGCGACGACGCGCCCCAGACCAAGCGATTCATCATTCAAACGGCGATCGGGACCAGCGCTGGCACGTCGGTGGGGTTCGGGGGTGGCGCGATCACGGTCACCGGAGTCGGGGAATCGGCGGCCGATTCCTTCGGCAACCCTCTGGCACAGTTCGATCCGGGACTTCCCGTGACGCTGCTGTTCACGACCTTGTCCGGGGCGGAGACGCGGGTCAGCGGCCCCTTGCCTCTGCATCATGCCCTGGTGGACGGTGCGAGCGAATATCGGTTCGCGGCCTTGCCCGGATCCCCTGGATTTGTCAGCGTCACCGCCGAGCGCTGCGACTTTCCCTAAGGCGCCGCCGTCAGGCCGGCCGATTGAACCCCTCGACGACGCCTTCGGTCCCGGCGACATCCGGATCGCCGGGCGCATCGTCCGGCAGGGGCGGCATCGGAAAGGACTGGGATTCGAGGAACCGGCGCAGCACGTTCTCCGTGATCCGGGACACGTCGTTGGCGTAGCCGTCGGTGGCAAGGGACCCGCCCCAGGCGATGGAGCCAACGGAGAACACCGCGCCGCCGGCCGGCGTCTCGAAAAACGTCATGTCCGCGCGCAGCAGCGCGTTGGTCTGCCCGGTGACCATGGGATGCATGGCGAGGAACTCCTCGATCACCCGCTGCCAGTGCGCGCTGTGGTTCTCGGACCGGGCCACGACCAGAGCGTGGGGCGGCGAGCCGAGGCCGCGGTCGAACCGATCGACCTCGATCCCAGCGGCGCCGCCGAAGGCCCCGTGGTCGCCGATGACGTCGCCATCGACGCCATCGAAGATGAACGCCGCGCGTGGATCGGCCGCCGCCGCCGTACGCCGATAGTGGGTGCCCGTGTCGAATCCCTGCCCGGTGAAGCCCACGCCGGTCAGCAGATTCGGCGGGCGGCCCTGGCGGCGCCATAGGCCCCCGTGCTCGCCGGTGAACGAATGGTAGGCCTCCCCTGGCGCCGTGCTCCAGGCGCGCGTGCCGCCCTCGGCCCGGCGCACTTCCAGCACGCCCTTGAGCTGAGGATGGAAGGCAATTCGCCAGTAGAACCCGTTGCCACCCAGATACATCAGCCGACCCCCGCCCTTCAGGTACCCGGCGAGCCCGTCCCACATGCGAGTTGACACGTATTCCGGCTGCCGTCCGGTCAACACCACCCGATAGGGCTTGAGAAGACCGGCCCCCTCCGCATCCAGGTCCTCGTCGGTGATGACGTCGCAGGGAATCGCCTTGGCGGCGAGCCAATCGACGATCAGGCTGTCGGCGTCGTAGGTCCACAGGTGGGAGCGCGGGCGGACGTCGAGCATCGGCCGCAGGCGCGAGGCGTGGCAAATACCCGTTCCATCCCGGTGGGTGTCGTAGGTCGAGCCCCCGAATTCCGGGTGGTGCGAAAGAAACACATCCTCGGAACTCAGTTTCGCGAACTGGCCAGCCACCGATTCGGACGCCTGGTCGTAGGCCGCCTTCAAACCATTGGCGTAGGCTTGGTAGGTCGCGGTGCTGGCGATATAGACCGCGTCGGCCGTCGGCCGCCCGGTCTCCGGCCGCACGAAGAACGGTATGTATTCCTCGTCCCCGTCGGCCCGCAGCCGCGCGGCGTAGCAGCCGCTCGGCCAGTCGCCCGGAATGGTGAGCTCGAAGTCCGTCTCCCAGCCGCAGTCGTAGAGATCGTCGTCGTGGAAGTGGATCGCCGCGTACTGCTCGGGCGCGTAGCGCCAGTTCATCTCGGCACCGGTCCAGCGGTGCCCGCGCACGGCCCGGGTCGGCAGGTTGACGGTCTGACCATGGAACTTGTTGGGACCGACATCGACGATTCGCGTCGCGGGGATGTCGCGGGCGAAGTCCCAACACCCGATCAGGGCCTCGCCGAGGCCGATCGGTGGGATCGGCTGCTTGAGGACCTGGATCTGGGACGGGTCGAGCGCCCGATCGGCGAGGCGTGGTGCCTCGATGCGGCCGTTAAAGAAGCCGCCGGCCGTGGGTCGGTTCGCCCGCTGGCTCTCGGTCCAGGCCGCCACCAGCAACCGGCCGCCGCTGTCGGCCCGCGCACCCTCGACCCGTGCCGCGACCCGGGTGGGGCGGTGCGGCGTGAGGCCGGGGTCCACCGGCTCCTGATACAGCACGGTCTGGCCTGTCCCGGCGTCGAAGGTCGCGGCCACGAACAGCCAGGTGCGCGCGGGAACCGGCACCCCGGTCGTGACGCTGACGAAATCGCCGCCGCGCCCGGCGAGCCGAAGCCCCAGACACCCGTCGCCCTCGATGACCAGGGCGAAGCCGCTACCCATTCCCTGGGACCACGTACCGAGAATCGCCTGGGGGCCCAGGCGCGGCGTGGTCGCCCAGATGAACGCCTGCGCGGTCAGGCTTGAGAGCCTGAGCAACCGCTGGTTCTCCGGCACGATGGCGTAGGATCCGGCCAGAATGGGCTGGAACCGGGCCCGGTAGTCGCCGTTCGCCGCCGATGGCACGACGATTTCGCTGAATCCGGGGCCGCCGGGACTGTCGTCGGCGCAGCGCAAGCGGACGATGTCGGCCCGATAGCGCTCCAGACCCTCGGCGCTCACCATGAACCGAAGGGTGGCGCGCGGGGTGACGCTGATCTCGTCGCCGTACCCCAGCAGCCGGTGACCGCGCGTCATCGCTCGGCCGGCGCGATCAACAGCCGGCGAATGTCGGCGGCGAAGAGGACCTCGGAGTCGTCCTCGGGCGCATAGCCGATCACCTCACGGGCATTGGCGATGCTCCAGAACGCCCGGGTGTTGTTCGATCGGCCGTAGAAGATCTGGCAGGGGACGCCGACGGTGCCGCAAATGTCGGCCGTCTCGACGGACTTGAGGTAGAGCTGGGTGAGATCCCGGGGGCTGATGTAGGCACCCAGGTCACGACGGTAGCCGATCAGATCGCCCGCCACGCGTGGTCCCGAGATCGGCCGGGGCGCACCGATGCGCAGGAAGACCGTCTCGACCACGCGGCCGAAGCGGCCGCAAGCGAAGACGAACCCCAGGTGCTCGTAGGCCTGCTTCGCCCAGCCATAGAAGTTGTCGGACAACGGGAGCATCTCGGGGCCGATCGACTGCAGCAGACCGTTGTGCAGCTTGCCTTCGTACCAGTCGGCGGCGTGGTTCGAGCTGGCAATCACCACCCGGGGAATCGATTCCTCGACCGCCAGGCGCAGGACCCGGTAGACCATGTCCAGGTTGGTGCGCTCGTCGATGTAGCCATCCATGCTGGCCGGATAGGGGCTGGGGTCCTGCTCGGGCGGCAGCCATTGATACTCGTGCTGACCGCTACGCCTGGGGTCCCAGGTATAGGCGTTGTGGACGATGGCATCGGCGCCCTTGAAGTGCCGGCGATAGGCCTCGAGGTTGGGATCGGTGAGATCGACCTCGATCACGTCGGCGAGATTTGCCTTCGCGACGTCGAGCAGAGTCAGCTCGTAGCGACGCCGGAATTCGGGCAGAAGCTGGCCCGAGATGTAGCCCGCCGCGCCGGTCAGAACCACGCGCCGTTTCGCCATGACCTCTCCCCCTCGCGTCCCGCCGCCCATATAAGAGAGTCCGCGGGTGGTCCGCTAGTGTGCCGCCGAGGGGAGATGCCATGCCCGGCTACGTCATCGCCACCGTCGACGTCGACAACCCCGAGACCTATGCCCTCTACCGCCGCGACGTGCCGGCGACCATCGCCCGCCACGGCGGCCGTTTCCTGGTGCGCGGCGGTGCGTTGGAGGTGATGGAAGGCGCCGCCGCGCGGCAGCGGGTGGTGGTCATCGAGTTCCCGTCCGTGACGGCGGCCCACACCTGGTACCGCTCGCCCGAGTATCAGGCGATCCTGCCCCTGCGGCACCGAGCCTCGCGCGCCGACGTGATCATCGTCGAGGGCGCGGCTCCAGATTAGATCACTGGGGTTCGGCCAAGGCATCGTCGAGCGCGTCAGCGAGCCGTCGCAGCACGAGATTCGTCGTCGCGATCTCGTCGGCGCTGAAGTGCCGTGCGAGTTCCGCCGCCTGGGCCTGTATGCCCAGGTCGATCTCGCGAAAGGTCGCCTCGCCCTTGGCGGTGAGCCGGACGAGCTTCGAGCGCCGATGCGCCGGATTGTCGGTGAAACGGACCAGACCCGCGACGGCCAGCTCGTCGGTGAGCTTCTGGATGCGCTGGCGCGCGACGGGGCGCTGCCGGGCGAGCTGCGGCACCGTCATCGGACCGTCATGGTGCAGGGAACGGAGCAGCCCCCAGGTTCCGCCGCCCCAGCGGCTGACCGCACCCATGCGCATGCCGAGCGCGCGCAGCTTGAAGAATACGCGTGGCGTCGCGACCAGCAGGTCGTAGACCGCGTCGCCCGAGGCGTTCGCGGGCTTCGTCACGGTCAAACCCAGCGGCGCGTGGCGGCCCGGTAACGGCGATAGTCCTCGCCAAACTTGCCCTCCAGGTACGTCTCCTCGCGCCGGACGACGCCGAAATGCAGCACCAGCGCCACGGGAACCACGGCCGCCACGGCCCACAGGCTGTCGCCCAGGATCGCGATGCCCAGGAACGCCACGCACATCGCGATGTAAATCGGATTGCGGGTGAACCGATACGGCCCGGTCGTCGCGATGGCCAGGGTGGGCCGCCAGGTGGGGATGTTGGTCCCCGCCCGGCGGAAGGTGTGCATCGCCCACCCGGCCAAGCAACCGCCGGCGACGAACAGCGCGATGCCGATCGGCACCTGCACGGCACGGGGAAGGACGGCGGCCGGCCATAAGGCATCGACGACAAAGGCGGCCGCGAGGGCGCCCAGGACCAGGAGCGGCGGCTTGACGACGACGTCCGGATGGTCGGCCACCTTGCCCCCCCTAGTACCCGATCTCGGAGTTTCGCGGCCTTCGGGCGCGAAGCCCGTGATCGGGTACAAGACCATGATTTGGTACCGATTTCGCGGCTCCGGAGTCGCCGTCGGCGACTCCGGAACTCGCGAAAGTCGGTACTAGTGTCGTGGTTTCGAAGTTCGCCCCAACACGTGGCAACCCTCGGATGCGAACTTCGAAACCAGAAACGACACGAGAATCAACAATTCTCTAGTGTCCCTTCGATTCTGGTATTCGCTCCGAGGGTTGCCGCGAGGTCGGGCGAATTCCGGAATCGGGACACTAGCCCCGACGATGTTCGGCCAGCGCATCAAACTGCTGGCGCTGGCCATCATCCAGCACCGCGTAGAACGCGTCCAGTGCCGGGCGCAGGTCGCGCAGCACGGCGAGACCCGTGACCAGCATGGCCTCGGTCCGGTCGAGCCGAGCGTCCAGACCCTGGACCGACGCGCCCTCGGTCTCGGCGCAGACGGCGTCGACTTTGCCCGTGGCGTCGCGCACCGCCCCGACCAAGGCGACCCAGGGGGCCTCCTGCTCGGCCCGGATGTCCAGGGTGTAGCGGACGTAGGTGATGGCGGCTTCCAGCTTCGCCTCGCGGTCGGGGCCGCACAGCCGTGCGTGCAGTCCGTGCCCGCCCCAGCCGTGCCGGCTGCCGCCGAAATCGGCATAGGCGGTCGTCAGTCCGACCGCGGCCACGATCGCCGCCACCGAACCGATCAGAACGTTGCGCCTGATCATCGTGTGACTCCTCGAAAGATGACAACAACGTTGCTTATATGGAATTGACAATTAGATTGTCAATCCCGATTGAGCGCGACGCCGACGGCCATGTGGTAGGGTCGCGGCGAGAGAGGGTGCGGGAATGGAGGGATTGTTTTCGCTCGCCGGCCGCGTGGCGCTGGTCACGGGGTCGACGCGCGGGCTCGGGTGGGCGATGGCGGAGGGTTTGGCCCGCGCCGGAGCGCATGTGGTGATCAACGGGACCGGCGCCGATCGGGTCGCGGCCCGGGTCAAGGAGCTCGCGGGTTGGGGGTGCACCGCTTCGGGTGCATCGTTCGACGTGACCGACGCGGCGGAAGGCAAGGCCGCGATCGAGCGGATCGTCGCCGAGCGGGGGCGGCTCGATGTCCTGGTGAACAATGCCGGCATCAGCCATCGGGCGCCGCTCCTCGAGTTTCCCGAGGCCGATTGGCGACGGGTGCTGGACGTGGACCTCACGGCGCCCTTCCGGCTCGCGCAAGCAGCCTCGGGGCCGATGATCGCCAACCGCTGGGGGCGGATCATCAACATCGCCTCGATCGTCGGGGCGAACATCGCCCGGCCCACCACCCCAGCCTACACCGCGGCCAAGGGCGGGCTCACGGCTCTCACCCGGGCGCTCGCCGTCGAGCTGGCGCCGCACGGGATCACCTGCAACGCGGTGGCGCCCGGCTACTTCGCGACCGAGCTCAACGCACCGCTGCGCGCGCGGGCGGATTTCAACGCCCAGATCTGTGCGCGCACGCCCTTGGGCCGCTGGGCCGAGCCGAGCGAAATCATCGGCCCCGTGGTCTTCCTTGCATCCGACGCCGCCTCGTTCGTGACCGGCCATTGTCTGACCGTCGACGGCGGCATGGTGGTCGCGCTATGACCCACCGGCCGTGACGGAGATTGGCATGCGCATCGCCCGGATCCTCGCCTATCGGGTCGAGCTGAAGGTCAAGGAAGGCAGCTACAAGTGGGCGAAGGGTAAGTCGGTCGAAGCGTTCGATTCGACGGTCGTGCGGGTCGACACGGACGCAGGCGTCACCGGATGGGGCGAAGTCTGCCCCCTCGGGCCCGCCTACCTGCCGGCCTATGCCGAGGGCGTGCGTGCCGGCATGCGGGAAATCGGGCCGGCCTTGATTGGCGCCGACCCGACCCGGCTGCTCGAACTCAACCTGGCGATGGATCGGGCGCTGCTCGGGCATCCGTACGTCAAATCGGGGATCGACGTGGCGTGTTGGGACATCCTCGGCAAGGTCGCCGGTCTGCCTCTCGTCACCCTGCTGGGGGGACGCTTCGGCCCGACCGCCGCCCTCTATCGGGCGATCAGCCAGGACGCACCCGAGGCGATGGCGGCGAGCGTTCGGCGTTACCGGGCCGAAGGTTACCGCCGTTTCCAGCTCAAGGTCGGCGGCGATGCCGACGCCGACATCGCCCGCATCCGCGCGGTCGTGGCCGAGCTGCGGCCCGACGAGATCCTGTCGGCCGACGCCAACACCGGCTGGCAAACCCGGGAGGCCTTGCGTGTCTGTGACGGCGTTGCCGGCCTCAACCTGTTCATCGAGCAGCCCTGCCCCACCTACGAGGAGTGCCTTGCGGTGCGGGCCCACACCAGCCTGCCGATGCTTCTGGACGAAGTGATCGATGGTATCGGCATGGTGGTGCGCGGTCTGGCCGATCGGGCCATGGATGCGATCAACCTGAAGATCAGCAAGGTTGGTGGCCTGACCAAGGCCGTGCAGATCCGCAACCTGTGCGCCGCGATGAACGTGCCGATGATCGTCGAGGATACCTGGGGCGGGGACATCGGCACCGCGGCCATCGCGCACTTGGCCCATTCGACGCCGCCCCACGTCCTGATCGCCGCCACGGACTTCAACAGCTACGTCACGCCGGACACGGCCGACGGAGCACCGCGGCGGCACGAAGGCCGGTTCGCGGCACCTTCGGGTCCGGGTCTCGGGATCGCCCCGCGCCTGGACGTGCTGGGCGAGCCGGTCCTGGAAATCGGATGAGGGGGATCGCGCTCGTCACCGGCGCGTCCGGCGGCATCGGTCTCGCGACCGTCGAGGCCCTGGTCGCCGCCGGGTTTCGCACGATCGCCACCGCCCGGAGGCGCGATCGCCTCGAGGAACTGAGCGAACGCCTGGGCAAAGCCTGCCATCCCTTGAGCCTCGACGTTCGCGATGGGGCGTCGGTCGCCGGTCTCGTCGACCGCCTCCCGGCCGCCCTGCGCGCGATCGACGTGCTGATCAACAACGCCGGGCACGACGTCGGCGGCCGCACGCGGTTCGACGAGGGCAAGCTCGACGAATGGCTCGCCATCCTCGATACCAATGTCCAGGGGATGGTGCGCGTCTGCCACGCCATCCTTCCGGGCATGGTGGCGCGCGGCCGTGGACACGTCGTCAACATCGGCTCGGTTGTCGGTTCCGCCGGTTACGCGGGCGGCAGCCTGTACGCCGCCAGCAAGTTCGCCGTGCGTGGGTTCAGCGAATCCCTGCGCAAGGACTTCGTCGGCCGGGCATAAGGGTCACCGAAATCGCCCCCGGACTGGTTCGGACCGGCTTCGCCGCGGCCCGCTGGCGCGGCGACGGGGCCAGGGCGGATGCGTTCTACGACGCCGGGAAGGGTGCCCTGGCGCCCGCCGACATCGCCCGCGCCATCCTGTTCGCCCTCGACCAGCCGCCCGAGGTCACGATCGCCGAGATGCTCATTCTGCCCTCGGGCGATCCAATTCCACCCGCGTCAACCACTCGAAAAGGGCCCGCCGGTTAAGATTGCGGCGACGAGGTCTCCCTTGGAGGACCCTTTGCGCGATATTCTGCGGCTGATACCCGAATCCGAGGTGCCGAGGCGAGCGAGCGGCCTGGTCGCCCGGGAACCCGGCCTGGGGCGCGCGATCGTCACCTTGGGCACGTATTCCGTTGGCGTCGGGCTGGTTGGCGCGGGCGTCGCGGCAGGCCTGGAAGGTGTCTGGGCCTTCACCGCCGTCACTTGGCTATCCGGCGGCTGCGTGCTGCTGATCGGCCGGGTCTTTCATGCCACCTACCGGGCGACCCGCCTGCCTAGCAACTGGCTCCTGCGCACGGCGCCCGAAGGCATCTACGTCAAGGTCCGTTCGTTCCTGAACCATCGGTTGCCGGCCGAGAATGCCTGTGTGGCGCTCATTCCCAAGGGTGCCGTCACCTGGGTCCGCTCGCACCGGGCCCGGAGATGGCGAACCGCGGAAGCCGCGAGCGAGACCGAACAGATCGTGCGCAACCTGCTGGAGATCAACCTCGCCGGCGTCGACCTGGGTCCCTTGCGCGCGATGCTGGAGGCCGAGCGCAACCGATGGGTTCCCGGCCGGCGATCCGGGCGAAGCCGCTTCGGCCACGCCCCGGTGCGGGTCGTCGAGACGGACATCGTGCAGATCGAGTGGCGGGGAACCAGCAGCCGGACGATGCCCAAACTCAAGGTCGCGCTGGAGCGCCTGGGCGCTTCCTATCGGGTCGCACCAGCGATCGAATCCGAGATCGGCCGGCCGAGTCGGGGGCTTGGCCCGGAACACGAGGCGCAACTCACGGAACACGTGGAGCGGGGCGAGCAAATCGCGGCCATGACCCTTGCCCGCAAGCTCTACGGCCTCGATGCCACGGAGGCGAAACAGAAGATCGACGAACTTTCGGGGCGCGTTCCGGTCAAGCCCGCCTGAGGCCGTAACCCTCGACGTTGCTAGTTACTCTCGCTCGCCGCGGCCACCACGCGAGTCTGAGCCTTCGTGGCCATCCGCCCCGCAAGAGCCGGCGCCAGCTCGGCGGCCGCAAGCGCGGGCGGCGCGTCGAGCACGATATCGATGTCGCTCCCCTTCTTGTGCAGGGTGGACCTGAGCCACGCGCCTTCGGCGTCGTACCAAAGCCTGACCTTCAAATCGCCGCTGATCTCGTAGCGCGTCGCCGCGATGGAATATCCGCCGACAAGGAGGGATTCCAGCTCGAGCCGCGCGACCGTGATCGACCGCAACCGACCCTTGCTCACATCGAGCAGTTGACTTTGAAGCACGGTGTCGGGGTGCCAATAGCTGTTGGGCAAGATGGTCCCTGGCGCTTCGATCCGACCCTTCGGGCCCTCGATCTGGAGGACGTCACCCTTGGCCCGCCCGGTGACCCAACGCTCTTCGCCATTATCGTCGGTGTAGGCTTCGACCCCGATCAGGCGACCTTCGCGCCACGTCTCCTCGGCCTCATGGCGGTAGCGGAACAACTCGATAAAGCCGAATTCGACCTTCGCGTCCATGCTCATGCGCACTTTCAGGTCGACGCCCAGGTGTTCGAAGGTGACGCTGCCGCTGCCGATGCGGTTGCCGTCGCGGATGATCGAGAAGGCCGCGGACGTCGGCAATCCGGCTTGCGCGGATCGCGTCCTCGGCATACCGAAGACGCCGATCGACACGACCCCGCCGATCAGAGCCGCACGTCGGGTGGTCAAAAGCTCCTGGTTCCGAACGACCAAGCCCTCTCCCCTAGCTGATCTTGACCCCTCGAGACACCGTAGACCGGCGTTCCATGACCCTGGTGAGGGGCTTCCCTCGCGCCCGGCGATGCTAACCCAGGTCGATACCCATGCAAACCAATTCTTTAACCCTCACTCGCACCCGGAAAGCCGATTGGGTTGCGGCCCCCAGGTGGCAACGACCCGCAAGGGGGTCTCCTCATCCAGTTGACTGACGACGTACAGGGCCGATCCCACCTCGCCACCATCGCGCCAGTCGGTCCGCAGCAACACATCGTCCACCTCGTCGCCGTTGAAATCGCCCCGCCCGAAGATGCTGACGCGGCGTTCGTGGGGCACGTCGCTGCCATAGGGCAGGACGATGCGCTCGACGACGATGCTGGAAGGATCGGCGGCGACCACACGGTATTCGCTGGGTTGGGTCCAGTCCGTGCCGGCCTCGGCGAACTGACTCCAGGTCAGGCCATCGCGGTTGGCCGCGAGCACCCGGCCGAGCTGACTGAAGCACCACTCGACGCCGACCATGGCGGGCAGCCTGTCCATGGCCCCGGATGTCATGGTGAAGTCCCGCAGATAGTTGGTTCAGGCTGGCTTCGCTTCCTTGAGCGCGGCGAGGGCGTAGCAATGACTGGTGAGGGTGCTGAACGGCTCGACATCCGCCGGGTTGACCGGCCGATAGCCCTGTCGACCCGCCGGGTGAGGTCAAGGCAGTCAGCCACCGCTGCCCGATCGTCCTTGCTGAGCGTCACCGTCTCCGCGAAAGGCTTGCTCAGTTCGTTCTCCAGGGAATTCAGGCTGGAGATGTTGAGCAGTGGCGACCACCACACCGCATAGACGCGGGTCTGGGCGTCGGCCCGGTCGGCCGGCGAGATGAAGCAGAGCGACAGGAGCCGGACGAGCATCGGCGAAGACGCGACCATGCCGCCATCATACCAGCCCGAGGCTAGCCGATCCGAGAGGATTGCGCCGGCCGCGGGCAACGCCTGTCCTGGATCTCGCTTTGTTCTATGAAACGTATGGAAAATCACGGCATTAATCCGTGTGCTGGGCTGTGACGGCGGGGTCGAATGTCAATTTTACCGACAGTATGATCCGCGGCCTTCCGGCGAACTCTTTGAGCCGGGGTCGCGCGAATCGCCCCGCGATGCCTTGACAATACTTCCATCAATCTAGAAATTGCGCGCCATGGAAAAGGCGCGGGTCATGGAGGCTCTCGACGCGCTGGCGCAGGAGACGCGGCTGGATCTCTTCCGCTTGCTGGTGCGTGCCGGGATTGGCGGGATGACGCCAACCGCTCTGTCGCGTCAGCTCAAGATCGCCCCGCCGACCCTGTCGTTCCACCTTGGGCGATTGACCCATGCCGGCCTGATCACCTCGCGGCGGAAGGGACGATCCATCGCCTACGCCTCGAACGGCGCGGTGATCGATGCCTTGATCGCGTATCTCGACACCAACCTGCGCCAGCCGCCGGCACCCAAGGAGCCCGAACCCAAGCGCATCGACGCGCCCGTGAAGAAGCCCGAGCCGGCGGTCGCGGATCCGGCGGTCCCGGTCAAAGCGCAGGACGGCTAGCGACGCCGTCGGCAAGCGGCGGGAAGCTCGCCCAAGCGTGCGGCGATCGCCGCCGCCGTCGGCAAGCTGGGTTGCGCACCCGGAGTCAGGCAGGCAAGGCCGCCCGCCACCGACCCCCGTCGCAGCGCACTGCCGAGGTCTCCACCCGCGTCGAGGGCCGCCGCGAAGGCACCAACGAAGGCGTCTCCGGCGCCGGTGGTGTCCACGGGCGTGATCGGCAGGACACCAATCGACCAAGATCCGTCGGGCGCGCAGGCGATCGCACCCTTGGCGCCGATCGTGACGACGACGGTCTTGCCCGACATGTGCGAAAGCGAACGCGCGGCGGCCGGCGCGCGCCGATCGTCTAGGCCCGCGTGGCGCGCGACCTGAATGGCCTCGATCTGGTTGACGATCAGCACGTCGAAGACGTCGATCGGCACCGGGCCAGCCGGGGCCGCGTTGAGAACGACACGGGCGCCGGCCCGGCGTGCCCGGCGGGCCAGGTCCCAGTTCTCGGCGTAGGGCACCTCGAGTTGCAGGACGAGGATGGTTTCCGGACCCAGCCAGGCGTCGGGCACCTGGGCCGCGCCGGCCGCCAGGTTCGCGCCGCTGGCGACGACGATCTGGTTCTCGCCGGCGCCGTCCACCGCGATCAGCGCGAGGCCCGTCGGCTGATCGCACTCCTTGACCGCGGTGGCATCGACGCCATCGGCGGCAAGGCATTCCAGCAACGCATCGCCATAGGCGTCCCGACCGATGCGCCCGGCCATCCTCACCTGGGCTCCGGCCCGGGCCGCCGCGACCGCCTGATTGGCACCCTTGCCGCCGGCCGCGGTGCGGTAGGTCGGCGCCAGCACGGTCTGGCCGGCCCGCGGCAGCGCGGGCACAGCGACGATCAGGTCCATGTTCAGGGAGCCGAAGACGACGATCATGCCGGCCCCAAAAGCGCTAGCAGTCCAGGGTCGCGTCCCGCTCCCACTGGGTCAGATGACCGCAGTAGTCGTTCCAATCCCGGGCCTTGAGCTTGAGGTAGCTGTCGATGATCGCATCGCCGAAGGCCTCGCGCAGGACCCGGCTCTTGTCGGTGAAGCGCAGCGCGTCCAGGAGATTGAGCGGCAATCGGCGCACCTTCAGCCGCTTCAGCTCGGATTCGCGCCGGTGCTCGTACATGTTGATGTCGTGGCGCCGGCCGGGATCGCGCTTGTTCCGGATGCCGTCAACCCCCGCGGCAAGGACGGCCGCCTGCAGGAGGTAGGGATTCACGGCGCCATCCATCAGCCGCAGTTCGATCCGCCCCTTGTCGGGGATGCGAATCATGTGGGTGCGGTTGTTGCCGCCGAAGGACACCGTGTTCGGCGCCCAGGTCGCGCCCGAAGCCGTGACCGGCGCATTGATCCGCTTGTAGCTGTTGACGGTCGGGTTGAAGAACGAGCACAGCGCCTCGGCATTGTGCAGGATGCCGCCAAGGAAGCTGTACGCCAGCGGCGACAGGCCCATCTCGTCCTTCCCGTCGGCGAACAGGTTCCGGGTGCCGGCGCGATCCCACACCGAAACGTGGGCATGGCAGCCGTTGCCGGTCAGGTTGCGGAACGGCTTCGGCATGAAGGTCGCGCGCAGGCCGTGCTTCTCGGCGATCGACTTGACCATGAACTTGAAGAACACGTGGCGGTCGGCGGTGACCAGGGCGTCGTCGTAGTCCCAGTTCATCTCGAACTGGCCGTTCCCGTCCTCATGGTCGTTTTGGTAGGGGTTCCAGCCGAGCTCGATCATGGCGTCGCAGATCTCGGTGATGACCGCGTAGCGGCGCATCAGGGCCTGCTGGTCGTAGCAGGGTTTCGCCTGCCTGTCGGCCGGATCGGCGACCGCCATGCCGTCCGCGGAAATCAGGAAGTACTCGCACTCGACCCCGGTCTTCATCCGATAGCCGGCCTTGGCGGCCTTTTCGACCTCGCGCTTCAGGATCAGGCGCGGGCACTGATCGACCGGCTTCCCGCTCATCGTCAGGTCACCGGCCAGCCAGCCCACCTCCCGGTTCCACGGCAGGACCGTCAGGCTCGCCGGGTCCGGCATGGCGAACATGTCGGAATCCGCCGGAGTCATGTCGAGGTAGGTGGAGAACCCGGCGAACCCGGCGCCATCCCGCATCATCTGGCCGATGGCCCGCGCCGGCACCAGCTTCGCCCGCACGACCCCGAACAGATCGACGTAGGTGATCAGGAAGTACTTGAGGTTCTTCTGCTTGGCCACCTTCGCCAGATCGACCGCCATGTTCCCCTCCCCGCTGCGGGCATATCCCCGCGCCCTTTTAGGCCACGGGTGGACGGGAATCCAGAAGGATGGGGAACCAGCGGCGCCTCCAGGGCGCTGGGCAGGGGGAGGCGGCGCGCGCCTTCGGTGAATGGCCAGGATACAGGCGACAGGAGTCGCGCGCCGGGCGCTGACCTAGAACTTTTCCTGCCCGCGTACGCACACGGAGTCGGGAAAGTCGCGGTAGAGGGCGAAAGAGACGTTGCGGACGCGGGAGTTCACCGCGTGGTGCAGGCTTTCCACCGGATCGGCCCGGCCCGCGACCTCGCCGAAGGCGAGGTCGAGCTGGGCCAGACCCTCGAACTCGAGCATCACGTGCCATTCGGGCAGGGTCGGGGGACCGAGGCCGAGCTTGCGCCGGGTGATGCCCATACGGCGAGGCGGCCTTGATCCTTCAGGTGCGCGAAGTAACGGCCCATGGCGTCGCTAAGCTCGGTGTCGCTCACCCCCTCCTTGGCGTCGAACCAGACGTGATAGAGGTCCACGGCCTATCTCCCTGTGCGCGGGTAGCAGATGACGGAGAGGAAGCGGATCGGCAGCTTGTGCAGGACTTCGGGGCCATGCGGCACATCGGAGTCGAAGAACAGCGAATCGCCCGGCTCCATGGTGTAGGCGTCGCCGCCGTGGCGGTAGTCCATCTTGCCTTCGAGGATGAACAGGAACTCCTGGCCCTCGTGCTGGAACACCGGGAAGACGTCGGATTCGTGGGTGAGCGTGATCAGGTAGGGCTCGACGGCGATGTCCTTCCCGATCGAATGGCCCAGCAACTGGTACTGGTGGCCGCTGCGAGTGCCGCGACGTTCGATGTTGAGGCCCTGGCCGGCGCGGACGAAGGTCGCCGAATGCTGCTCCTCGAAGCGATGGAAGAGGGCGGTGAAGGGGACGTTCAACGCCTTCGCCAGCCCCTTCAGCGTGGCGAGCGAGGGCGAGGTGAGCCCGTTCTCGATCTTCGACAGCATGCCCGACGAGAGCCCGGCGAGGGCTGCGAGCTCGGCCACCGTCATGTCGAGTTTCTGGCGCAGGGCCCGTACCTGGCTGCCAATGGCCGCCTCGAGCGTATGACCTTGCGCGCCGACCCGGTGCGGATCCTGAAACGCGGGCTCGCGCCGGCCGGCCGTCACGCCGGACCGGTCTCCGCCGCCAGGGCGACGATCGCGTCGAGGCCGACCGGCCGGCCGCCGAACTCGTCCATGGCGTCCTGCAGCGAGGTCCACATGTAGCTCGCGGCCGCCGAATCCGCGATCATGTCGTAGCCGAGCGTCGCGCCCAGATCGTGGCGGATGATGATCGCGCTCATCCGCGCGACCGAGGTCTGGGCGACGGCGCCGTCGGGAAACCGGTGGGGGCGCAGATCGACCCCGCAGATCTTGGCGAGCATCGTGTCGCTGTGCCGCCCGGCGATGGCGAACCAGAAGTTCGTCTCGGGTCGCGGCACCGGATAGGCGCCGAGCGCCCCGGTGATCGACCAGCCGGCCTCCACCCGATCGAGCAGCGCCGAGCCGCCCGCGAGATCGCCGAGGATCATCGCCTCGCTGTCCGCCAGGCGCGCGACCCGGCTGCCGTCCCCCTGCTTGAGGGTCATGTTGTTCTCGCCGATGGCGACCCCCTGGCCGCGCAGCCAGTCGAGGGCGGTCCAACCCTTGTAGCCGCCGCGCCGGAGGCCCGAGAGGTCGGCGAGCCCCAAGTCGCGGGCCGCCGCGATCTCGGCGGCGCGGCCCGCCGCGAGCGTCGCCGCGACGGCACAGCCGTTCACCTCGCGGAACGTCGCGCCGAGGGCGGCAAGCTCGCGGTAGACGAAGCTGCGGCGGTTGAGCGTCGCGGGTTGCACGGCCATGGCCTTACAACTCCTGCCGGCGGCCGTCGGGGTCGTAGAACGGCGGTTTGGTGACGACGGCGTCGATCATGCGGCCCTTCTCGATGCGGATCTGGAAGGCGGTGCCCGGCTCGGCCTGGTCGGTGGCGACGTAGGCGAGCCCGATCGTCCGGCCGAGCGCGTAGGAGTAGTTGACCGAGGTGGTACGGCCGGTGATCTCGCCGTCGCGGATCACCAGGTGCGATTCCTTCGGCGCCGGATCGGCCGGGTTCCCGAGGGTGAAGCCCACGAGCTTCCGCTTGATGCCGTTCTTCTCCTGGATCGCCAGCGCCCGCTTGCCGACGAAGTACGGCTTGTTGCGGCTGATCGCCCAGGCCATCTCGGCCTCGATCGCGTTGGTCAGACCGTCGGTGTCCTGGCCGATGATGATATGACCCTTCTCGAGTCGAAGAAGACGTTGCGCCTCGATGCCGAAGGGGCGAATGCCGTGGGGTTCGCCGGCCACCATCAGCGCATCCCACAGGGCCTCGCCCTGGCTCGCCGGCGCGTGGATCTCGTAGCCGAGCTCGCCCACGAAGCCGATGCGGATGATGCGGGCGGGGACGCCGGCGATGGTGCCCTCGCGCACCGCCATGTAGGGGAACGCCGCGGACGACAGGTCCACGTCCGTGCAGACCGCAGCCAGGACATCGCGCGCCTTCGGCCCAGCCAAGTTCACCCCGCACCAGGACGCGGTCGCGTTGGTGATGTTCACCTGCAATCGCCACTGGGCGTTCCAGAACAGCATGTGCTGGTACACGCCGCCCACGCCCGAGGTGGTGGCCGTCACGTAGAAGTGGTGGTCGTGAAGGCGGCAGGCGACGCCATCGTCGATGATGACGCCGTGCTGGTCGGTCATCAGCAGGTAGCGGGCCCGGCCCACCGGCTGCTTGGCGTAGGCGAAGGTATAGACGCGGTTGAGGAACTCGGCCGCGTCGGGGCCACAGACCTCGAGACCGCCCAGGGTCGAGACGTCGATGATGCCGACCGCCTCGCGCACCACCGCCGCCTCCTCGCGGATGCTCAGGCTCCGCCGTTCGGGCGGGCCGTAGTACTCCGGGCGCCACCACTGGCCCGCCGGCATCATCCGGGCGCCCAACTCCAGGTGCCGGTGGTGCATGGCGGTCTTCCGCTCGGGCTCGAAGCTGCGCCCGGCCAGCACGCCGAAGGTCTCCGCGGCATAGGGCGGGCGCGACGTGGTGGTGCCCGTATCGGTCACCGACCGCCCCGTCGCCCGGGCCGTGAGCCGCACCGAGTTGAGCGAGGAATGCCGCCCCTGGCTCGGGCCCATGCCACAGGTCGAGAACCGCTTCATCAGCTCGACGTCGTCGTAGCCCTCGGCGATCGCGTCGAGGATGTCATGGACCTGCAGGTCCTCGTCGAAGTCGATGAAGTCGCGACCCTTCGGGTGCGGGAAGATCGGCCAGGGATGGTTGACGCCGAAGGCGCCGCGATCGTTGCGCACCGTTGGCATCGGTCCGACCTTGCATCCGGCGTTCCTGGCCGCCGACCAGCCGCCCTTGCCCCCGTCCTCGATCACCGCGTCGATGTCGAACGACCCGTTCACCGAGCCCGCGGCCTGCATGCCCTGCGGCAGCGCGGTGAGTTCGAACATGGCGGTGTCGTCGTTGTAGACGAACGTGCCGCCCGCGTGATGGATCAGGTTCGCGGTCGGGTTGTATCCGACGGCGGTCACGATCAGATCGCAGCCGAAGCGGTCATCTACGTCCGCCGTGGTTCCCTGGCCGGTGATTTTCGCGACCCGTGCCGCCTCGATGCCGAGGTTGCCCTTCTGTGGGATCGCCTCGCTGACCGTGGCGCCCTGCACGATCGGGACGCCCCGATCCCTGACCGCATCGGCCAGCGGGCCGTCGCCGCGCTGGGGCCTGAGATCGGCGATGCAGGCCACGTCGACCCCGGCGTCCAACAGGTCCAGTGCCGCGCCATAGCCGTCGGCGTTGGCGGTCGCCACGACGGCGCGGGTGCCCGGCTTCACGCCGTACAGCTTGATCAGCCGTTGCGCCGCCGAGCTGAACATCACCCCGGGCAGGTCGTTGTTGCGAAACACCAGCGGCTGCTCGTAGCTGCCGCTGGCGATGACGACCGCGCCGGCCCGCAGCTTGTACATGCGGTTGCCCTGGATGACCGGAATCCAATGGTCGGCGAACCAGCCATTGGCGAAGGCGCCGGTCAGCACCCGAATGTTCTGGTCGGCCTCGATGCGCGGCACCAGGTCGGCGCGCAAACCGCGGCCACGGCGGCCCTCCACGTCGAAGCGGGCGTAGTTGAGCGCACCGCCGAGCCGCACGTTCTCCTCGATCAGGATCACGTCCGCGCCGGCCGCGGCCGCGGCCTGCGCCGCGGCCAAGCCGGCCGCACCGCCGCCGACCACCGCCACGTCGCAGAACAGGTACTGCTTGTCGTAGTAGCCGTGGTGGGCGCCCACGTCGACCTTGCCGAGGCCGGCGAGGGCCCGGATCAGCTTCTCCCAATACCGCCATGCACCCTTCGGGCGGAAAAACGTCTTGTAGTAGAACCCGACCGGCAGGAACCGCCCGAGCCCGTCGAGCACGTTGGCGTAGTCGTTCGCCAAACTGCCGAACACGTTCTGGGCGGTGATCGCCAGGCCCGCCTCGATCGCCCGCAGGTCGGCGAGGACATTGGGCTCGTCGCCGATCTGCACCAGGGTGTTGGCGTCCTGGCCGGCGGCGGTCATGAGACCCCGGGGCCGGTGGTACTTGAACGAGCGCGACAGCATGCCGACACCGTTGGCGGCGAGCGCGCTGGCGATCGTGTCGCCCTGGAACCCGGTGTAGTCCTGGCCACAGAAATTGAACGTGATCGGCTTCGACCGGTCGATGAGGACGCCGGCCGGGGCCGGCAGGCGGCTCGCCATCATGGCTTGACCGCCGGTGCCGGAAACTCGACCCGGTCCTTGAACAGCTCGCGGGCCGGATAGGTGCGGATGATCTCGTCGGTCACGGTGTTGCGCTCGGCGATGATCCAGTACGCGGTCGGCACGTGGTACCACCACTCGCGCACCACGCCCGCCGTGTTGTTCTCCAGGACCGCGTAGTCGACCCACTGCTCGTCGGTGCAGTCGAGCGCGGGATGCTCCTTCACCTCGCCGCCCCAGACGAACTCCGAGATGTTGCGCGGCCCGTTCAACGGGCAGTTGAGAATTTTCATGCTGGTCCTCAGTGGCCGACGCTCGCCGCGCCCTTCTCGCCGAGCTGGTTGTAGTCGTGGAACCGCCGATAGGTGAACCCCTGGATCAGCTCGGGCACCCGGCCCGTCGCCAGCATTTCGGCGTTGCGCTTGCCGCACACCGGAGTCGCCTTGAACCCCCAGGTGCCCCAGCCCGCGTCGATGTAGTAATTCTCGATCTGGGTCTCGCCCATGATCGGCGCGAAGTCCGGGGTCATGTCGGTCATCCCCGCCCATTGCCGCAGGATCTTGACGTTGCCGAGGAACGGGAAGAGCTCCAGCATGTGCGCCATCAGCCCCTCCTTGAAGTCGAGGGTCGAGCGCGTGCCGTAGAGCGAATAGGGATCGGTCGAACCGCCCATCACCAGCTCGCCCCGGCTCGACTGCGAGATGTAGACGTGCAGCGAGCCCGACACGATGATCTTGTCGAGGAACGGCTTGAGTGGCTGCGACACGCAGGCCTGCAGCGGGATGGTGCGGATCGGCAGGCGCATCCCGACCATCGCGGCGACCTGGCCCGAGGCGCCGGCCACGGCCTGGATCACCTTCTTGCAGGCGATCGGACCGCGGTTGGTGAGGACGCCCGTCACCCGACCACCCGTGCCGTTCACCCCTTCGCGCGTGACCGACAGCACCTCGGTCCGCTGGTGGATGTCCACCCCGCGCATGGCGGCACCGGCGCCATAGCCCCAGGCGACCGCGTCGTGGCGGGCGATCGATCCCGGCACATGGTAGAGCGCCCCCAGCACCGGGTACCGCGCCTTGTCCGACAGGTTGAGCTGGGGGCAAAGCTTGGCGATGTCGTCGTTGAAGATCAGCTCGGACTCGATCCCGAAGTGCTTGTTGACCTCGGCTCGCCAGCGCATGGTGCGGATCGCGGCATCGGTGTGGGCGAGGGTGAAATGGCCCCGCTCCGAGTACATGATGTTCATGTCGAAGTCGTTCGACAGGTCCTTATAGAGCCGGACCGATTCGTCATAGAACCGCACGCCCTCGGGCGTCAGGTAGTTGGACCGGATGATCGCCGTGTTGCGCGCCGTGTTGCCGCCGCCGAGGTAGCCCTTGTCCAGCACCGCGACGTTGGTGATGCCCCAGTCGCGCGCCAGGTAGTAGGCGGTGGCCAGCCCATGCCCGCCGCCACCGATGATGACCACGTCGTAGGACGGCCTCAGGTCCCGAGGCTTGGGGAACTGGTGGACCCGGGGGTAGTGGCGGTTGAGCCCGTACTTGAGAAGGGCGAAGACCATGGCGAAGACCCTGGAGTACGCCGGCGACCCGGCGTGCCTTGGATGCAACGAAATTTAATGGCAGTCAACGGGGGAGTGGGCCGATGGGTGTTTCACCCACTTTGGACCATTCGTGCTATGGTGTACATGAACCGATACACTTGTGCACATCATGGCCACGAGCACGACGATCACGATCCGCGTGGCGCCCGAAACCAAGGATGCCCTCGATCGCCTGGCGACGCGCACGAAGCGCACGCGGTCGTTCCTGGCCGGCGAGGCCGTGGCGGACTATGTCGGGCGCGAGTTGGCGATCATCGAGGGCATCGGCCGCGGGCTCGCCGATATGCGGGACGGGCGGGTGGTGCCGCACGAGCGGGCCATGGCCCGCATCCGGAAGGCGACTGCGAGTCGGCGATCGTAACGATGCGGCGAGTCCTCTGGTCGGAGGATGCACTTGGGGAGTTCGTTTCGGTCGTCGCGTACATTGCCCGCGATAATCCCGGCGCGGCCCGGCGCGTAGCCGATCGTATCGACCGCACAGTCAGCGACCTGGCCGTGATGCCATCGGGCCGCCGTGGGCGGGTCGCGGGAACCTATGAGGAGGTCATCCCCAGGCTGCCCTACATCGTCGCTTACGCATTGCGTCGAAGCCCGTCGGGCGACGAGGAGGTCGTCGTCCTTTGCGTGATCCACGGAGCACGAGACTGGCCGAAAAACGCCTGGCCTCAGTCCCGCCAGCCGAACTCCGAGTAGGTGACGCCGCGTTCGATGAGGCCGAGCGCCTGGCGGACGTACGGCACCATGTTCCGAGGGAGCGCATCGCGGGCGAACCAGCCGAGGTCGTCGCACTTGTCGGGTTCGCGGTTCCGGGGTTCGCCCAGCCAGCGTTCCGTCGTGAAGAACAGGCTCAGGCGTTCGCTGTCGGACTTGCGATGCACCAGGTGGACGAGGCGCAAGTCCACCGGGTCGAGCTCGATCCCCGCCTCCTCGGCCGCCTCCCGAACCATCGCGCCGGCCGCCGTCTCGCCGGCCTCGATGTGACCCGCGACGACGCTGTAGTTGCCGTCCTGCCAGCCGGTGTTGAAGCGGCGCGAAAGCAGCGTCCGGTCCCCGCGGACGAGGACCAGGTGCGCCTCGGCGATCTGCTTGAAACGGTCGCGCGTCATGGTTCTTCTGTCGGCACCAACGGGGATCGGGTCTACACTCTCGGGTATGCGGATCGCCGGAGCGAGGTGTCCATGATGCATCATTATACGGTCGGCATGGCGAGCCGGGGCAAGACCGAGGCCGTGACCGTCGACGCCGAGGATGCGCTGATCGCCGCGCTCAAGGTGAAGTGCCGGCATCCCGACGCGGCGATCACCTACGTGCGCAAGCGCAATTCCCGGGGCGACCTGCGCCATCCCCATCACGAGGTCGGAGAAGCCCGCGCTTAGTGGAAGTCGCGCGAGACCGACGGGATCGGTGGCGCCCCGCCGCCTCGGGGAACGAAGGTAGGCGCGAGCGGTGCTTGCTCGGGCCGCAGACGTTCGAGACGCGGGGTCAGGTCCACCAGTCGGTTGGCGATCAGGTGGATCACCAGGCCCTCGCGCTCGAGATTGCCCCATGCCCCCAGCAACACGGCTCCCAGGGCCGCCCGGCGGAAGCGCTCGAACACGTTCGGGAACAGCACGAGGTTGGCGATTCCGGTCTCGTCCTCGAGGGTGGCAAAGACGATGCCGTGCGCGGTTCCGGGGCGCTGACGCACCGTGACCAGCCCGGCCACGCCCAGCCGCCGCCCCACCGGCCGGGTCGCGAGTTCGGCGCAGGGCACCATGCCATCCCGCGCGAGCTCGTCGCGCAGGAACGCGAGCGGATGGGGCCGCAGGCTCAGGCGCAGCCAGGCGTAATCCTCGACCACCTCCTCGCTCGCGGCCAGGCGGGGTAGGGCGACCGCCACCTCTCGAACCGTCGCGGCCGCGAACAGGGGCAGAGGTTCCAAGTTCAGCCCCTTCGCGGCCCAGGTCGCCCCGCGCCGATCGATCCCCAGGGAGGCGAAGGCGTCGGCCCGGGCGAGGCGCGCAAGCGTCTCGGCCCGCAGGGGCACCCGGCGGGCAAGATCCGCCGGGCTCGCGAACCCGGGCCCCCGCGCCGCCACCAGCCGGCCGAGCTCGTCCTCGCGCAAACCGGCGATCTGCCGGAACCCGAGGCGGACGGCGAGGGCGGCCAAACCGGGGTCGGACTGCTTTTTCTCCAACGTGCAATCCCAGTCGGAGACGTTCACGTCGGGCGGGTGGATCGCGACCCCGTGCTCGCGGGCGTCGCGCACGATCTGGGCCGGGGCATAGAACCCCATCGGCTGGCTGTTGAGGAGCGCGGCCGCGAACGCCGCCGGATGGTGGCACTTGAGCCAGGCGGAGACGTAGACGAGGAGCGCGAAGCTCGCGGCGTGGGATTCGGGGAAGCCGTATTCGCCGAAACCGAGGATCTGGTTGAAGCAGCGCTCGGCGAAGTCGCGGGCGTAGCCGTTCGCCATCATGCCCTCGATCAGCTTGATCTTGAAGGCCTGGATCAGGCCGGGGCGCCGCCACGCCGCCATGGCGCGCCGAAGCGCGTCGGCCTCGCCGGGGGTGAAGCCAGCGGCGACCACGGCGATGCGCATCGCCTGCTCCTGGAACAGCGGCACGCCGAGCGTCTTGCCGAGCGCCGCGCGTAGGCCCTCGGACGGATAGTCCACCGCCTCCACCCCGGCGCGGCGGCGCAGGTAAGGGTGCACCATGTCGCCCTGGATCGGGCCGGGGCGCACGATCGCCACCTCGATCACCAGGTCGTAAAACGAGCGCGGCTTCAACCGGGGCAGCATCGCCATCTGCGCCCGGCTTTCCACCTGGAAGACCCCGAGGGAATCGCCCCGGCACAGCATGTCGTAGACACACGGGTCGGCGGCGGGCACGGTGGCGAGATCGAGCGTCCGGCCCCCGTGGTCGCGGATCAGATCGAACGCCTTGCGGATGCAGGTCAGCATCCCCAGCGCCAGCACGTCGATCTTGAGGATGCCGAGCGCGTCGAGGTCGTCCTTGTCCCATTCGACGACGGTACGGTCCGCCATCGCCGCGTTGGTCACCGGCACCACCTCGTCCAGCCGGCCACGGGTGATAACGAAGCCGCCGACGTGCTGCGACAGGTGGCGGGGGAAGCCCATCAGCTCGCGGGCGAGGACAAGGGCGCGGGCCAGGTTGGGATCGGCCGGATCGAGCCCGGCGGCGCGCACGTCCGCGGCCGGGAACGGGGCCTCGCGCCAGCGCCCGGCGAGGGTGGCGGCGAGCGCACCGACCGTGTCCTCGCCGAGCCCCATGGCGCGGCCCACGTCGCGGATCGCGCTGCGGCCGCGGTAGCGGATGACGGTGGCGGCGAGCCCGGCCCGTTCGCGGCCGTACTTGGCGTAGATGTACTGGATCACCTCCTCGCGCCGCTCGTGCTCGAAGTCGACGTCGATGTCCGGCGGCTCGTTGCGCTCGGCCGAGACGAAGCGCTCGAACAGCAGGTCGAAGGTCCCGGGATCGACTGCGGTGATACCGAGGCAGTAGCACACCGCCGAGTTGGCGGCCGAACCGCGCCCCTGACAGAGGATGCCGCGATCGCGGGCGAAGCGGACGATATCGTCGACGGTCAGGAAATAGGGTGCGTAGGCCAGGCGGGCGATCAGCGCGAGCTCGTGCTCGAGCAGTCCGCGCACCCGTTCCGGCGGGGCCTCGCCGTAGCGCGCAGCGGCGCCCGCGAAGACGAGCGCCCGCAGGTGCGCATCCGGGGTCAGCCCACCCGGCGCGACCTCGTCCGGATACTCGTAGTGCAACTCGTCGAGGGAGAAGCGTGCCCGCTCGGCGAGCTCCAGGGTGGCGGCGATCGCGCTGGCGTGGTCGGCGAACAGCCGCGCCATCTCGGCCGGAGCCTTCAGGTGCCGCTCGGCGTTGGCGTGCAGCCGATGGCCCGCGCGCGCGATCGTGCAGCCCTCGCGGACGCAGACCAGCACGTCGGCGAGGGGGCGGCGGTCGGGCGCGTGCATGTGCACGTCGTTGGTGGCGAGCGGAGCGACCCCCAGGCGGTTCGCGAGCGCCGCCAACCGGTGCAGCCGGCGGGCGTCGTCGCCGCGATAGAGGTGATGCAGCGCGAGATAGCAGCGGGCGCCGAACGCCTCCTTCAGGCGGCCGAGTCGGACCTCGGCCGTAGGGATGGGCCCTGGACCCGCCTCTACGGAATCGGGCAAGGCCACGACGATCAACCCACCGCCCTGGGCGATCAGATCGTCGGGCGCGAGATGGCATTCCCCCTTCGGTGCCCGGCGCGCGCCGGTCGAGATCAGGCGGGAAAGCCGGCCGTAGGCGGCGCGGTCGGTCGGGTATGCGAGCACGGCGGTGCCGTCGGTGAAGTCGAGCCGCGCCCCCACCACCAGCCGCACCCCGGCCGCCTTCGCCGCCACATGGGCGCGCACCACCCCGGCCAGGGTGTTGCGGTCGGTGACACCGAGGGCCGCCAAGCCCAGCTCCCCCGCCCGCGCCGCCAGCTCGTCCGCATGGGAGGCACCGCGCAGGAAGCTGAAGTTGGTGGTGACCTGAAGTTCGGCATACGTCATCGAAAGGGGGCCCAAGGGGGCCGGCCCCCTTGCCTTCCCAGGCCGGCACGGCCGGCCTCGCGGTCACGGGGGGCTAACCCCCCATGACCCCCCTGTCCCTTACGCGAACAGCCCATGCAGAAACCACGATGCCGACCCCTGGACCCGATACGGTCCGCGGCGGTAGAGCCAGAACCGGCCGCCGTCGCGGTCTTCCACCCGGTAGTAGTCGCGGAAGTCGTCGGCCGATGGCTCCCGCCGCCGCCACCATTCGGCGGCGATGCGCTCCGGCCCTTCGGCGCGGGCGACGCGGTGCACCCGACCGCGCCAGCGGAACAGCGGCGGCGGCGCGTCGGGAATCGCCGCCACCGCCTCGATCGGCTCGGGCGCGGGGAACAGTCGGAGCGGACGCGCGCCCACGCGCGGCCACACCGTCGCCGGAACGGCGCTAGGCAGCATCGCCGGCACGGCCCGCACCGACCGCTCGGGCAGGTGGCTCGCGACCGGCTCGAACCGTCGGATCGCACCCTCGCCCAGCCGGGTCGCCAGGCGATCGAGGAGCCGGGGAAGCTCCTCCTCCGCCCGGCCCGGGCGGGCGCCGAGCTCGCGCTGTATGGTGCCCAGCGGCGCCGGCTCGCGGCCCTCGAGGATCATCGCCTCGACCCCGAGGCCGAGGTCGAGCCCCTCGAAGCGGAGCGCGAACAGCCGGGCGAAATGGCCGGGATCGCAGGTCGGCCGCCCGGCGCCCACGGTCAGGCGGACGATGCCGCCGTCGACCCGGAACAGCCGGAGGCAGAGCCGCCGGACGCCAAGGCCGGCTTCCGCCAGTTCGGCCCCGAGACCGACGAGCAGGCGGGTAAGCGCCGCCTCGACCACACCCGCCGTCGCCACCGGCAGGGACCAGGCGTGGCGGGCGATCCAGGGCCGGCTCTCCGACCGGGGCGAGATCGGCTCCGTGGTCTCGCCGAGCGCCGCGTCGAGCCGGCTGAGCACGTCCGCGCCGAAGCGGGCCACGAGCGGCGCCCGGGGCAGGGCCGCCAGATCCCCGACCCGGGCGAGGCCCAGGCGGGCGAGTTCGGCCACCACGGCGGGGGGAAGCCGCAGCGCCGCCGCCGGCAAGGGCAGGACGGCCGCCCCCGTCCCGCCCGGCGGGGCGAGCGTCCGGTCGCCGACCCCGCCGCCCCCGAAGCGGGCGAGGGCCCAGGCCCCGGCCGGGGTGTCGGCGAGCCCGGCCCGGGCGGCGATGCGGAAGCGGCGCAAGGCCGCGAGCAGCCGATCGAGCAGCCGGTCCTCGCCCCCGAACAGCCGGGCGCAGCCGGTGATGTCGAGCACCAGCCCGTCCGCCCCGTCGGTCGCGGCCCAAGGGGTGAAACGGCGGCACCAGTCGGCCAGCGCGGCCAGCGCCCGGGCATCGCCCTGCGGATCGGCGGCGGCGATCTTGAGGGCCGGCAGCAGCGCCCGGGCCGTGGCGAGGGACATCCCCGGCACGCAGCCTTCCCCCGCGGCCGCCGCGTTCACGGCCGCGAGCCGCATCCCGCCAGTCGCCGGGGCGACCAAAGCCAAGGGCGTGGATATTTTGGACTCAGGCCGCTTCCGGGCGAGCCGGTCGGTCGGCAGCGTCGGCAGCCACAGGGCAACGTAGCGTCGCATCGTCCCACTCCATCAGCCATGCGTTGGGTGCGCCGCCGCGACAGCGGGCGAGCGTCACCTGGAAACGAACCGGACCCACCCCTGGCTCGGAAGTTGCCGAGGGCCGTGCCGCCACCTGCCAGCGGGTCACCGCGACACTCGCCCCAGCCTCGGCTCCGGCGGAGCGCAGGAGGATCGCCGGGGTCGCCCCACCTGCGGCCGCGAGCTGCAGCCGGCGGGCGGCGGTGAGCGAGAGCGCCGACACCTCGCCGAGGACGGCGCCGAGCGCGCCCGACCGCAGGCCCTCCTCCATCGCCCACAGCAGCGCCTCGGGCGAAGGGGCGGCGAGGGCGATCACCCGCTCGGGCGCCACCTCGAAGGCGGCGAGGCCGGGAGCGTGCAGATCCCCCCGCCGCGAGCACCACAGAATCGGCCCCGCCCCCGCCAGCCGGGCGAGCAGGAGTGCCGCGAAGCCGGTGCCGGCGCCGCGATCCAGCGCCACGACCTCGTGCACCGCGCCCCGGGGCAAGCCCCGCCAGGGCAGGGCCGCATCGACCTCGGGCACACCGAGGGGTGCGGCCTGCTCCCTGCCCGCCAACAGGGGCGGCAGCCCCTCCAGCCGCAGGATGCGTTCACGCAACAGCTCGAGAACGGTCGGTCGGGTCACGGATACCATGGTCAGCGATCTCCTAAAATTCTCTCTATGTTCTTATTTTGTTCTATACGAGAGAACCCCGAGAGTCAAGCGAGGTGGCACCGGTCTGGCGCGGTCTCGGCAATCCGGTTAGTGTCCCAATTCCGAAATTCGCCCGACCTCGCGGTAACCATCGGAGCGAATTTCAGAATCGGGACACTGGCAAGTAATTGATTTTAGTGTCTTTTTTTGGTTTCGAAGTTCGCGTCCAAGGGTTGCCCCGTGATAGGGAGAACTTCGAAGCCACGACACTAGATCGTCACCTCGAAACAAGCCGCCCGGAGACCTCGACCATGTCGGCCCCCTTCGCCGAATTTCGCACCGTCGTGAAGCCCGCCTGGGTCGATCACAACGGGCACATGGGCATCCGCTCCTACACCCGCGTGCTGGATCGGGCGATCGGGGCGTTCTACCGCCATATGGGGCTGACCCACGCCGCCATCCGCGCCGCCGGCGGCACCATCTTCGCGCTCCAGGAATCGGCCTGGTACCGCCGCGAGGTGCTGCTCGGCGACCCCCTGCTGGTGGTCTCGCGACTGATCGACGTCGACCACAACAAGCTGATCACGTTTCACACGCTGCGCCAGGCCCGCAACGACTACGTCGCCGCCATGGCCGAAATCGTCGAGATCCACATCGACCGGGAAACCCGGAAACCGACCCCCTTCCCGCTCGCCATGCGAACCCGCCTCGCCGCGGTCATGGCCGAGCACGCGGCCCTCCCCCGCCCGCCCGAATCCGGCCAAGGCATCGCCATTCGGCGCAAGCAGGCCTGAGCCTACGACCCCGCCGGCACCGTGATCGTCAGGTAGCCGCGCGGCTCCCCCTTGGCGCGGTCGCGGATCGCCATGGCGGCCAGCAGACGCTCGAAGGGCACCCAGTACGGCTCGTAGGTCACCCGGTAGACGTCGAGGATCAGGGCGCGGTCAGCTTCGGCGTCATAGGCGCCCACCGGGGAGAAGTGGCCGTACTCGCCGTCGCCGATCATGGTCGCCATGTGGACGTGGGCGATGAGCAGGAGCCGGCCGGCTTCGACCTCGGCGAGCGCCGCCCGCAGCGCCGAACCCGCCGCCGCGCCGGGTGTCGTCACCGGACAGGCCGCCACGCCGGCCCCATCCAAGCCGAGCGCCGCGAGCCCCGCCCACAGGTATCCGGCGAGCTCGCGCCCCGTGGCGCCGCGGCCGCCGTCCTGGACGTTCGCCCGCCATATCTCGTCGCCCACGGCCGCCAGGATGTCCGCCTGAGTAAGCAATCGCTTCGCCGCCAGGCCGCCGCGCAAGCCGTTCAGCACCATGGTCGCCGCGGCGAGGCTGCAGGATGCTTCGCTGAACTGGCCGATGTAGTGGGGGGCGAGCCGCCAGTAGGCGGGGGCGGATGCGCGGCGGAAGTGCGCGCGATCCTCGGCCAACAGGCTGACCCAGGGGGCGTATTTGGGTGCGTGCGCCATCGTCACCACACGAAGGTCGCGATCGCGAAGTCCGGCACGGATCCGGCGTCGGCGCAAACCTCAGCCAGGCGTTCCGGATGCGGCGCGACATCGGCCGCGACGCCCCATTCGGCGGCGAGCAGGCCGCCGGTGACCAGCAGCGTCGGCAACCCTTGCGCGATACCGCCGGCGATGTCGGTCGCCAGGCCGTCGCCGACCGCCAGCACCCGGGCCGGCGGAATCGGTCCCAGCTCGACGAACGCCATGCGGTAGACCTCGGGGTACGGCTTGCCGAAGCGCAGCACCGGGCCACCCAACGCCTCGTAGCGCGCGGCCAGGGCGCCGGCGCACAGCTCGCGCCGGCCGTTATGCACCACGGCAACGTCGGGATTGGCGCACACCAACGGCAGCCGGCGCCCGACCGCCGCGCCGAGCGTCGCTTCGTAGGGCGCGAGACCGTCGGTTTCATGCACCAGATTGGTCGCCAGCAGGAAATCGGCCGCCGCGACCACATCGACCCGGACATGATAGAGCCCGACCAGCACATCGTCGGAATGATCGTTGCGGCCGAGGTGCAGGTAGTGCCGCCCGAGTGCCGCCGTGTTGGGCCGGTCGCGCGCGGCGATCGCCTGGTGGGTCGCCTCGCCCGACGTGACGATCGCCGTCACCAGGTCCGCCGGGATTCCGAACGTCGCCAGCCGCTGCCGACTGAGTGCCGCCCGGCGCGGCGCGTTCGACAGCATGACCACGCGCTTGCCGGCGCTGGCCAAGCGCTCGAGACAAGCGACGACACCCGGATAGGGCTTGGCTCCGTCGTGGATCACACCCCACTGGTCGAGCAGGAACGCGTCGAACCGATCGGCGATCGCGGCGATGCCTTCGATGATGCGGACGCGCGGTCGTCGCCGGGCAATGTCGTTCATGGCCGGGAAACTAGCACACCGCGCTTATTCGACCTCGGTGAACTCGATCATGAACGTGTCGGATTTCTGCATCCAGCCGCCGCCCTTCTCGACGTCGGCGTGCAGCCGGGGGAAGGCGCCGGTGAGGACAATCGTGATGTTGCTACCGACGATCTTCTCGTAGATGGAGTCGCCGCCACGTTTCTCGAAGGTGACGGAGCGGTCGAATTGATCCGACTTCGAGATTGCCCGGACCTTCACGGCGTCGCTGTCCGCCTGCGCGGTGAATTCCCATTTGCCGTAGTGCGCGGTCCACGGAGAAGCGGTAGCCGAGTTCGTTCAGCCGCGCCAGGTTGGCCGCCTGCTCCTGGGATTGGGCGAGGAACCCGTCGCACGGGAACTCGAGGATCAACCGGCCGGCGAGCTGAGCGTTCTGTTCCAGGAACTCGACGAACTGCGAGAAGAACGCGGTGTCGCTCACGGTGGTCCCGGAGACGTTGCAGAAGATGCTGAGTTCCGGCCGTTTCCGCTCGATCATGCGCAGAAGCTGCACGCAGCGAAACAGCAAGGCGTTGTCGATGGCGCCGATCAGCCCCTGCTCCTCCGCCGGCTGAAGGTAGACCCCCGGCTCGATCAGCGAACCGTCGGCGGCGCGCAGCCGCGTCAACGCCTCGTAGTACATCGTCTTGCGCTGGGGCAGCCGGACCACGGGCTGGAGATACACGTCCATCCGGTTGACCGCGATGGCTTCCTTGATAGTGGCCAGAACGTCGGTTCCGGCGTTCGGCACCCAGCGCGGCGGCGGGGTCCAGGCGGACTGATCGCCGGCGGCGGCACCCACCTTTCCCTGGGCGGTCCCGGCCGTGGCGGCGATGCCCTTGACATCGGCATTGGCGAACAGCTGGTGCAGCATGGTCTGCAACACCTTCATCTCGGCCACGACCTCGGGGCCGGCGGAGGCTTGCCCCTTGACCTAGACAAGCTCCTCCTCGATCCGGAGCAAGTGCGCGGCTGAGGTGTTGAGTTCGTCCTGCAAGGCCCCCTGAGATCGCCGCATCAGGGCCAGATCCTCGCGCAGCGTCTGATCGTGGCCGGAACGGATGCAGATGTGATGGACGAAGAGGCCCGACAGGGCGCCCAGCGCCACGGCGACGGTCGGCACCACGTCGGGCGCCGCCTGGGGCAGACCCAAGCCGAGCCCAACGGCCAGCGACAGGTAGGACAAGGCCACGAAAACGTGGGTCAACAGCGACATGGTCGCCCGTTCCAGCGGCTTTGACCCAGCTTGCCCCGGCAGGTCTTGCAATAGGGTTAAGCGGCGGTTGACATCCCATCCCAGGGGGAGTTGGCAAGGATCTTTCTGGTTAACGGGCAGGGGACCACCCTCGGGGAGACGTTCCGTGTACGCCAAGGCATTGAGCCTATCGCAAAAATCCAACCAGGGCCATGGCCATGGCCTCAATCTCGGCTGTAGGCCTGGGTTTACAGGTCCTGTGGCTTGCGATCGCCACCGTGCCCCTCTTCTAGCTCGCCGAAGGCCTCCTCACCGACCTTCTTTAGGATTTTCTGCCCCGAAACGGGCCGCGTCGCGGCCCACAGCCTGGCCGATGGTCGTGAGCCCGTCGGCCGCGAGCCGCGCCGCCAGCCCATCGAGGATGCGAGCGAGCAGGCCCGGCCCCTGGTAGACGAGCGCCGTGTAGAGCTGCACCAGGCTCGCCCCCGCCCGGATCTTCTCGTACGCATCCTCGGCGTCGCCGATCCCGCCGACGCCGATCAGGGGCAATCGCCCCGCCAGGCCGCGATAGACCGCCGCCAGGAGCCGGGTCGATGGTTCGAACAGGGGTCGGCCGCTCAGTCCCCCGGCCTCGCCGCGATGGCGGCCCCGGAGCGTCACGGGCCGGGCGGTGGTGGTGTTGCCGATGATCAGGCCGTCGATCCCGTGATCGAGGGCGAGCTCGGCGATCGCGCAGGCTTCGTCCCCCAGCAGATCGGGGGCGATCTTCAGGAGGATCGGCCGGTGGCCCTCCCGCCGTTTCGCGCGCGCCCCGGCCAGCGCGCCCAAGAGGGGCGCCAACCGTTCCCGGGCTTGCAAGTCCCGCAATCCCGGCGTGTTGGGCGAGGAGACGTTGATCGTCAGGTAGTCCGCCAGCCCGTACAGCCGGTCGAACCCCGCCACGTAGTCGGCGATCGCGTCGGCGCTGTCCTTGTTGCGGCCGAGGTTGGCGCCGACGATGCCCGGCACGGACCGCCGGGCGAGGCGCGTGGCAACCGCGTCGAGCCCGTCGTTGTTGAAGCCCATGCGGTTGATGACGGCGCCATCCTCGGGCAGGCGGAACAGCCGGGGCCGGGGGTTGCCCAATTGTGGGCGCGGCGTCACGGTGCCGACCTCGACGAACCCGAAGCCCAGCGCCGTCGAAGCCGCGAACGCCTCGGCGTTCTTGTCGAACCCGGCGGCCAGCCCGATGGGATTGGGAAAAGCCAGGCCGCGGACCGAGGTGGCGAGCGAAGGCCGCGAGGTCGCCCGCGCGAACGGCGCGATCCCCATGGCCAGGGCCCGCACCGTCACCCGATGCGCCGTCTCGGCCGGCAGGGCGTGCAGCAACCGGCGCAGGATCGGGAAGACGTCGATCATGCCCAACCATAGCCGAACCCGGCCCCGAGTTCACGGTTCGGTTGGGAACTCGGCCGCCGATGGGCCATACTGTTGCGTCATCCGTGGGAGTGCCGATCGTGCAATCGCTGGTGTTCACCGAGGGGCGCTGGGTCGAGGGCAATCCCGCCGTCATGGGTCCGCTCGACCAGTCGTTCTGGCTGGCGACCATGGTGTTCGACGGCGGGCGCGTGTTCGATGGCCTGGCCCCCGACCTCGATCTGCACATGGCCCGGGCGATCCGCTCGGCCGAGACCATGGGCCTTCGCCCCAACCTCGCGGCCGACGAGATTCTGGCCCTGGCGCTCGAAGGGTCCCGCCGCTTTCCCCGCGAAACGGCGATCTACGTCCGCCCGACGTTCTGGGCGACCGGCGGGTTCATGTACCCCGAGCCCGCCAGCACGAAGTTCCTCCTCGTGCTCGACGCGATGCCGATGCCCGAGCCCCAGGGCTTCGCCACCTGCCTGTCGCCCTTCCGCCGCCCCGATCCGAGGACGGCGCCCACCGTGGCCAAGGCGGCCTGCCTCTATCCGAACACCGGCCTCGCCTTCAAGGAGGCGGAGGATCGCGGTTTCACGAACCCGGTGATGCTCGATCTCGACGGCAACGTCGCCGAGTTCGCCGGGTCCAACCTGTTCATCGTGAAGGACGGGGCCGTCGCGACCCCGGCCGCCAACGGTACCTTCCTTGCCGGCATCACCCGCCGCCGGGTCCTCGGCCTGCTCGGCGATGCCGGGCTGCCGGTGGCGGAGCGCGCCATCACCTACGACGAGGTGCGCGAAGCGGACGAGATCTTCTCGACCGGGAACTACATGAAGGTCTCGCCGGTGACCCGGATCGAAGATCGGGCGATGCAACCGGGCCCGGTCTATCGCAAGGCCCGGGCGCTTTACATGCAGTGGGCAAAGGACGCCGGCCTGCGCCTGCAAGCCTAGGTGGGGCCGGGCAGCCGCGCGATCTCGTCGCCGTCCAGGGGGCGGTTGTGGGCGCGCATGAATACCGCGAGCAGACAGCCCTTCGGCGCGGTGGAGAAGTGCCGGGTTCCGGCCGCGTTGCTCACGAAATCTCCCGCCATCATCACCCGGCCGTCGTTGTCCACGAGCTCGCCCTCCAGCACGACGAACTCCTCGACGTCGGTATGCTCGTGCGGACGGGACCGGGCGCCCGGCGCCATCCGCAGCAGGAAGCTTCCCTGCCCCGTTCTCTGGTCGTGGCTCAGCGGCAACCATGTCATTCCGGGGATCACGGCGCCGTACCGGGTGAACGGCAGGAAGTCGCCGTCCGTGCGCACCACCCGTCGCGCGTCGTCGCCCGTCATGACGTCATCTCCATCCTTCGGTCGAGGGAGCTTGCCGCTTCGTCCACCCCATGGCAAACCTTCGGTTTCGTGGCGTTAACCAATCCAATAAGAGACCACGGGTAACGTCCGGTCTCTGGTCCGCAGCCGCCGATGGTCTGGGCATGATCGAAGTAAGGAACCTGCGCAAGGCGTTTCGCAACATTCAGGCGGTCGAGGACGTTAGCTTCGTCGCGCGCGACGGCGAGGTCACGGGTCTGATCGGCCCCAACGGCGCCGGCAAGACGACGACGCTCCGCATCCTGTACACGATCCTCCAGCCCGATGCCGGCAGCGCGACGATCGACGGCCTCGACTCGATCGCCGACCGCCGGGCGGTGCAGCGGCGGATCGGGGTCCTGCCCGACAGCCGGGGGCTCTATTCGCGCCTCACGGCGCGGGAGCACGTGCGCTATTTCGGCCGCCTGCACGGCCTGGGTGGGGCCGATCTGGAATCCCGCATCGTCGACCTGATCGCCGAATTGGGCATGGAGGAGTTCGCCGACCGCCGCACGAAGGGCTTCTCGAAGGGCCAGACCATGAAGGTCGCGCTCGCCCGTTGCCTGGTTCACAAGCCCCACAACGTGCTGTTCGACGAACCGACCAACGGGCTCGACGTCGCCTCCAGCCGCGCGATGCGCGCCCTTATCCGTCGCATCCGCGACGAGGGCCGCTGCGTGCTTCTGTCCAGCCACATCATGGGCGAAGTGCAGGCGCTGTGTGATCGGATCGTCGTGATGGGCCACGGCCGCATCGTCGCCGAGGGAACGGCCGACGAGCTGCGGCGCCAAACCGGCAAGACGGACCTGGAAGACGTGTTCGTCAGTTTCCAGGGTGGCCGCCAGCGCGATCCCGCGAGCGAGAAGGAGGCGGTCCATGCTTGACGGCGCGCTGACCGTCTTCCGCAAGGAGGTGCTCGACAACATCCGCGACAAGCGGACCGTGCTGCTGGGACTGGTCTACCCGCTGATCGGTCCGCTGCTGCTGGGCGCCCTCATCATGTTCGTCGGCAACATGGTGGTCCAGCCCTCGGCCCGCGAGAAGCGCCTGTGGATGGAAGGGGCGGAACACGCACCGGCGCTCGTCGAGCATCTGAAAAGCAACGGCGTGACGATCGAGGAACCCACGGAAGATCCGGAGTTGCTGGTGCGTACCGGCAAGATTCCGCTCGTCCTCGTCGTTCCCCCGGACTACGAGACGCTGGTCGCGGGCGACCGCACGGCTCGGGTCAAGATGATCGTGGATCCTTCCCGCCTCGGCTCGATCGTCGCCATCGGCCGCACCCTCGACTTGGTGCAGCAATACAATCGCATCCTCAGCAAGGAGCGCTTCGCCCGGCTGCGGCTCGATCCCGAGATCGCCGAGGTGATCAAGGTGGAGACCGTAAGCGTCGCCGGCGGGCGCGCCATCGCCAGCATCTTCCTCAACATGCTGCCGCCATTCCTGATCTTCACGGTGTTCATCGGCGGGGTGTACCTGGCGATCGACACCACCGCCGGGGAGCGCGAGCGCGGCTCGCTCGAGCCCCTGCTGATCAACCCGGTGCCGCGCTGGCAGCTCATGCTGGGCAAGTTCGGCGCGTCGCTGGTGTTCACCGCCGTGGCCGTGGCCGCGGCACTGTTCGCCTACAAGTTGATGTTCCACATGGTCGTGCTGGCGGACGTCGGCATCAAGGTGAACCCGGGCGTGGGCACGTTCGTGATGATCTTCGTGCTCGCCCTGCCGATCATGGCCTTCGCGGTGGCGCTGCAGGTAATCGTCGCGACCATCACCCGCAGCTTCAAGGAGACCCAGACCTATCTTGGGCTCCTGCCGCTGGTGCCGTCACTGCCGGGCATGATCATGGTGTTCGCGCCGGTGACGGGAAAGCTGTGGATGATGGCGATTCCGACGCTCGGCCAGACCGTCCTATTCGGCGCGCTCATGCGCGGCGATCCCGTGGACCCGTTGCACGCGGCCGTCGCGGTCCTGTCCACGCTGACCATATCGATCGCGCTGCTGGCCGCCGCGGCCCATTTCTACGAGCACGAACAGGTGGCCTTCCCCGCCTGATCACCCCTCGACCGGCCGCATCCCGAGCGAGTCGTAGAAGCGCAAGGCCGGGTTGTCGCGATCGACCTTGAGGTCGAGCACGCTCGCGCCCCGACCTTGGAACACGGCGAACCCGTGCAGCATCAGGGCGCGGCCGATGCGAGGCGGCGCGCGGCCGGCGCCACGGCGAGGTCCTTGACGAAGGCGCTGGTCCAGCAATGGGCGAAGCCCTGGAGCCGGTGGCCGGTACCCTCGGCCAGGAACACCAGGGCCGGGTCGTATTCGCCATCACCGTGAAGCGCCGGCCACCAGCGGTCGAACGCGGCGACGTCCCGCGCGCTTCCGGCATAGGCATGGCACAGGAGGGCGTGGACGTCTGCGGCGCGCCGCGGTTCGAACGGCGCCAGCGCGACGCCATTTGGCCATATCGGTTTCTCTGGCGGACCCGAGAGGTCCCGCCGCAGGCGAATCCAGGGTCCGTCCGGCGGAATTCCTTAGAGCCCCAGTGCGGCCTTCTTCTTCGCGCTCCAGGCCTGGACGATACGGTCGGCGATGATCGCGATGAAGGCCATGCTCAACCCGGCGATGGCCCCCTTGCCGGGGTCGGCCGAGGTGAGCGCACGGTAGACGAGCTGGCCCAACTCCTTGGTCCCGACCAGGGCGGAGACCACCAGCATGGCGAGGCCGAACATGATCGTCTGGTTGATCCCCAGCATGATCTCGGGCAACGCCAACGGCAGTTGCACCTGCCACAGCAGCTGCCGCTTCGAGCAGCCCATGCATTGGGCGGCCTCCACCACCTCGGGGCGTACGCTGCGGATGCCGTGCTCGGTGTAGCGGATCGCCGGGGTGATCGCATAGGAGATGATGGCGAGGAGCGCCGGCAGGTCACCGACCTGGAAGAACATGATGACGGGGATCAGGTAGACGAAGGTCGGCATCGTCTGCAGCGTGTCGACGATCGGGCTCACCACCCGCGAGACACGGTCGTTGCGCGCGGACCAGATGCCGATCGAGCAGCCGATCAGGCTGGCAATCAGCACCGCGGCGCCGCACAGGTAGACCGACATCATCACCTGGGTCCACACGCCGGTCAGGAGCATGAACCCCATGGCGAAGGCCGCAAAGGCCGCCACCCGCCAGCCGGCGATCTGCCAGGCGAGCGCCAGCACGACGGCCGCGAAGGCAAGCCACGGCACGTTGACCATTCCGAAGTAGTAGAGCCCGACGAAGATCGCGACCCCGACGCCGGCGCGCCACGACCAGGCACGGGCCGCCAGGAGCACCGCCGCCCCGGTGACGACGACGTAGATCGCCGAGATCATCGGCGTGAGATCGAATCCCCAGGTCTGGGGTTTCACGACCAGGGCGAAGCCGCTGCGCAAGGGGAGAAGGAAATAGAACAGGATGCGCTCCTTCACCCAATCGATCGAGTCGGGGAAGGTGGTGTTGATGAACGAGACCATGTCGTTGAGCGGCTGGGCCACGCCGATGACCCAGCCCTTCGGATAGTCGTGCAGGGGCGCGATCGCCTGGGCGAGCAGAACCGCCACCACCATCCCGCCCAAGGTCACCAGCCACGTCCGGTGCCGCGCAAGGAACCCGCCGCCCTGAACGCGGCTGATCCCCTGACGCTCGGCGAAGCCGCGGCTCATGCGGTCGAACACCATGGCGATCAGCACGATCACCAGCCCGGCGAGCAGGCTCTGCCCGAACTCGGCCTTGCGCATGGTGTTGAGGAGCGCCCAGCCGACGTCGGCGAAGCTGCCGATCACCGAGGCGATGATCACCATGCTGAGGGCCGCAAGGATCGTCTGATTGAGGCCGATCAGGATCGTCGGCATGGCGGCGGGCACCTGCACCCACCACAGAAGCTGGCGTTTGGTGCACCCGGCCATGCGCCCCGATTCGACGATGTCGCTCGGCACGCGCTGCAGGCCGAGGATCACGTTCCGGACCATCGGCGGCGCGGCGTAGATCGCGCCGGCGATCAGGCCGACCACGGGGCCGAACCCGAACAGCAGGAGAATCGGTATCAGGTAGGCGAACGTCGGCACCGTCTGCATCAGGTCCAACGTGGGCTGCACGATGCGCTCCGCCCGCCGGCTCTTGAACGCGATGATCCCGAGGGTCAATCCGATGCCCGCCGACAGGGGCACCGAAACCCCCACCATGGCGAGGGTATTCATGCTCGGATCCCAATAGCCGGTGACCAGCATGTAAAGCATCGCGAACAGGGTGAAGATCGCCAGCCGGACCCCGCCCGCGACCAGCCCCAGCGCCACGAAGCCCATCATCGTCGCCGGCCAGGGCAGCCAGGCCAGCACGGCCTGAAGCCAGACCATGGGCCATTCGACGGTCCAGCTCACGGCCCGGAAGACCACCTTGAAAGTGGCGACGAACCAGTCCATGCCGGCGTTGAACCAATCGTTCAGCGGCAGGATCAGGTCCTTCGGCAGATCGTCGAGCCAGGGAAGCGAACTTCTGAGTCCGAACGCGGCGACCACCACGACCCCGATCGCCGCCCAAAGCACCATCGCGGGATCGCGCGCCACGCGGTCCGCGCGGCGGCCGACATCGACATTCGCTACGGTCATGGCGCTCCCCAAATGCGCGATGGGGCCGGTTGCCCGGCCCCATCGCACGCTCGCACTACATCATTGCCTGATCGACCCAGGGCTTCCACACGTCCTCGTGCTCGTCGACCCACTTCTTGGCGACTTCCTGGGCGTCCTGGTCATCGTTATCGACCAGGCCCATCATGATCTGCTGCTCGCCGGTATCGACGCGATAGGCCTTGAGGAAGTTGTAGGCCGCCGGCCACTTGTTCTTCATCTCGGGCCACACGTAGGTCCACATGTGCGGCTTCTGGATGCTGTATTTGATGCGCAGATCGTCGGGGATCTCGACCCAGCCGGTGTCGAAGTTCGCGAGCACCCAGTGCGGCGCCCAGAACATCATGACCAGCGGCTGCTTCTTCTCGACCGCGCTCTTCAGCTCGGCCACGAGCGACCCTTCGCTGCCCGCCGGGATGGCCTCGAAGTTCAGGCCCTCCTCGGTGAACAGGGTGGTCGCCCGGGTGCCCCAATCGGCCGGATACTCGACGAAGCGGCCCGCCGGGGTCGTCTCCGCCGTGGCGAACAGCTCGGCGCAGCCGACGAAGGCATCCCAGGCGGGCATGCCCGGGCACATCTCCTCGACGAACTTCGGGTAGAGGAACCCCTCGCGGCCGTCGAGACCGAGATCGGTGAGCTTCTCGACCTTGCCTTCGGCCTCGAGCTTCGGCCAGAAGTCGCCGAGATTGTTGTCCCACAGCTCGAGCGAAGCGGTCAGGTCGCCGTCCGCCGTGGCGGTCGCCGACGGATAGGACCCGGCGGTCACGTACTCCACCGCATAGCCCATGCGGGTGAGGATTTCGCCGGCAATGAAGACGGTGATGTGCTGGCCGGTCCATTCGAGGACGGCGAGCTTGATGACGTCGGTCGATTCCGGGACCTCGGCCCGCGCGGCGTTGGCGCCGGCGAGCGCGGCCGCGAGCCCGAGCGCCGCGACGGATAGCCTTCTCGTGAGCATGGTTCGTGAGCCTCCCTTGGCGGTTCGCGAGGGGTGATGGTCGCCCTCTTTCAATTACGCGATCCTAGCATGCCCGGACCAGCGGCAGTCGCCAAATTGATCGGCCCGAGCACGGCCGGAAATTCGTTGTTCGGGTCCGATGAGGGCCGTGCACGGCCGAAATATTCTCTCGGCGACGCTAGATAGGAAAATTCACTTCAATTCAGAACGAAATAGTATTTTTCATTCTTGCGAATGTGTCTAAGAAATCGTCGCACGGGATACCGAGGGGAGCGTCGCCATGTTGATGACCGGACAGGCCTACCGCGATTCGATCCGGGACGATCGCAACGTGTGGATGAACGGCGAGCGGGTGAAGGACGTCACCACCCACCCGGCGTTCAAGCCGATCGTCGATGCCCGCGCCCGCATCTACGACATGGCGCACGAGGCCCCGTTCCGCGAGGCGATGGCGTATCGCGAGGGCGCCGAGTCGTTTCCGGTCTCCTACAAGCTGCCCTTCACCCAGGACGACTGGAACGCCAAGCGGCGCTGGGTCGACACGGTCCTGCGCGAGCTGGGCGGGGTGGTGATCCGCGTCGGCGACGAGACCGTCGGCGAGATGTGGTCCCTGTGGGACGGCAAGGACGTGCTGAACGAGGTCGACCCGGCGTGGTCGAAGAACATCGAGGGCCACATCCAGCGGGTCCTGAAGAACGACATCTTCCATGTCTCGGCCAACACGGATCCGAAGGGAGATCGCTCCAAGCGACCCCAGGACCAGGATCCGGACATGCTGCTGCACGTGGTGAAGGAGACCGACGCCGGCATCGTCGTGCGGGGCGCCAAGTACGAGACGGCGGCGGCCTACGCCCACCAGGCCTTCGTCAAGCCGACCATCGCCAACTGGGGCGACGAAAAGTTGTCGGACTACGCGCTCGGCTTCATCTGTCCGATGAACGCGAGCGGGTTAAAGCACATCTGCCGCACCGGGTTCGCCGGCCGCGCGCCGATCGCCGATTACCCGATCGCCAACCGCTTCGACGAAGTCGACACGCTGCTGGTGTTCGACGACGTTCTGGTGCCGTGGGAGAACGTGCTGTTCTACCGTCACACCCGGGCGGCCTCGTTCATCCGCGGGACCCTGCACCGCTACAGCGCGTTCCCGTTCGTGCTCCGTATCCTCTACATCGCCGACATGCTGATCGGCGTGGCGTTGTTCAATTGCCGCCAGACCGGGCTCGACAAGCAGCAGGCGGTGCGCGAGAAGCTGGCCGAGCTCGCCTGCTATCGCGAGGGCATCAACGCCCACCTGACGGCCGCGATCGCCACCGGGCAGAAGAGCCCCAACGGCCTGCTGATGCCGAACCAGTCGCTGCTGTACACGGGCCGCGTGCATGCCTGCACCAAACTGCCGGCGATGGTGCACCTGGCGCGCGAACTGTGCGGCGGACAGATCTGCGTGACCCCGGATTCGGCCACGTTCGCCGATCCGGAGATCAAGGCGTGGCTCGACAAGTACTACCACGTGAACGAGTTCTGGGCGGCCGAGGACCGGCGCCGGCTGCTGGCCTTCGCCCGCGACCTGATCAACTCCGACAATGCCGGCCACAAGGTGACGTTCGAGCTGTTCGCCCAATCGCCGCCGTTTGCCCATCTGAACGCGGTCTACATGAACTTCGACTTCCAGCCGGCGCTGAATTTCGTCAAGAAGGCGGCGGGGCTCAGCGACCGCGTGCTAGAACAGAAGTAGGCAACGGAGGCGACCATGGCCCATACGAGGCTGCGCAAGTTCAACACCCGGGAGACCTATCCCGAGCAGAAGCTGGACAACGACCTGTGCATGGTGGTGCGGGCGGGCAACCACATCTTCCTGCGCGGCCAGGTGGGGCAGACGCTGGACGGCCGGACCGTCGGCGTCGGCGATCCGGGTGCCCAGGCGGACCAGGCCATGCGCAACGTGAAGCAGCTCCTGGAGGAGGCGGGCTCGAAGCTCGACCACATCTGCAAGATCACGGTCTACATCACCGACCGGGCCTACCGGGAGCCGGTCTACCAAGCCATCGGCACGTGGCTGAAGGGCGTGTTCCCCTGCTCCACCGGCCTGATCATCAACGGGCTCGCCCGCCCGGAATGGGTGATGGAGATCGACGTCCAGGCGGTGATCCCCGAGGGCGAGGGCTGATCCCATGACGTTCTCGATCACCGCCCGCTGCCCGCGGACCGGCATGTTCGGGATCGCGATCACCACGTCCAGCATCTGCGTGGCGTCGCGCTGCGTCTGGGCGCGGGCGCAGGTGGGCGCGATCGCGACGCAGAACATCACCGACCCGCGCATCGGCTCGCTCGGACTCGACCTGATGGCGCGCGGGTTCGGGGCGAAGGCCGCCCTCGACCAGGCGCTGGCCGCCGGGCCGTACCCCGAGTACCGCCAGGTGGTCGTGGTGGATGCCTGGGGCGGCGTCGCCCACCACAGCGGCGCGCGGACGCTGGGCACCAACAACGTGGCCGTCGGCGAGTCCTGCGCCGCCGCCGGCAACCTCTTGACGTCCAAGGCGGTGCCCGAGGCGATGGTGGCGGGCTTCCTGCGCGAGCCCGCCGAACACCTGGCCGAGCGTCTGCTGCAGGGCCTGGAGGGCGGGCTCAACGCCGGTGGCGAGATGGGGCCGGTGCGCTCGGCCGGGCTCTACGTGGTCGATCGCTACCCCTGGCCGATCTGCGATCTGCGGGTCGATTGGCACGACGCGCCGGTGGCCGAGCTGCGCCGCATCTGGGGCATGTACCAGCCGCAGATGCCCGAGTACCTGACCCGCGCCATCAACCCCGCTGCCGCTCCTTCCTACGGCGTGCCCGGCGAGACGCGGTAGGCGGCGGACAGGCGGCGGTCGAGAGTGATCAGTTCATACGAAAACCTTTCGGCGAGCCAGGGATAGCTGGCGTCGTAGGCGGTCAATTTCGTATCACTCGCAAGTTCGACGACTGCCGCGATATCCACGGGGAGAATCGCCACGTTCAAGCGTGTCCAGCAGCCGAGGGCACGGATCAGGGTCGCGCGGTCATCGGGATGCCTGCGGACCTTCTTCGCACAGGTATTCGCCAATGCGGACGCATCGACGACCTTAGCGGGCATCTCGATCCTTGCGGATCATGGCTGTGGATTCGCGGGTAGTGCGAAGGCCCATCCGTCTGATTTCCTCGAGAACCTCGCGTGGCGAGAGCACGGGCTGCTCGTCCGCGGCGCGTTCCAGGATCACCATCAATTCGCCTTGCAGCGATCGGTGGTTTTTCGCGGCGCGGGCCTTGAGCCGACGAACAACATCATCAGGCGCGCTCTTGATCGACAAGGTCACGGGCATACTCGGTTCCACATCGGCTCCATAATGGCGCCAATATACATCCACGACGGCTCTTCCGTGAACGATTGGAGGGCGGCGGAGGAGGTTATCGGTTTAGACGGCAAGAGTGAAAAAGTGTCGATCACCCGGCTTGACCCGCACCTGTTCCATTGGATTCCCCGATCAAGTCCACGGCTGTCCGGTTGAGGCCGAGACTTTTGTTTATGTTCCCTCTCCCACAAGGGGCGAGGGGCGGGCGCGGTGCCGTCGGCGTAGGGGCGGTACGGGCGGGTCCGAGACCCGCCCGTACCGCCCCCTACCAATGGTACGATCGGAGCAACATCGACGACCGCCGGCAGGAGGCGGCCGTGCTTGGTCGGCGATGAAGCGGGGCTTGGCGGATATGAAACCTCCCGGTCGGGGTGGACTTCCCCGAAGCGGCCAGGGGATCAAAACAAATGCTGGCCGCCGGTGATCATGATTTCGGTGCCGGTGACGTAGCGGGCGTCGTCCGAACATAGATAGTAGATCGTGCCGGCTACCTCCTCGGGCTGGCCGAGGCGGGCGAGCGGGATGCGCGGCACCAGGATCTCGGTCTCGGGCGACAGCATGGCGGTTTCGATCTCGCCGGGCGCCACGGCATTGACGCGCACCCCCAGGTGGGCAAATTCCGCCGCCATCTCCCGGGTGAGGGCAGAGAGCGCGGCCTTCGACGTGGCATAGGCGCTGCCGGCGAACGGGTGGACGAGATGGCCGGCGATCGAGGTGACGTTCACCACCACGCCGCTGCCCCTGTGCAGGGCCGCGGCGAAGCCCCGCGCAAGCGCGAGGGGCGTGAAGAAGTTGAGTTCGAACACCTGGCGCCAGTGGGCGAGATCGCCGTTGAGGCAGCCCAGGCGTTCCCGGTGTTCGGCCTTCGGCGAGACCCCGGCGTTGTTGACGAGGGCGTGGAGGGCGGCGCCCGCCAACACCGCGTTGCCGCGCTCGATCAACGCCGCGACGCCCAGGGGGTCGGCGAGATCGGCGGCGATGTGGACGTGACGCGAACCCGGCACCCGGCATTCCGCCGGCACGTCATCGCGCGAGCAACTGATGATCCGCCAGCCTTCGGCCACGAATCGTTGCACCGTGGCGTGGCCGATGCCGCGGCTCGCGCCGGTCAGAAGGACCGTGCGGGCCTCGGAATCAGCCACGGCGCGGCAGGATCTTGCCGAGATCGACCGGATCGACCTGTTCGGGTTTCAGGAACCGTCGTGCATAGTCAAGATAGACGTCGGCGGTCACGAACAGCTCGAACAGATCCGGGTCGATATGATCGGCGTCGCGCATCTGCGCCATGATCGCCATGGATTCGCTGAGCGTCTTCGCCTTCTTGTAGGGGCGGTCGCCGGCGGTGAGCGCCTCGAAGATGTCGGCGATCGCCATCATCCGGGCGGGGATCGACATCTGTTCGCGCCTGAGACCCCGCGGGAAACCGGTGCCGTTCATCTTCTCGTGGTGACCGCCGGCGTACTCGCCGACCCGCTTCAACCCCTTGGGGAACGGGAGCTGGGCCAGCATCTGGATGGTGACCGCCATGTGGCCGTTCATCACCTGGCGTTCCTCGGTCGTCAGGGTGCCCCGGCTGATCGACAGGTTGTAGACCTCCTCCTCGCTCAGCAGGTCGCGCTCGATGCCGTCCGGTCCGCGCCAGCGCCGCCGGGCGATCCGGGCGATGCGTTCGACCTTGGCCGGGTCCAGGAACTCGCCGCCGATATTGGCATCGCGCAGGAACCGGCGATCGTCGTCGAGCGCGGCGAGGGTCGCCTCCAGTTCCGCCTCCAGCGCGGCGCGATCGCCGCCGGCCACGACGTGGCGGAGGGCCGCGATCTCGGCGTCGCGCTTCAGCACCTCGAAACGGGCGTCGACCGTGTGGATGCGGTCGTAGATCGTTTCCAGCTTGGTCGATTTGTCGACCACGTATTCGGGCGTCGTGATCTTGCCGCAGTCATGGAGCCAGCCGGCGACGTGCAGCTCGAATTGCTCGTCCTCGGTCAGGTCGAAGGTCTTGAACGGGCCCTCGGTCGCGCGGATGGCGGCCTGGGCCAGCATTTCGGTCAGGGCGGGCACGCGGGCGCAATGGCCGCCGGTATAGGGCGATTTCTGGTCGATCGCCGTGGCGATCAGCTTGATCAGGGCTTCGAACAGCTTCCTCTGGGCGTCCAGCAACAGCTTGTTGTCGAGCGCGACCGCCGCCTGGGAGGCGAGGGATTCCACCATCCGCTGCTGGCGCGTCTCGAAGGGTTGGACGACGGCGGTGGCGCGATCCCGGGCGTTGATGAGCTGCAACACGCCGATCACGTCGTCGCCCTTGCTCTTCATCGGAATAGTGAGGAAGGAGGTCGAGCGGTAGCCGTTCATTTCGTCGAAGCGGCGGGTGCCGGAGAAGTCGAACCCTTCGGCATCGTAGGCATCGGGAATGTTGACCGAGTTTCCGGTGATCGCCGTGTAGGTGGCGACGTTGGTGAAGTTGGGGGCGCCCGAAGCCGGATCGAACAGGGGGATCGGCGGGAACGGCCCGCCCCGCCCCGTGGTGCCGCCCAGCGCCACGTTCAGGGTATCGTTGCGGACGATGGCGAAGTCGAGCCGCTGGCGGGGACGGCGCCGGTCGCCCCGGGTGCGCCGGCCGCGGCCGCCACGCCGTTCGGCGAGCCCAGCCGGGGGGGGCTGATCCTGGCGGCGGCGCTCGCGGTGGCGCCGATCGGAGCCGGCACGGCGATCGAGATCGCCGGCGGGCCGGGGATCGGGCGCCGCCTCGCTCTTGAGGTAGATGGTGCCTCCGTCGGCGTTGGCGATGGCCTTGGCCTCGAGCAGGATCATTTCCAGGAGGTCGTCCAGGTTCTTCTCGGCCGACAGCGCGATGCCGATGGTCGCCAGGCGCTGCATCAGCCGCTCGCTCTCGCGCAAGGACACCTCGCGATGGGCGATGTCGGTGATGTCCACGAAGCTCGCGATGGTGCCGCCGTCCGCCAGGTCCCGTTCGTTGACGCGCAGCCAACGGCCATCGGCGAGGCGCTGGTCGTAGGGACCGTCGGGGCCGAAATGCCGGCGCAGCCGATCGGCGATCCAGGCTTCGGGATCGCCCCCCTCGAGATCGATCATGCCGGCCACCACCAGGGCCTTAAGCAAGCCCTGGAACGTAATCCCCGGCGCCATGCGGTCCGCCAACGGAGCGAACAGCGCATCGGCCGCCGGGTTCCACAGGGTTAGGCAATCCTCCCCGTCGAACACCAAGAGGCTGTCGGGCAGATGATTGAAATTCTCGCCCAGGGACTTGATCTGGTCGGCGTTCACGCCGTCGGCCCTCCCGCCGTCACCGTCGAACCCACTGTCGCATACCTAGCGGTCCGCCCCAAACGCTAGATTCCCGATCATCGTGTCTGGGGCGGACCACAGGATGAGAATCTTCCTAGGGGTTTGGCCCGACGGATCGTGAACGATCCGTCGGAGTCAAAGCACTAGCGCGGTCGGGGCGACGATCATGTCGCCTGGAGCTCGGGGGGCGTCTCGTACCCCGCCGGGTCCTGGTGGATGATGATTTCCGAGCCCCGGTAGGTTCCCCGCAAGCTGGCCTCGATCTCGTCGGAAATCCTATGGGCGCGCAGCAGGGTGAGGGCCGGGTCGAGCTCCAGGTGAAACTGGATGAACGGCGCCATGCCGGACCCCCGGGTGCGGAGGTCATGCAGGCTGCGGGCTTCGGGGTGGGCGAGAACGAGATCGCGGATCCGCGCCCGATCGGCCTCGGGTAGCTCGCGGTCCATGAGGACGTCGAGGGAGCGCCGGGCGATGCGGCCGGCGGCGACGAAGATGAAGACCGCGATGGCGAGGGCGAAGACCGGGTCCGCCCAGGTCCAGCCGAGCTGGTCGGACAGCAAGATGGCGGCGATGACCGTGCCGTTCATCGCCAGGTCGGAACGGTAGTGCAAGGCATCGGCGTCGATCGCGGAGGAGCGAGTGACGCGCACGACATGACCCTGGAACGCCACCAGGGCGAGGGTGAGGACAAGCGACCCGCCCATCACGACGATGCCGAGGAGCCCGTATGCGACCGGGGCGGGATGCACCAGGCGATGCACCGCCTCGATCAGCAGGAACACGGCGGAGCCGACGATGAACGCCGATTGGGCGAGGCCAGCCAGGGGTTCCGCCTTGCCATGGCCGAAGCGGTGTTCAGGGTCGGGCGGCATCAGGGCATGGCGCACGGCCAGGAAGTTGACCAGGGACGCGGCCACATCCATCAGCGAGTCGATGAGGCTGGAGAGCAGGCTGACCGAATCGGTCAGCGCCCAGGTGGCGAGCTTGCCGAGAACGAGCACCACGGCCACGGTGACCGACGCCGTAGTGGCGAGGCGCAGAAGCCGGGCGTGGCCCGCCGGCAGGGACCCGGGCGCGGTGGCGGCGAGGGTGCCCATGGCTACGTCAGGGATAGAGGCGGTCGACCCGCCAGCCATCGCCCTCGCGGGCGTAGGCCTGCCGGTCGTGCAGGCGGAACGGGCGTTCCTCCCAGAATTCGATGGTCGCGGGGACGATGCGGAAGCCGGACCAATAGGGCGGCCTGGGCACCGTCCCGATGGCGTGCTTGATGCCGAATTCCGCCACGCGCTTCTCCAGCTCGAACCGGGATTCGAGGGGGCGGGACTGCTTCGAGGCCCAGGCGCCGATCTGGCTCGACCGGTGCCGGGTGGCGTAGTAGGCGTCCGCTTCCGCCGCGCTTACCGGCTCGACCCTGCCCACCACGCGGATGCTCCGCCCCAGCGGCATCCAGTAGAAACAGAGCGCGGCCCTCGGGTTCGCCGCGAGCTCGCGACCCTTGCGACTCTCGGTGTTCGTGAAGAAGGTGAACCCGGCCGCGTCAAAGCCCTTGAGCAGGACCATGCGCACCGACGGCTGGCCGGACGCATCGGCGGTGCCGAGGGCGACCGCCGTCGGCTCCTTCAGGCCGCTGTCGGCGGCGTCCCTGTACCAGGCCGCGAAGCGCTCGATCGGCTCGGAGGCGGGCGCCAGGGTCATGCGCGGCGGTCGTCCGCGTCCGCGCCGACGCTGGACCTATCCCCATAGGGTGACGGGTGAAACATCCCAACCTCGATGCCTTGGTTTCGCCACACTCTGATATAGAGAATTGCCGCGTCGAAGACCACCCTGGACCCACAAAAGGTAAGATCGCCATGTCCTCCGGACGAATCGCACTGACCCTCGCCCTTGGCCTCGCGCTCGGCGCCTGCGCGAACGACACCGGCCCCAAGGAGACCCTGGGGACCCTGATCGGCGCGGGCGTCGGCGGCCTGCTCGGATCGACCATCGGCAGCGGCTCGGGCCAACTGGCCGCGGTCGCCGGCGGCACCCTGCTCGGCGCCTTTCTCGGCAACGAGATCGGCGGCTCGCTGGACCGGGCCGACCAGAGTTACGCGGACCAGACCGCGCAGCGCGCCCTGGAGACCTCGCCGTCGGGCCAGACCAACACCTGGAACAACCCGGACAGCGGCCATTCCGGAACGCTGACGCCCGAACCGGCGTACACCTCGGCCGCCGGGGAGCAGTGCCGCGAGTATCAGCAGACCGTGACCGTGGGCAGCCAGATCCAGGAGGCCTATGGCACGGCCTGCCGCCAGGCGGACGGGACCTGGAAAATCGTCAACTGACCTGACGGCCCGGTCGCGTCAGGGGCGCGGCGTCGGCTAGACTGGCCGTCATGCGCAATCTCTACGAAGTGCTTGGGCTGAAGCGCGACGCGTCGGCGGACGATATCAAACGCACCTACCGCCGGCTCGCCAAGGAGCTGCATCCGGATTTGCACCCCGGCAAGAAGGTGCTCGAGGCCCGCTTCAAGGACGTGACCGCGGCCCACGAGATACTCAGCGATCCCGCCAAGCGGGCCCGCTACGACCGCGGCGAGATCGACGCGACCGGGGCCGAGACCGCCAACTTCCGGTTCCAGCAGGCGCGCGCCAGCCGCGGCCGGGCCCAGGGACCGGGCGGCCCTTCGGCCCAGTTCGACGACCTGGGCGGCATCTTCTCGGACTTGTTCGGGAATTTCGAGGACCGGGTTCAACAGGCCGGCCGCGAGGGCGAGGTGACCATCAGCTTCCTCGAGTCGGTGCACGGGGCGAAGCGGCGCCTCGAACTCGGCGACGGCACGGCGATCGACGCGACCATCCCGCCGGGCGTGGCCGACGGCCAGGTCCTGCGCCTGGCCGGGCAGCGGGGCCGGGGGGCGGGCGACATCCGCCTGACTGTGCGGGTCGCCCCCGATCCGGTCTTCCGCCGCCAGGGACGCGACATCCACACGAGCGTGGCCATCACCCTACCGGAGGCCGTCCTCGGCGGCCGGATCGAGGTGCCCACGGTCGACGGGCCGGTCACCATGACGGTGCCCAAGGGCGCGACCGGGCGATCACCGCTGCGGCTCAAGGGCAAGGGTGTCCCGGGCGGGCGCGGCCATGGGCGGGGCGACCAATACGTCGACCTGCGCGTCGTCCTGCCGGAACACCCGGACGAGGAGTTGATCGTCTTCCTCGAGGATTGGCGCAAACGCCAACCCTATCGCGCCCGGTAGGGTTCACCGAACGGAGAGACCAGGATGCGTCCAACCGTCGCCGACAAACGCGCCGCGTTCCGCCGCCTGCACGAGGGAGGCTGCTTCGTGCTGCCCAACCCGTGGGACGCGGGCACGGCGGTGTTCCTGGCGGGCCTGGGGTTCAAGGCCCTGGCCTCGACCAGCGCCGGCATGGCCTGGTCGCGGGCGCGTCTGGACAGCGAGGTCGCGCGCGACGACGTGCTCGCCCACCTCGGGATGCTGGTCGACGCCGTGGATGTGCCAATCAACGCCGACTACGAGCACGCCTATGCCGACGATCCGGACGGGGTGGCGACGAATGTCGCCCTGGCCGTGGCGACCGGGATCGCCGGGCTTTCGGTCGAGGATTCCACCGGTGATGCCGCCCGACCCCTCTGCGATTTCACGCTGGCCGTCGCGCGCATCGCCGCCGCGCGCGCGGCCATCGACCGAGCCGGCGGGTCCGTGGTCCTGACGGCGCGGTCCGAGGGCTTCATCGCCGGGCGGCCGGACATGGGCGAGACCCTGCGGCGGCTGAAGGCCTTCGCGGACGCGGGCGCGGATTGCCTGTACGCCCCCGGCCTGCGCGAGGAATCCCAGATCGCCGAGGTGGTGCGGGCGGTGGCGCCGAAACCGGTCAACGTGCTCACCTTCGGGCTGCCGGTTGCGACGCTGGCGGGACTTGGCGTACGCCGGGTGAGCGTCGGCGGCGCGCTCGCCCGCGTGGCCTGGGGCGGGTTCATCAGAGCCGCCCGGGAAATCGCCGAGCACGGCACCTTCACGGCGTTCGTGCACGGCGCATCCGGCGCGGACTTGAAGCGCGCGTTCGGCCGATCACCGTAGCGTGGCTTGACGCCGCGACGATGCGCGGCCGATCATCCGCGCGTTCAGCGCGTGAGGGAGGTGGCCGTGGGCAACATTCGCAGCACCATGATGACGACGCCCCTGCTGGTCCCGGCGATGCTGGAACGCGCGGGGCGCATCTTCCCGACCGGCGCGGTCGTGTCCCGGCTGGCCGACCGGTCGCTGCACCGCACCACGTACCGCGACGTGTACCGGCGGGCGAAGGCCCTGGCCGAGGGGTTGCAGTCCCTCGGGCTGCGTCGCGGCGATCGGGTCGGCACCCTGATGTGGAACCACTACGCGCATCTGGAGGCCTACTTCGGCATCCCCATGGCGGGCGGCGTGCTGCACACCCTCAACCTGCGCCTCGCGCCCGCCGACATCGCCTACATCGTCAACCACGCCAAGGACCGGTTCCTGATCGTCGATGACGTCCTGTTGCCACTGCTGGCCAAGTTCCGCGGCGAGGTGAAGCTCGACCGGGTCATCGTCGTCGGCATCGGCAAGGAGCCCGTGCCGGCGGGGGACATCGCCTACGAGGATTTCCTGGCGAAGGCCAGCGGCGAGCTGGCGCCGTTGGTCGCCGACGAGAACGAGCCGGTGTCGATGTGCTACACGTCGGGGACCACGGGACGGCCGAAGGGCGTGGTCTATTCCCATCGGGCGATCGTTCTGCATACCCTCGCCACCGCACTGGTGGACGGTACCGGCATCGGTCATCGCGACACGGCGATGCCGGTCGTGCCGATGTTTCACGTCAACGCCTGGGGAATTCCCTTCACGGCGACCATGATCGGCTCCAATCTGGTGATGCCCGGCCCCTTCCTCGACGCCGAAAGCCTGCTCGATCTCCTCGACCGCGAGCGGGTGACGTTCACGGCTGGGGTCCCGACCCTGTGGCTCGGCGTCGTGCAGAAGCTGAAGGAGTTCCCCAATCGGTGGACATTCGCGCCCAACCTCAGGATCATCTCGGGCGGGGCGGCGGCGCCCGAGTCGATGTACCGCGATCTGGAAAGCTTCGGTGTCCGGTGTTTCCAGGGCTGGGGCATGACCGAGACCACGCCGGTGGGATCGACCACCTTGATCAAGCGGAGCATGCCCGAGGCGGACGTTTCCGGCGATGCCCGGTACCAGGTGCTGACCAAGCAGGGGCTGCCCCTGCCCTTCATCGACATCCGCATCGTCAACGACACCGGCGAGGCGCCGTGGGACGGGGTCGCCACCGGCGAATTGCAGCTTCGTGGACCCTGGGTCGCCGCCGGTTATCACGACAACCAGGAAGGCGACGACAAATGGACCGCCGACGGCTGGTTCGCGACCGGCGACGTGGCGACGGTCGATGCCGAGGGCTACATCCAGATCACGGACCGGGCCAAGGACCTGATCAAGTCGGGCGGCGAATGGATCAGCTCGGTCGCGCTGGAAGGTGCCTTGATGGATCACCCGGCCGTCAAGGAGGCCGCCGTCATCGCCATCGCCCACCCGAAGTGGCAGGAGCGACCCCTGGCCGCCGTGGTCCTGAAGCCGGGTGCCACGGCAACCCCCACCGACCTGAACGAACACCTGCGGCCGCGATTCGCCACCTGGTCCCTGCCCGACGCCTACGTCTTTATCGCCGAGATCCCCAAGACCTCGGTCGGCAAGTTCCAGAAGACCAAGCTGCGCGAGATGTACAAGGATTGGGACTGGGACAAGGCCGGGCCTCGGGTTGTGTGACCCCTTAGTTCGTGTAGGATGCGCGCTTCGAGCGAATGGGCGCGGGCGAGGGGACAAGCGGTCATGACGGCGGGAGCCCTGATGGCGGGGAAGCAGGGCCTGATCATGGGCGTTGCCAACGACCGCTCGATCGCCTGGGGGATCGCCGCTCGGCTCGCCGAGCACGGGGCCAAACTCGCGTTCACCTATCAGGGCGAGGCCCTGGGCAAGCGGGTGACACCCCTGGCCGAGAGTGTCGGCTCCGACTTCGTCATCGAATGCGACGTGACCGATGCCGCGAGCTTGGACCGGACCTTCGCCACCCTGAAGGAGCGCTGGGGCCGGCTTGATTTCGTCGTGCACGCGATCGCTTACTCCGACAAGGAAGAGCTCAAGGGCAAGTACCTGGACACCAGCCTGGATAACTTCGCCCGGACCCTCAACATCTCCTGCTACTCGTTCACCGCCGTGGCCCAGCGGGCGGTCAGGCTGATGGATGGGGCGGGCAGCCTGCTGACCCTCTCCTACATCGGCGCCGAACGGGTGACGCCGCACTACAACGTCATGGGGGTGGCGAAGGCCGCGCTGGAGGCCAGCGTGCGCTATCTCGCGGCCGACCTTGGCGACCGCAACATCCGGGTCAACGCCATCTCCGCCGGGCCGATCAAGACCCTGGCCGCCTCGGGGATCGGCGACTTCCGCTACATCCTGAAATGGAACGCCTACAACGCGCCGCTGCGGCGCAACGTGACCATCGAGGAGGTCGGCGGCGCCGCGGTCTATCTGTTGAGCGACCTGTCCTCGGCCGTCACCGGCGAGGTTCACCACGTCGACTGCGGTTACCATGTTGTCGGCATGAAGAACCCGGACGCGCCGGACATCTCGGTGGTTTAGGGCCACCGGGGTCGCTTCCTTGTCGCACAACACGTTCGGGCACCTGTTCCGGGTCACCACCTGGGGCGAGAGCCATGGGCCGATGATCGGCTGCGTCGTCGATGGCACGCCGCCGGGGCTTCCCCTGGCCGAATCGGACATTCAGCCCTGGCTCGACAAGCGCAAGCCCGGCCAGTCGCGCTTCACCACCCAGCGGCGCGAGCCCGACCTGATCCGCATCCTTTCGGGGGTCCATGAAGGCCTGACCACGGGCACGCCGATCGCGCTCCAGATCGCCAACGAGGACCAGCGTTCGAAGGACTACGACGCGATCCGCGACGTGTTCCGGCCCGGGCACGCCGATTACACCTACTTGGCGAAGTACGGCCACCGCGATCCGCGCGGCAGCGGCCGGGCGAGCGCCCGCGAAACCGCGATGCGGGTGGCCGCGGGGGCGATCGCGCGGGTCGTGCTGGAGTCCCGGGTGCGCATCCGCGGCGCGCTGATCCAGGTCGGGCCCCATGGCATCGACCGGGCCAAGTGGGATTGGGCCGAGGTCGCGCGCAACCCGTTCTTCTGCCCCGACGCGAGCGCCGCCACCCTGTGGGAAACGTACCTGGACGCCGTGCGCAAGCGCGGCTCCTCGGCGGGTGCCGCCATCGAGGTGGTTGCCGAGGGCGTGCCCGCGGGCTGGGGCGCGCCGATCTACGGCAAGCTGGACGCCGACCTGGCGGCGGCGATGATGAGCATCAACGCGGTCAAGGCCGTGGAGATCGGCGCGGGTCTCGCCGCCGCCGCGCAAGAGGGCGAGGACGCCTCCGACGAAATGCGGATGGGCGACGGCGCGCCCACGTTCCTCTCCAACCACGCCGGCGGAATCCTGGGCGGCATCTCCACCGGCCAGGACGTGGTGGTGCGCTTCGCGGTCAAGCCGACCAGCTCGATCCTGGTTCCCCGGCGCTCCATCGACCGCCAGGGGCGCGAACAGGAGGTGACCGTCAAGGGACGGCACGACCCCTGCGTGGGCATTCGCGCGGTACCGGTGGGTGAAGCCATGATGGCCTGCGTGCTGGCCGACCACTTCCTGCGGCACCGGGCGCAGTGCGCGGGCGTGGGTGATCCCTTGAGGCCGAGGCGCGCGTAGCTACCGGCGCGCGGCGATCAGGAACTCGCGGTTGCCGTCGGCACCGGTGATGGGGCTGTCGATCAGGTCCAGGATCGTCCAGCCGGATTCTTCCAGGAATCGCCGAACCCGATCACAGACCTCGGCGTGTAGGGCGGGGTCGCGGACGATGCCGCCCTTGCCGACCCGGCCCCGGCCGACCTCGAACTGGGGCTTGACCAGGGCGATGAGGGTGGCGCCCGGGCCTGCGAGCGCGAGCGCGGCCGGCAGGGCCACGGTCAGGCTGATGAAGCTGAGGTCGGCGACGATCAGGGAGGGAGGGTCCGGAACGAGGGCGGACGTAAGGGTGCGCGCGTTGGTCCGCTCCACCACCACCACGCGCGGATCGGTGCGGAGCTTCCACGCGAGCTGGCCGTGGCCGACATCGACGGCATGGACGCGGGCCGCGCCGCGGGCCAGCAACACGTCGGTGAAGCCGCCAGTCGAGGCGCCGAGGTCGAGCGCGCGGCACCCCTTCGGATCGATCGCAAAGTGATCGAGGGCGTGGGCGAGCTTCACGCCGCCGCGACCGACCCAGGGGTGAAGGGCACCGCGAACCTCGATGGCGGCATCGTCGGGCAGGAGCACGCCCGGCTTGTCGCGCCGGACCCCGCCCACGAACACCCGGCCGGCCATGATCAGGGCGCCGGCCTTGGCGCGGCTCTCGACCAGCCCGAGCCCGACCAGAATCTGGTCGAGCCGGACCTTGGTCACGCCCGGATCGAGGCCTTCTCCTGGCCCAGCGCGGCGAAGGCGGTGGCGACGATGTGGGCGGCGTTGAGGCCGGCCTCGTCGTACTGGGCGTGGGGCGCGCCGTGGTCGATGAAGCGGTCGGGCATGATCATCGGCCGGAACCGAAGGCCGGTGTCGAGCAGCCCCTTGGTGGCGAGAAACTGGGCGACATGGGCAGCGAACCCGCCGACCGAGCCCTCCTCCACGGTGATCAGCACCTCGTGTTCCAGGGCGAGGCGACGCACCAGATCCTGGTCCAGCGGCTTGCAGAAGCGGGCGTCGGCGACGGTCGTGGACAGGCCATGGGCGCCGAGCTCCTCGGCCGCCTTGAGAGCCTCGGCGAGCCGGGTGCCGAACGACAGCACGGCGATCTTGGTGCCTTCGCGGACGATCCGCCCGCGGCCGAGCTCGAGCATCGAGCCGCGCACCGGCCGGGGCACGCCCACGCCCTCGCCCCGCGGATAGCGCAAGGCCGAGGGGCGGTCGTCGATCGCGGCCTGGGTCGCCACCATGTGCATGAGGTCGGCCTCGTCGGCCGCCGCCATGATGACGAAGTTGGGCAGGGTGCCGAGGTAGGCGATGTCGAACGAACCGGCATGGGTCGCGCCGTCGGCGCCCACCAGGCCGGCCCGATCGAGGACGAAGCGTACCGGCAGGCTCTGGATCGCCACGTCGTGCACCACCTGGTCGTAGCCGCGCTGCAGGAAGGTCGAGTAGATCGCGGCGAACGGCTTCATGCCTTCGCACGCCATGCCGGCGCAGAAGGTGACGCCGTGCTGTTCGGCGATGCCGACGTCGAAGCAACGGTCGGGGAAGCGCTTGGCGAACTTGTCGAGGCCGGTGCCGGACGGCATGGCGGCGGTCACCGCGACGATGTGGCGATCGGCCTCCGCCTCGGCGATCAGGGCATCGGCGAAGACCGAAGTGTAGGCCGGGGCCTTCGGCTCGGACTTCGCCTGGGCGCCGGTCAACACGTCGAACTTGGCGACCCCATGGTACTTGTCGACGGACTTCTCGGCCGGCTCGTAGCCCTTGCCCTTCTGGGTGACGACGTGGACGAGAATCGCCCGGGCCGTCTTGTCCGCGCGGACGTTCTGGAGCACGGGCAGGAGATGGTCCAGGTTATGACCGTCGAGGGGGCCGATGTAGTAGAAGCCCAGCTCCTCGAACAGGGTGCCGCCCGCGGTGATACCCTTGGCGTACTCCTCCAGCCGGCGCGCGGCGTTCTGCACCTGGGTCGGGAACTTCGCCGCCATCTGCCGGGCGATCTCACGCACCGACAGGTAGGACTTCGACGACAGCACCCGCGACAGATAGGCGCTCATCGCCCCGACGGGCGGGGCGATCGACATGTCGTTGTCGTTCAAGATGACGATCAGCCGGCAGGGCATGGAGCCGGCGTTGTTCATCGCCTCGTAGGCCATGCCGGCCGACATCGCCCCGTCACCGATGACGCAGACCACGTCGAAGTTCTCGCCCTTGAGGTCGCGGGCCGCCGCCATGCCGAGGCCGGCCGAGATCGAGGTCGAGCTGTGGGCGGCGCCGAACGGGTCGTACTCGCTTTCCGCCCGCCGGGTGAAGCCGGACAGGCCGCCCGGCTGGCGCAGGGTGCGGATGCGGTCGCGCCGGCCGGTGATGATCTTGTGCGGATAGGCCTGGTGACCCACGTCCCAGATCAGCTTGTCGCGCGGCGTGTCGAAGACGTAGTGCAGCGCCACGGTGAGTTCGACCACGCCCAGACCGGCACCAAGATGCCCGCCGGTCTTGGAGACGGCGGCGATGGTTTCAAGCCGAAGCTCGTCGGCGAAGGTCCGGAGCTGGTCCTCCGACAGACGGCGAAGGTCGGCGGGAAAGGTGACCTGGTCGAGGAGCGGCGTCTGACTTGGGGGAGTCACGGGGCGTTCCTCTCTCTAGGTCTCACGATCGATGACGAAACGCGCGATCGCGCGTAAGGGATCGGCGGGCTCGCGGAAGGAGTCGAGCGCGGCGATCGCCCGGTCCGCCGCCTCGTGGGCGGCCGCGCGCGCCGGATCCAGACCCAGGGCGGCGACCAGCGTCGCCTTGCCCTGTTCCGCATCCTTGCCAACGGCCTTGCCCATCTTGGCCGCGCTTCCCGTGGCGTCAAGCACATCGTCGATGATCTGGAAGGCGGCCCCGAGCTGGCGGCCATAGGCGGCAAGGGCCGCGCGATCGGCCGCCCCGGCCTGCCCGAGGATTGCCCCGGCCTCGGCCGCGAAGGCGATCAGCGCGCCGGTCTTGAGCGCCTGGAGCCGCTGGACCCGAGCGGCGTCGAGGGGTCCGAAGCCGACGTTCATGTCCATCATCTGCCCGGCGACCATGCCGAGCGGCCCCGCGGCACCGGCGAGCCCCGCGACCAAATCGGCCCGCACCCCGCCGTCCGGGTGGGTCGCCGGGTCCGCCATGACGGTAAAGGCGTGGGTCAGCAGGCCGTCCCCCGCGAGGATCGCCGTCGCCTCGCCATAGGCGATGTGGCAGGTCGGCCGGCCCCGGCGCAAGGAGTCGTCGTCCATGGCCGGCAGGTCGTCATGGACCAGGGAATAGCAGTGGATCATCTCGACGGCCGCGGCGGCGCGCAACGCGCGGGTGTCCGGCGTCCCGAACAGGCGCGCTCCGGCCACCACCAGGAACGGCCGCAGCCGCTTGCCGCCGCCAAGGGCCGCGTAGCGCATGGCGTCGTTGAGCGGCCGCTCCAGGGTGCCACCGGCGGGAAGGAGGGCGTCCAGGACCGCCTCGACCCTGTCCGCGACCTCGCCGAGCTGGTACTGGATCGCGTTCAAGCCTCAGCCCGACGCCAGGGGCTCGGCCCGGGGCGTGCCGTCGGGGGCGAGCACGATCTTCTCGATCTTCGCCTGGGCCTCGCGCAGCTTGCCTTCGCAATGGCGCTTCAGGGCGACGCCGCGCTCATAGGCGGCGATCGCGTCGTCGAGCTTGCCTTCGCCCCGCTCGAGGCGTTGCACGATACCCTCGAGCTCGGCCAGCGCGTCCTCGAAGCTCATCCCCTCGATCGGGGCGGCGGTCTTTTCCTTCGCCATGTCGCGACCATAGCGGCCTTCGACCGGGTCGTACAGGCCTAGGCCGCCAGCAGCGCCGCGACGTGGGCGGCGGCGCTCGAAGCCAAGGCCCCGAGGTCGTAGCCGCCCTCGAGGGTCGAGACGATCCGACCCCCGGAATGGCGCCGGGCGACGGCCATGAGTTCGGTCGTGACCCAGGTGAAATCGGCCTCGTCGAGGGCGAGGTTGGCGAGCGGGTCCGCCACGTGGGCGTCGAAACCCGCCGAAATCATCAGGAGATCGGGGGCGAAGCCGTCGAGGGCGGGCAGGATCGTGCGCTGGAAGGCGGTGCGGAACTCCCGGCTGCCGCTGTGCGCGCGCAAGGGCACGTTCACGATGTTGCCGATGCCGGTTTCCTCGGCCGCGCCGGTTCCCGGATAGTACGGATATTGATGGGTCGAGGCGTACAGCAGGTCGACGTTGTGCTCGAACATGTGCTGGGTGCCATTGCCGTGGTGCACGTCGAAGTCGACCACGGCGACGCGCCGTATCGCGTGCGCGGCCTGGGCGTGGACGGCCCCCACCGCCACGTTGTTGAACAGGCAGAAGCCCATGGCGGCCCCGCGTTCGGCATGGTGGCCCGGCGGGCGGACCGCGCAGAAGGCGTTCGCACCTTCCCCCGCCACGACGGCATCGACCGCCGCGCATACGGCGCCGGCCGCCCGCAGCGCCGCCTGGTCCGAGCCCGGCGAGATCGCGGTGTCCGGATCCAGGTGCAGGCAGCCTTGCGGGGGGGTGCTCGCCAGAACCTGGTCGACATAATCGGGACGGTGCACCCGGCCCAACTGCTCCATGGTGGCGCGCGGCGCCTCGCGGCGGTCGAGCGCGCGGAACGCGGGGTCGTCCAGCGCCCGCAACACCGCGGCGAGGCGCGCCGGGCGCTCCGGGTGGCGCAGGCCCGGATCGTGATCCAGGCAGGCGGCGTGGGTGAAGAGCAGGGTCGTCACGCACCGGACTGTCCGCCAATCGCCGGGGCGTCGCCAGCGATTTCAGCGGCGGCCACCGCGGCCACCCACGTGTAGACTGGGCCGATCATGGTCCGAGGCGCCCTTGCGGTTCTTGGCGGTCTTTTGGCTTGCGCGACCACCGCGCTGGCCGAGGAGGCGGCGCTGGTCGCGGTCGACGCCGTCCGGGTCGAGGACATGGCCGAGACCGTGCGCGTGCTCGGCCGCCTGGTCGCCCGGCAGCGCGGCGAGGTCTCGACCCGGGTGGCGGGACTGGTGGCCGAGTTCGACGTCGACGTCGGCGACCATGTGCGCCAAGGCGACGTGATCGCCACCCTCGACATCGGGCACCTGCAGGGGATGCGGACCCTGGCGGCGGCCGAGGTCGCCGAGAGCGAGGCGGCACTGGCCGATGCCGAAGCCGACGAAGCCATCGCCGCCGCCGCCATCGTCACCGCCAAGGCCCGGGTCGCCGCCGCCCAGCAGGAACTGGACCGCCTGGAGAAGCTGGTGAACTCGGCGGCGTTCTCCCAGGCCCGTTACGACGACCTGAAGCAGGAGATCGTGGTCGCCGAAAGCCTGGTCGCCGAGGCGGTCGCCGGCAAGCGCAAGGCCGCGACCGCGATCGGCCGGTCGCGCGCCGCCATCGAGCGATCCCGCGCCAGCCTGACCATGGCCGACGACGACGTGGCTGATGCCCGCATCCTCGCCCCCTACGACGGGGTCGTGGTCATTCGCGCGGTCGAGATCGGCGCCTACGTCGACAGCGGCGACGCCCTGGTCACGCTGCTGAACGATACCGAGCTCGAGATCGAGGCCGAGGTCGCGGCCGAGCGGCTCGCCGCCGTGACACCCGGTCTGGAGGTCGGCGTGGACCTGGCGCCCGGCCTTACCGTGACGGCGACCGTGCGCGCGGTCATCGCCGACGAGAACTCCATGACGCGAACCCGCCCGGTCCGCCTGGCCTTCGCCGCGCCGCCGGGCGCGGGCCTGGCCGCGGGCCAATCGGTCGAGGTGGCCCTGCCGGTGGGGCCGTCGCGCCGCGTTCTGACCGTGTCCAAGGATGCCATCCTGCGCGATACGACCACGTCCTGGGTGTTCGTCGCCGCCGCCGGCCAGGCGGACAAGCGGCTGGTGGTGCTGGGGCCCGCGACCGGCGACCGATTCGAGGTGCTGGACGGCCTGCGGGAGGGCGATGCGGTGATCGTGCGCGGCAACGAACGGCTTGCCCCGGGTCAGGCCGTGAGCTTCTGAGGGGCCATGGGGACCGCCACGACCAAGATCACGGGCCGTTGGATCGTCGCCTTCGACGCTGTGAGCCACCGCATCCTGTTCGGCTTCAAGGACGCGGGCGCGAGCCTCCAGTACAGCCTGGCCTCGCTGTTGCGGTTCGGTTCGACGACGGTGGTCGAGATGGGCGGCGAGTTCGGCGCCGACCCGGCGGGGCTCGCGGGACTAGCGGGCGTTCTGACCACGTAGACTAGGGTTGGATCGGCCACCTCCCCCTCCCCCTCCCCCGTCCCCTCCCGCAAGGGGAGGGGAGAAGCAAGAAATGATCCATGCGTCCCCTTTGCGGGAGGAAAAAGGAGAGGGGCGGGTCACCATGAACGGAACGTGCTCTAGCGGGCGAACTGGGGATCAGGCTGCCACCACCCCCGGGAAGGCGGAAATCCAGGGCGGCCGTTCCGTCGCGTGGCCCATGGACCCCCGCCTGCGCGGGGATGACAAGCGGGGGTGACAAACTGTGGTGTAACGGCGCCAACGAAACCCTGCTTAAATCGCGAACATCAATCAGGAGGATGTCATGACAGGCAGGCTCGACGGCAAGGTGGCGGTCATCACCGGATCGACCAGCGGCATCGGTGCTGCGACGGCGCAGCGGTTCCACGAGGAAGGGGCGAAGGTCGTCATCTCCGGCCGGAACCGGGGCAAGGGCGCGGAGCTCGCGGCGGCGCTGGGCGCTAACGCGGCGTTCCGCGCGGCGGACGTGGTGAAGGAGGAGGATGTCGCGAACCTGATCGCCTTCGCGATCGATCGTTTCGGCCGGCTGGATGTCCTCTTTAACAACGCGGGCGACAGCACCGCCGGCCGGGCTATCGAGGATATCGACACGGCCGCGTTCCATTACGACATGAATCTGCTGGTCGGTGGCGTGCTGTTCGGCATGAAGCACGCCATGCCCCACATGCGACGGCAGAAATCCGGCAGCATCATCAACAACGCCAGCATCGCCGGCCATCGCCACGGCTATGGGCCGCACGTCTACAACGCGGCCAAGGCGGCCGTTGCCCACCTCACGCGCTCGGTCGCCCTGGAAGTGGCGGAGCACAACGTCCGGGTGAACGCGATCTCGCCCGGGCTGATCGTCACGCCGATCTTTCTCAACGCCGAGCAACGAAGCCCCGCCAACGTGGATCGGGGTTTGACGGCGTTGGCGACCCAGTTCGCCAGGAGCCAGGCCCTGCCGACGACCGGGATGCCCGTGGACATCGCCAATGCCGCGCTCTACCTGGCGAGCGACGAGTCGCGCTTCGTCACGGCCCACGACCTGGTGGTCGACGGCGGCATGATCGCCGGCCGCACCATGGCCGAGCAACACGCCTGGTGGGCCCGGATGAACGAGACCTTCGCCGCGACGTGACCATGCAGCGCCAGCCTGGCTCAGGATGAGCAGGACTCGCATGCTCACGGGCCGTCCATGGACCTGATCCGCCTTTCGATCCAGCGACCGACCGCGGTGATGGCGTGCGTGCTGCTGCTGGTGCTGTTCGGGCTGCTAGCGTTGGCGCGCATTCCGATTCAGCTCGCCCCCGACGTGCGCCAGCCGATCATCACCATCGATACGACCTGGCGGGGCGCCTCGCCGGTGGATGTGGAGCGGGAGATCCTGCTGCGCCAGGAGGACGCGCTGCGGGGGCTGGAGGGGGTGACCAGCATCTCGGGCCAGGCGCGGCCCGGCAGCGCCAGCATCACGCTCGAGTTCGCGCTGGACCGCAACATGGATCGGTCCCTGCTGCTGGTCGCCAACCGCCTGGACGGCATCGCCGACTATCCCGACGAGGTCGACGAGCCGACCCTTTCGGCGGCGGGCAACGAGGACAGCCCGATCGCGTGGTTCATGCTGCGCGCGGCGGCGGGCAACCAGAGGCCGATCATCGCCTACGGCGACTTCGTCGATGACGTGATCAAGGATCGCCTGGAGCGGGTGCCCGGGGTGGCCCGGGTCAATGTGTTCGGCGGCAGCGGCCGCGAGGTGCGGGTGGTGGTCGATCCCTACCGCATGGCGGGGTATCGCCTGACCATCTCGGAAGTTCGCGCGGCGCTGCGCGACGCCAATGCTTCCGCCACCGCCGGCTACGTGGACGAGGGCAAGCGGCGCTACGTGGTGCGGGCCGAGGGGAGCTTCCGTTCCCTCGCCGACGTGGATCAGGTGGTGCTGCGGAGCGGGCAGGACGCGGTGTCGTCACGCATCGGTCGGGTGCTCGTTGGCGACATCGCCGAGGTCGGCTTCGATCTGCGCGACACCGAGATGTTCATGCGCGTGCGGGGCGAACCCGCGATCGCCCTCAACGTTGTGCGCGAGACCGGGGCCAACGTCCTTGAGGTGATGGACGGCGTGCGCGTCGCGGTCGCGGACATGGCGCGGGGCGTGCTGCCGGATGCGGGTCTGACGATGACGCAGACCTATGACGAGACGACCTACGTCAGGTCGGCGATCCGACTGGTGACCGACAACATCTGGCAGGGCGGCGTCCTGGCGGCGGCGATGCTGCTGCTGTTCCTGCGCTCGGCGAGTGCTACGGCGGTGGCGGGCCTGGCGATTCCCGTCTCGATCGTCGGGACCTTCGTGGCGATGACGGCGCTGGGGCGCACCATCAACGTGATGAGCCTGGCCGGGATCGCGTTTTCGGTCGGGATGCTGGTGGATTCGGGCATCGTCGTGATTGAGAACATCTTTCGCCAGCGCGAACGGGGCTCCGACCCGGTCACGGCGGCGGAGGTGGGGACCCGCGCGGTGTGGGGCGCGGTGCTGGGCTCGGCGTTGACCACGGTCGCGGTCTTCGTGCCAATTCTCGCCATGACCGACGAGGTCGGGCAGCTGTTCCGCGACATCGCCGTGGCGATCGCCGTGTCGAATGTCCTTGCCCTGGTCATGGCGGCGACCCTGATCCCGACGCTCGCGGCGCGGCTCCTCGGCAAGGGTCCGACGCCCGCGCCGATCCGCCTGCCGATCATCGACGCGTTCGCCGACGGCTTCGCCGCCGCGACCATGGCCATCACCCGCGCGGCGATCCGCAGCCGGACCTTCGCGATCCTCTTGGTGACGAGCCTGACGGGAGCCACGGCCCTGATGACCTGGTTGTTCCTGCCGGGGCTCGAGTACCTGCCGGAAGGCAACCGCAACATGGTGTTCGGCTCGGTCCAGGCGCCGCCCGGGTACAATCTCGCGGCCGTCGATGGCATCGCCGCCCGCATCGAGGGGGAAATCCGGCCGTTCTGGGGCACAGCCGGCGGCCCGACGGAATCGGCCGACGGCCAGCCGCTGATCGACAACTTCTTCATCATCGCGAGGCCCGGCGGCTCGTGGATCAGCGCCACGGCCCTGGACCCGGCGCGGGCCAGGGAGCTGGCGCCGATCCTCTCCGCGCCAATCCGGCGCGAGCCCGGGACGTTCGGCTTCGTCGGGCAGGCCTCGCTGTTCGGTCGCAACGTCGGCGGCGCCCGCTCGATCGATCTCGACATCAGCGGGCCGAACCTCGACACGATCTTCGCGCTGGCTGGCCGCGCCATGGGGCTCGTGGTCGCGACGTTGCCGCTGGCCGACGGCCACCAGGTTCGGCCCAATCCCGGGCTCGATCTCGGGGCCCCCGAGATCAGAGTGGAGCCCGACCGGGTTCGCCTGGCGGATGCCGGGGTCAGCGCCGGAGACCTCGCGGCCAGCATCGATGCCTTCAACGACGGGCTTCTGGTGACGGAATCCGAATTCGAGGGCGAGCGGCTCGACGTGCTGCTCGGCAGCCCGGGCGGGCGGGTCGGCTCGACCCAGGAGATCGGCAGGCTGCCCGTGGTGACGCCGTCTGGCGAAGTCCTACCGGTCGAATCCCTGGCCCGGGTCACCGTCACGGCAGGGCCGCAAATCATCCGCCGCGAGGAGCGCGAGCGCACGGTGACGCTGCAGATCCGTCCGGCCGCGGCGATGCCGTTGGAGGAGGCCATCCTGCGGGTCGAGCGCGACGTCATCGCGCCCCTGCGCGAGGCCGGGCTGCCGCCCGGCGTGCGCCTGACGCTGTCCGGCACCGCCGACAAGCTGGCCCGCGCCTGGAGCGCCATGCAGATCAACTTCCTGATCGGCGTCGCCGTCGTCTTCCTGGTGATGGCGATCCTGTTCGAGAGCTTCCTCTATCCGCTCATCATCATGCTGTCGGTGCCGCTCGCGACCGCCGGGGGGGTCGCCGGGCTCGCGGTCCTGAACCTGTTCGTGCTGCAGCCGTTCGACATGCTGACCCAACTCGGCTTCATCGTCCTGGTCGGCACGGTGGTGAACAACGCGGTCCTCTTGGTGCACCAGACCCTGCACCATCGGCGCAACGAGGGCATGGGTCCGGAGGCGGCGATCCTCGCCGCCACGTACGACCGTCTGCGGCCGATCTTCATGTCGACCCTGACCAGTGTGGCCGGCATGCTGCCCTTGGTGATCGTGCCGGGACCCGGATCGGAACTTTATCGCGGCCTGGGATCGGTGGTGGTGGGCGGCCTGTCGCTGTCGGCGGTTCTTACCCTCGCCGTGGTTCCCCCGCTGCTGGGGCTGTTCCTGCGTGGAGCCACGACCTTTCCATGAGCCCGTTTCCGACCCTGGGCGCCGCGCTGGCCGCCGCCGCGCGGGCGACCCCCGAACGCGAGGCCTTGGTGTTCCCGGGGATCCGCCGGCGCGCGACCTATGGCGACTGGTGGCGGGCGTCGAGCGCCGTCGCCCGCGCCCTGATCGAGCGCGGCTTGCGACCCGGCGACCGGGTGGCGCTGCTGGCCGAGAACCGCATCGAGTGGCCGATCGTGCAGATGGCGGTGGCCCTGGCCGGCCTGGTGCTGGTGCCGCTCAACACCCACTATCGGCGCGAGGACCTGGGGGACGCGCTTGGCCGCTCCCGCGCCCGCGCCTTGTTCTTGTCACCGTCGTTCCGCTCGAACCGCTACCTCGCCATGGTCGCGGAGCTGCGGCCCGGGTTGCCGGTGCTCGAGCTGGTGGTCCCGTTCGGCGCGGACGAGAGGGACGGCGACTTCGCCGGGCTGGTCGAGGCGGGAGGAGCGTCGCGGGCGCCGTTGCCGGAGGTGGCGGCGGGGGCGGTGGCCGGCCTGCTCTACACGTCCGGAACCACCGGGTTTCCGAAGGGCGCGCTGCTGACCCACCGCGCGATGCTGGGCGATTCCTGGGGATCGGCCACCCGGCTCGGCATCGGCGAGGGCGATCGCTGGACCTCGATCATTCCCCTGTTCCACTGTGCCGGCTGCATCATGAATGTGACCGGTGCCCTGCAGAGTCGAGCGTGCTACGTGGGGGTCCCGGCGTTCGACCCGGAGGAGATGCTGCGGATCGTCGCGGCCGAGCGCTGCACGGTCCTGACCGGCGTGCCGACCTCCTACCTCGCCATGTTGCAGCACCCCAACCGGGGCCGCTTCGACCTCGGCACCCTCCGGGTCGGCACCTGCGGCGGGGCGGATGCCGATCCGGGCATGCTGGCAGCGTGCGCGCGCGACTTCCCGATCCCCGGCCTGGCGCAGGTCTATGGCATGACCGAGACCAGCACTCTGGTGGCCTGCCCGACCCCCGACGACCCCGAGCGGTTCGCAACCGCGGGGCCGCCGCTTCCGGGGATGGAGGCCCGCATCACCGATCCGGCGACCGGCGCCCTGCTACCCATCGGCGCGGTGGGCCAGGTGGAGGCGCGGGGCGTCGGCATCATGCTCGGCTACGACGGCGATCTCCGTGCGACCGAAGCCGTGCTGGCGCCCGACGGCTGGCTCAAGACCGGCGACCTCGGCCGCCTGACGCCCACGGGACGGCTGCAGCTCGCCGCCGGACGGCTGGGGGACATGATCATCCGCGGCGGCGAGAACATCTATCCGGTAGAGGTCGAGCGCGTGCTCGCCCGGCACCCGGCGATCGCCGAGGTCGCGGTCTTCGCCATCGCGGACGGTTATTACGGCGAGGCGGTGGCGGCGGCGATCCGCCTGTCGGCCGCAACCTCCGCCGCCGAAATCGCCGCGTTCTGCGGCGAGCGCATCGCCCGCTTCAAGGTGCCGGCGCGCCTGTTCGCGGTCGACGGCTTCCCGGCCACCGCCAGCGGCAAGATCCGCAAGAAGCGCCTGCGCGAGATGGCCGAGAAGGGGGAGTTGACACCTCTCGGGTGACGCCAATCAAGCCTCGCGCCGAATCTTCACGTTCGAGCGGTGGGGCAGGTTCTTGGCGCGAAGGCTGAGGTAGTGCATGGCGATGGCGGCGCCGGCGAGGCTGGTGATTTCGCCCACGTCGTAGATTGGCGCGACCTCGACGATGTCCATGCCGATGAAGTTCACCCAATCCAGCCGTACGAGGATATCGAACGCCTGGAAGGTCGAGAGCCCGCCGCACACCGGCGTGCCGGTGCCGGGCGCGAACGAGGGGTCCAGGCAATCGATGTCGAAGGTCAGATACGCCTTGCCGTCGCCGACCACGCGCCTCACCTGCTCGGCCACCCAGGCCGCGCCGTTGCCAATCACGGCGGCGTTGTCGAGGATGGTGAAGCCGTGGGTCTGCGGGTTGTAGGTGCGCAGGCCGATCTGGATCGAGCGCGCCGGGTCGATCAGGCCCTCGTTCATGGCGTGATAGAACATCGTGCCGTGGTTGTAGAGGTCGTCGGCCCAGGTGTCCGAATGGGCGTCGAAGTGGACCAGGGACAGCTTGCCGTGCCGCTTCGCGTGGGCGCGCAGCAGCGGCAACGAGATGAAATGGTCACCGCCGATCGCCAGCAGCGATGTCCCCGAATCGATGATCTCCCGCGCCATGCGCTCGGTTTCCGCGAGCATGCGGTCGATGTAGCCGTAGTCGAACAGCACGTCCCCGTAATCGACGATCGCCAGGCGGTCGCGCGGATCGAAGGTCCAGGGGTGCTGAGGACCCCAGGCGATCTGGGCCGAGGCCTGGCGAACGCCGCGCGGGCCGAAGCGGGTTCCCGGCCGGTTCGAGGTCGCGAGATCGAGGGGAACCCCGAGGACGGCCACGTCGATGTCCTTCAGGTCGCGGCTGTAGCGGGTGCGCAGGAAGCTCGTCGCGCCCGCGTACGGAACTTCGTAGTGCCGCCCGATCAGGTCGCGCGAGCGAAACGCGGCGTCGCCGAGAATCTCGTCCATGGTCCCCTCTCCTACCTCAGAAACCGCGCCAGATGGCGGCGCATGCTCAGCTCCAGGTTCCGGTCGAACTCCTGCATCGTGGCCTCGACCAGGCGCAGCAGGACGCGGTCGCGGTCGTCGAGCGTCGCGTCCTCGGCGATGGTCACCGACCTGGTGGCCGTCCCGGTGGCGAAGCCCTCGACGAACCGCGTGCCCTCGTCGACGATCTCGATCCGCATGGCGACGGTGACAACGAAGCGCTTGGCCTGTTCCGCCGTGAACAGCCCGGAGATACCGCCTTCCGTCGCCAGGCCCTGCTCGATCGCGCTGGCGTCCTCGAGGGTGACCCGCGCGACCCGCGTCGCACCAACGGGCACAAGCCGATCGGTCACCCAGCGTTTGGCGGCGTCGGCCGGGGCGACGGGCAGATCGCCCTCGACGTGCGGCGGCTCCAGGGGCGCCACGAACGCCTCGTCCAGTTCGATGCCAGCGACGTCGAGGTTGAGCGGCGGCAGGTGGGTGAAGGTGATCTCGGCCACGCCATCCGCCGGCGGCGCACCGCCGCATCCGGACAGGAGGGCGATGGCGACAAGTACCGACTTGCGCGAGTTCCGGAGTCGCCGAAGGCGACTCCGGAGCCGCGAAATCGGTACGGATTCATGAGCTAGGACACGATCTCGGGCTTCGTGCCCGTGGCGCGAAACTCCGAGATCGTGTCCTAGAGCACTTTCCGACCACGTAGACTCGGGCGGATCGGCCCCCTCCCCCTTCCCCTCCCGCAAGGGGAGGGGAGAAGCAAGAAATGATCCGTGCGTCCCCCTCCCCTTGCGGGAGGGGAAGGGGGAGGGGCGGGTCAACATGAACGGGACGTGCTCTAGGATGGCGGCGCGGGTGGCCGCGAGATTGACGTTCACGGTTCAGCTCCTCGACACGGCGCGGGGGTGCTCTTCGGCGCGGGCGGCCCACACTTCGTCCTCGGTAAAGACCTCGGTACGATTGCAGAACTGGCAGGTGACCTGAATCTCGCCGGCGATGCCGAGGCCCCCGATTTCCTCAGCCGGAAGGGCGATCAGGACCGCCTCGGCCCGTTCGCGCGAACAGCAACAACCGAACGCCAGCGGCAAGGGTTGGAACGCCCGCACGCCGTCCTCGTGGTACAGCCGGTACAGCAGCCGGTCCGGGGTCAACCGCTCGTCGAGGAGCTCGGCCGTGGTGGCGCTGCCGGTGAGCGACAGCGCCCGGCGCCAGGGCTCGTCGTCGTCCTCGTCGCGTACGGGCCCCGTCCCACCGGCCTTCGCTTCGCGTTGCAGCATCAGGGCACCGGCGCGCCAGCGGCCGCCCGGAGCCAGGCCCGCCGCCAGCTTGACGACGGTGTGGAGCTGCTCCGACCGACGAAAGTAACCGAGGGCGCATTCCGCGAGGGTGGTACCGACCAGCTCGACGATGCCTTGGTAGCGCTCGGTGTCCGACCCTTGGTCGACGGTCACGGCCAGGTAGCCCATGCCGAGAAGCCGGGTCAGGGAGTCCCCGGGCCGGGTTTCGGCCAGGCGCTCCGCGTCGAACGCGGCATAACCCCGCATCCAGCCACCGGTCGCGTAGTCGGCGACCATCAGCCGCAGGGGACCGTCGCTCTTGGTCTGCACGGTGAGGACGCCATCGAACTTGAGCGCGCCGGCGACGCTTGCCGTCAGGGCCAGGGTCTCGCCCAACATGTGCGAGACTGGCGCCGGATAGTCGTGCTGCCGCAGGACCGTATCGACGGTATCGCCGAGCCGGACGACGCGGCCGACGACGCCGAGGGAATCGACCCGGAACGGCTGGATCAGATCGTCGGTACGTTCAAACACCAGGCGAGGATTCCCTTCTGGGCATGCAGGCGGTTCTCGGCCTCGTCCCACACCACCGATTGCGGCCCATCGACCACCTCGGGCACGACCTCCTGACCGCGATAGACCGGCAGGCAGTGCATGAAGACCGCGTCGGGCTTGGCCAGCGCCATGGCCGCCCGGTCGATGCGATAGGGTTCGAGCAACTCGCGTTTGCCGTCGGTGCGGGTGTCGCTCATGGAGACCCAGGTGTCGGTCACGACGCAGTCGGCGCCCTTGATCGCCGCCGCCACGTCGTGGCTGACCGTGATCCTGCCCTGGTGCTCCTTCGCCCAGGTGAGGATCGGGGTGGCCGGCATGTAGGCTTCGGGGCAGGCGATGTTGAGCTTGAAGTCGAAGCGGACGGCGGCCTGGATCCAGGACGCGGCCATGTTGTTGCCGTCGCCGGACCAGGCAATCGTCCGGCCGGCGATCGGCCCGCGATGCTCCTCGAAGGTCATGATGTCGGCCATGAGCTGGCACGGATGGGTGCGGTCGGTCAGCCCGTTGATGATCGGCACCGTCGCGTGCGCCGCCAGGTCCAGGAGCTTGTCGTGGCTTTGGGTGCGGATCATGATCACATCGACGTAGCGCGACAGGACCCGGGCCGTATCGGCGATCGATTCGCCCCGGCCCAGATGCATATCCACCTGGCTGAGCATGACGGTTTCGCCACCGAGTTGGCGCATGGCAACCTCGAACGAGACGCGGGTCCGCGTCGAGGGCTTCTCGAAGATCATGGCGAGGGTCTTGCCCACGAGCGGGGCTTCGACCTGACCCAGCCGCCGCCGGCGTTTCCGCGCGACGGAATCGTCGAGAATTCCGCGCAGGGTCACGGGCTCCAGGACGTCGAGATCCAGGAAATGGCGGAGGGCGGTCATGCGCCAAGCTCGGCGCAGACGCCGTCAAGGATGCGGATCGCCTCGTCGATCTCGGCCTCGCCGACGATCAGCGGCGGCAGAATCCGCACCACGTTGTCGCCGGCGGGAATGGTGAGCAGCCCCGCGCCGCGCAGCTTCTCGATCATCTCGTTGGCGGGCGGCACCAGGCGCAGCCCCAGGAGCAGACCCTGGCCCCGCACCTCAGCGATCACCTTGGGATGCCGGCGCGCGAGATCGTCGAGGCGGGTACGCAGAAGCCGCGCGTGCTTCTGGACGCTCTCGAGGAATCCGTCGGCCAGCATCACGTCCAGCACCGCGTTCGCCGCCGCCATCGCCAGCGGGTTGCCGCCGAACGTCGAGCCGTGGGTGCCGGCGGTCATGCCTTGCGCGGCGGCGGCGGTAGCGAGGCAGGCGCCGACCGGGACGCCGCCGCCCAACGCCTTGGCCACCGCCATCACGTCCGGTTTCGCGCCCGACCATTCGTGGGCGAACAGCTTGCCGGTGCGGCCCATCCCGGTCTGCACCTCGTCGTAGAACAGCAGCAGGCCAAACTCGTCTGCGGTCCGCCGCAACTCCTGCAGGAAACGCGGGTCGGCACTCCGGATTCCACTTTCGCCCTGCACCGGCTCCACCAGGATCGCCGCCGTCTCCCGGCCGATCGCGGCGCGCAGCGCGTTGCCGTCGTTGAAGGGAACCTGGTCGAAGCCGTCCACGAGGGGATCGAAACCGGCGACGTGCTTCGGCTGTTTGCCGGCCGAGATGGTGGCCAGAGTGCGGCCGTGGAAGGCGCCTTCGAAGGTGATGATTCGATAGCGCTCCGGGTGGCCGGTGGCGTCGTGGTACTTGCGCACCATCTTGATGCCGCACTCGATCGCCTCGGCGCCGGAATTGCCGAAGAACACGGTATCGGCGAACGAGGCGTCGACCAGACGCCGCGCCAGACGCTCCTGTTCGGGAATGCGGTAGATGTTGGAGACGTGCCAGACCTTCGCCGCCTGCGCGGTCAGCGCCGCCACCAGGTGCGGGTGCGCGTGGCCGAGCCCGGTCACCGCGATGCCGCTGCCGAAGTCGAGGTAGCGTCGCCCGTCGGCCGTGAACAGATAGGCGCCCTGGCCGCGCTCGAACGCCAGATCGGCGCGCGCGTAAGTCGGCATCAACGGGGGCATGTCGCTCATCGGGGTGGCCCTGACAGCATCGGAAAATTCGCCGGCGCTAGTGTCGTGGTTTCGAAGTTCGCCCTGTCACGCGGCAACCCTTGGATGCGAACTTCGAAACCAAGAACGACACTAGAATCAATGATTCGCCAGTATCCCCTCGATTCCGGAATTCGCTCCGAGGGTTGCCGCGAGGTCGGGCGAATTCCGGAATTGGGACACTTGGAAAAAGGGCGAGAGTATCGGCGGCTCTCCCGCCCGAGTCAACGACCGCGCCAGCCTGTGCGTGGGGTAGAGTGGCAGGGTACGCTGGAACCTTGGAGCACGCCATGGCAGCGCTGGAGCTGGGAGACATCCGGGTCGACCGGGTGATCGAGGAGGAGGGGCCGTCCGCCCTGCCGTCCGAGTGGTTCGCCGAGGCGACGCCGGAGAATCTGGCGCCGCTGCGTCCCTGGCTGGTGCCGAAAGCAATCTGCCCGGACACGGGCAAGATGATCATCCCGTACCAGTCCTACGTGATCCGCACCCGCCACCACACGATCCTGATCGACACCTGCTACGGCAACGACAAGACCCTGCTGTCCGATCCGCGGTGGAACCAGCGCACGGGCGGCACCTACCTGTCCGATCTGGCCGCGACGGGGGTCGCGCCGGAGACGGTCGACTACGTGTTCTGCACCCACCTGCACCTCGACCATTGCGGCTGGAATACCCGGCTGCGCGACGGCCGCTGGGTGCCGACGTTTCCCAATGCCAAGTACCTGCTGGCCCGCCGCGAGGTCGAGCATGCGGAGCACATCTCCCGGAGCGATCCGGACCAGGTGTACGCCGAGAGCGTGGCGCCGATCCTGGAATCCGGCCAGGCGGTGCTGGTCGAGATGGACCATGCGTTGGACGACCAGGTTCGCCTGGAGCCGACGCCCGGGCATACGCCGGGTCATGTGGCGGTGCGCTTCGCCTCGCGCGGCCATGGCGCGGTCATGTGCGGCGACCTGATGCACAGCCCCATCCAATGCGCCCGCCCGGAATGGAGTCCGGTCTTCGATGCGGACCAGGCCCAGGCCCGCATCACCCGGCGGGCGTTCCTGGAAGCCTGCGTCGCGACCCGTGATCTGGTCATGACCGCGCACTTCCCGTCGCCGTCGATCGGCTGGATCGACCCGGACGCCGGGGCCTTCCGCTTTCGCTATATCGACGGCGGCGGCGGCGCCTAGCGTCGTTGTTTCGAAGTTCGCTATACGTCGCGGCAGACCTCGAGGGCGAACTTCGAAACCGCGACACTTGGGCTTACGCGTCCAGCCCTCCGTTAACCATGGGGGTCGGATCCGTCCCATTTTGGAACATTAGAAATCGATATATTTCAGATACTTAAGCGGCCTCGATCGACGATCTTGCCGTCGCCCGCGATCCTGAGCATGGTGGTGGCCAAGGCAAGGGGGCAGAGACCCCCGTTTGGTCGCGAGGAGGCCGCATCCGTGTCGATCGAAGAGTTCGATCCATCACCGACCGTCGGTACGGTGCGCGAGCTGTCGCGCAAGTGGCGGCTGGAGTCGCGGCTGAACCGCGCCGCCACCTATGGGACGGCGCTCGATCGCTGCCTGGACTGCGAGGTCGAGGTCAACGGCCGCGCCAAGACGATCGCCGGCACCGCCTTCACCCGGGAACGGCGCATCGTTCTGAATAGCGCGTTGTTCAAGCTGGGCCGCGAGGCCGATCGGAACTCCACGTTCCTGCACGAATGCGCCCATATCATCGCCAACCTGCACCGCCGGCGCGATTGCGGCCACGGCCGCGGCTGGCGCGACGTGATGGAAACCCTCGGCGAGCGGCCCGAGCGCTGCCATACCATCCGCTACCTGTCGCCCAAGGCCCATGCGATCGAGACCTGGCTGTGCCGCGAATGTGGCCAGGAGTACCACTTCGTGCGCCGGCCGCGCCGCCGCCCCGAACATTGCTGGTGCGGCAAATGCGGGCCGCGGCAAGGCCGCCTCGCGCTTCACTGGCAGGCGGCACCCCCGCCCCGCGCCAAACGCGCCAAACGCAAGACGCCCTAGGGCGGATTCAGCAAAAACGGAGTCGTTGAGTCCGCCCTAGGTTGTTGGTTTAGCGCGCTTTCCGGGCGGCGAACCGGTGCCCACTTCGCCTGAAAGCGCTCTAGCTTGCCCCCTCGCGGGAGCTAGAGAGGGCGTGCAGCACGCCCTGGGCCGTGACCTGACCCGTCACACGGCCGCCGCCCTCGGCGACCGCGATCGCCTGGACCCCGGCCGTGAAGCGCGGCAGGAGCTGTTCCAGGGTCATGTCCCGGGTGACGGACGGCAGCGGGCTGAGGCCTGGCCCTGCGGATTCGGCGACATCGCCGACGGTCAGCACCTTCACCCGCGGCACGTCGCGCGTGAATTCGGTCACATAGTCGGTCGCCGGCCGCATCACCACGTCGGATGGCGTGCCTATCTGCACCACCTCGCCGTCCTTCATGATGGCGATCCGGTCGGCCAGCCGCAGCGCTTCGAGGAAATCGTGGGTGATGAACACGATCGTCTTGTGCAAGAGCTTCTGCAGGCGGAGGAATTCGTCCTGCATCTGCCGCCGAATCAGGGGATCGAGCGCGCTGAACGGCTCATCCAGGAACCACACCGCGGGCCCGACGGCCAGGCTGCGGGCGATGCCGACGCGCTGCTGCTGGCCACCCGACAGCTCGCGGGGAAAGGAGCCTTCGCGCCCGCCGAGGCCGACGAGATCGATCATCTCGCGGGCGCGAGCCTCGCGCTCGGGCCGCTCCTTGCCCTGGACCTTGAGCGGGAAGGCCACGTTGTCGAGGACCGTAAGGTGGGGCAGCAGGCCGAAGTTCTGGAAGACCATCCCCATCTTGTGACGGCGGATCTCGATCAGCTTCTGGTGGCTGACCTTGAGCAGGTCCTCGCCGTCTAGCACCACTTCCCCGGCGGTCGGCTCCACCAGGCGCGACAGGCAGCGGACGATGGTCGATTTGCCGGACCCCGAGAGCCCCATGATGACGAAGATTTCGCCCTCATGGACGTCGAAGCTCACGTTGCACGCGGCAGCGATGTGGCCGGATTCCCTCACTCGCCCGATCAGGCCGGCCGCATCCCCCACCGCCCCGTTGCCGCCCGGGAAGAATCGCCCCGGGTCGGCCCCATAGACCTTCCAGACGTTGCGGCAGGAAATTTTGACGTCGCGGCCTCCCGCGACGGTCGAGACCATGGCGCGACCTTTACATCATCGCCGCGTCGACCCAAGCCTGCCACTTGTCCTTGTTGTTCTCGACCCATTCCTCGGCGACCTCGTCGAGGGCCCTGCCGTCTTGGTCGATGGCGTAGAGCAGCGGAGTCTGGTCCTCGTTGGTGAGCTGGAAGGACTTGAGGAAGTTGTACGCTGCCGGCCACTTGTCCTTCATACCCGGCCAGGTGACCTTGTAGATCGCGGCGCCCTTGATCCAGTCGCAATCATAGGTCTCGGTGGGATTGATGCCCCAAGCCGGGTCCGTATAGCAGGCATCGTCGTAGGCCGGCAGTTCGACCTCCCTGAGATCGACGATGGCGTTCAACCATTGCGGCTTGAAGAACATCACCAGGATCGGCTGCTTCTTTTCCACCGCCGCCTGAATTTCCGCCACCAGGGCGCCTTCGGTGCCCGCCGGGATCGCGACGAAATCGAGCCCGAGCGCCTTGATGCGCGGGTTGTTCAGATCACCCCAATCGGCGGGATAGTCGACGAAACGCCCGCTCGGCGTCGTCTCCGGGGAGGCGAAGATCTCGGCGCAGTCCTTCAAGGCTTCCCAATTGGGCAGGCCCGGGCACATTTCCTCGACATAGGCCGGGTACATCCAGGCCTCGCGCGGAGCGAGGCCCAGGGTGCCGATGTCCTCGACCGTGCCCTCGGCCAGCGCTTTCGTGTAGATCTCGCCGACATTGGTGCCCCACAGCTCCAACGTCGCGGTGAGCGAGCCGTCGGCGATCCCGGTGAATTGCGGGTAATAGCCGGCGGTCACGTACTCGACGGTGTATCCCATGCGCTGGAGAATCTTCCCGGCGATCGTCGTCGTGACGTGTTGACCGGTCCATTCGTTCATGGCGAGCTTGATTGGGTCCGACGATTCAGGGACCGATTCGGCCCACGCCGCGCCGCCACCCAGCGCCAAGGCTAGAGCAACGGCGGATGCCGCCACGCGCACGCATGCACCCATCACCCAACCTCCCTCTACGAGATTCTTGCCCCTTCCCCGACCCGCTTCTTCGAATGGTGCCGGGAACGGCCGATGCTCCCCCACGCCACGCGCGGGGTCAAGCACTCCTCACGGGTGCCGCCGACGATGGCAGGGGCACATCCGCCGGGGGCAACCTCCGTCCGAGGATCAGGTTGGCGACCCGAAGCCCCGCGATCCCGTGCACGCGAAGTTCGTGGTCCACCACGGCATCGCGGCCCGATCCGATACGGCACGTGCCGACCGGGTGAAAATCAGTCCCGGCGCGGGCGCGGACATAGGCGTCGATCTCGGGGTGCCCCGCCTGCTGCCCGGCATCGAGAAACGCGTGATAGAGCGGCGAGTCGTAATCACCCTTGCGCACGGCGATGGGTCCGTCGCCGCCGCGTTACGCGCTGGCGCCATCCTGCCACGCCTCCATGCGGCGGAAGTACGGCAGCACGTCGCGATACGACCAGCCGGTGGCGCCCTCGGTGACCCAACGTTCGTAATCCAGGGGATGGCCGCGATTGAAGCACATCCCGTTGATGCTGGAGGAGCCGCCAAGGACCTTGCCGCGCGGCTGGATCAGGGTGCGGCCGTCGAGATGGGGCTCCGGCTCGCCCATGTACGACCAATTGAAGCGGGTCCCGTTCCACAGCTTTTCGAACGCCGCCGGCAGCTTGATCGTCCAATGGCCATCGCGCGGTCCCGCCTCCAGCAACAGGACCCGGTTCGCGGGATCCTCGGACAATCGGGCGGACAGAGCGCATCCAGCCGACCCGGCGCCGACGACGATGTAGTCGTAGTCTTCGTCGACCATCATGACGGTGACCTCCGCGCTCCGGTCGCGCGCATGCCGACGACCACCTGCCCCACGATCGCGGCGATGACCAGGGTACCACCGGCCAAGGTACCGGCGGACGGCACTTCGGCGAACAAGAGCCAAACGAAGAGGGGGCCGAGGGCGGTCTCGATCAGGGTCAGCAGCACCAGTTCGGCGGCGGGTACGAGCCGAGCGCCCATGGTGAACAGGATCAGCCCGACACCGGTCTCGGGCGCGCCCATGACGAAGCAGAGCACATGGTCGCGGAGGGTGACGTCGAAATCACCGGCCATGACTCCGGCGACCCCGAAGGCGATCGCCGAGCACAGCCAGAGTGCGGTCGTCGAATCCGCCATGCGGCCCGCCCTGAGCACGACCGCGAAGGCCGCGAAGCCAAGGGTGGCGACGATCGCCGCCACGTTTCCGAACAGCCGCCCATCGACCGCCCCGTCGCCGATCATGACAGCGATGCCGGCGATCGCGACGCCCATGGCGATCCAGGTGGACCGCCCCGACCGTTCCTTCAGCGCCACCCAGGCGAGCATGGCGGCGAAGAAGGGCGTCGCCGCCTGCAGGAGCAAGGTGTTGGCGACCGTCGTCGTGGTGATCGAGAGGATCCATCCCACGTTGGACACCACCAGGCACAGCGCGGCGAGCGTCGTCCAGCGGATGTTGTCGAACAGGACCCGGATGACCATCTGGCGATAGCGCAGGACGAGCAGCACGGTCAGCGCCACGTGGAACCACAGCATCTTGAAGAACAGGATTTGCCAGACGTCCGCCGCCTCGATGCCGCGGATCAACGGGCCGGACGTGCTCCAGATCAGGCCCGCGCCGAGGACCAGCACCACGCCACGGGTGCCGCGCGCCGGGGCGGCCTGCGAGGATTCCGATATCATTGCCCCTTATAGCATCGTAGCCGTGGCCCGGTGTGGGGCGCTCCTGTACGTTTCCCGCCGAACCAACCGCGAGATCGACCCATGGCCGACAACCCGCACCTCGCCTTCGACACCATGGCCCTGCACGCCGGCCAGCAGCCCGACCCGACGACCGGGGCCAGGGCGGTGCCGATCTACCAGACGACGTCCTTTGTCTTTCCCGACGTCGAACATGCGGCTGCCCTGTTCAACCTGGAGCGCGCCGGCCACATCTATTCGCGCATCTCCAATCCGACCGTCGCCGTGTTCGAGGAACGGATCGCGGCCCTTGAGGGCGGCGTGGGGGCCGTCGCCACGGCCAGCGGCCAGGCGGCCCTGCACCTCGCGATCGCGACGCTGCTGGGCGCGGGCAATCACATCGTCGCGTCCGCCTCGATCTACGGCGGTTCGCACAACATGTTCACCCACACCCTGCCGCGCTTCGGGATCACGACCACCTTCGTCGATCCGCGCCGACCCGGGGCCTTCGCCGCCGCCATCCGGCCCGAGACCAGGCTGCTGTTCGCCGAGACCCTCGGCAATCCGGGGCTCGAGGTCCTGGACATCGCGGCCGTCGCCGCCGTCGCCCATGGCCAGGGCGTGCCCCTGCTGATCGATTCGACCTTCGCCACACCCTATCTGTGCCGGCCCATCGAGCACGGCGCCGACCTGGTGATGCACTCCGCCACCAAGTTCATCGGCGGCCATGGCGTCGCCATCGGCGGGGTGATCGTCGACGGCGGCCGGTTCGATTGGGAGGCATCGGGCAAATTCCCGACCCTGACCGAGGCGTACGCCGGCTATCACGGACTCGACTTCGCCGAGGAGTTCGGGCCCCAGGCCTTCGTTATGCGCGCCCGCGCCGAGGGCCTGCGCGATTTCGGGGCCTGCCTGTCCCCGGCCAATGCGTTTTACCTGTTGCAGGGGCTGGAAACCCTGCCGCTGCGCATCGCCCGCCACGTCGCCAATGCCCGCACGGTGATCGCGTTCCTGGGCACGCACCGGGCGGTCGCCTGGGTGAGTCACCCGGAGCTGCCCTCCCATCCCGACCATGCCCTGGCCCAGCGGCTGCTGCCGAAGGGCGCGGGCTCGATCTTCAGCTTCGGCATCCGCGGCGGGCGCGCGGCGGGCGCGCGGTTCATCAATCGCCTGAAGCTGTGGTCGCACCTGGCGAACGTCGGCGACGCCAAGTCCCTGGTCATCCATCCCGGCAGCACCACCCATCAGCAGATGGACGCGGCCGCGCTGAAGGCCGCGGGTATCGGCGAGGACCTGGTGCGGCTCTCGGTCGGGCTGGAGGACCCGGACGACCTGATCGCCGACCTCGACCAGGCGCTGGTTGCATCGCAGCGGGCCGCCGCATGAGGTTCGCCGTAGGCGGCCGGGCAGCCTTCGCAACCACCGGTGGACGGTCCTTCAACCCGGCCCTGACCGCCGTCGTCTTCGTCCATGGCGCCGGCATGGACCACAGCGTCTGGGCGCTGCAGACCCGGTTCTTCGCCTGGCACGGCTACGCTGTCCTGGCGCTCGATCTGCCGGGCCACGGCCGCAGCGAAGGGCCGGCGCCCGCCACGATCCCCGCCATGGCGGATTGGATCGCCGAGGCCCTCGCCAGCCTGAACGTCGCGCGCGCGCGGGCGGCCGGGCACAGCATGGGCGCCCTCGTCGCCCTCGACCTGGCGGCGCGCCATGGGGCGCTGGTCGAGCGTCTGGCCCTGCTGGGCGGCGCCTTGCGCATCCCCGTGCATCCGGAGCTCCTGCGGCTGGCGGCGGCCAACGACCCGGGTGCCTGGGACTTGATTTCGGCCTGGGGCCACGGCAAACGCGGGCGCATCGGTGGCCACCAGGCCCCAGGCCTGTGGATGCGCGACACGGCCGTGCGCCTGCTGGGGCAAGCGGCGCCGGGGGTTGTGCACGGCGACTTCGAGGCCTGCGACGCCTACGACGGGGCCGCCGCGGCGGCGGCGATCCGCTGCCCCACCCTGGTGCTTATCGCCGTCGAGGACCGCATGACGCCGCCGCGCGAGGGCCTGGCCCTGACCAAGGCCATCACGGGCGCGCGGAGCCACGCGATTCCCGGCAGCGGCCACATGATGATGGTCGAAGCGCCCGACGCCACGCTGGACGCCCTCAAGGAGTTCTTCTAGGCAATAAAACCGCCGCCGCAATTGTCGCGGGTGAGCCGATTGGTTAGGCTCGCGACCGCGGCCGAGATGGGTCCCCTCAAGGAGGCGCCACACATGCTTTTGACGAACGAGCAGATCGAACGCTACGAGCGCGACGGGTTCCTCGTCCTGCCCAACCTGTTCTCGGCCGCGGAGGTGGCGATCCTCAGGGCCGAGCTCCCGGCGCTGTTCGCCGCGGACACGCCGGCGAACTTCCGCGAGAAGCACAGCGGGATAGTGCGCACGGCCATGGGGCTGCACCTGCGCAACGACGTATACCGGCGCCTGGTGCGGCACCCGCGGCTGCTGGACCCGGCGATGCAACTGGCCGGCGACGAACTTTATGTCCAGCAGGTCAAGGTCAACGTCAAGGCGGCGTTCGGCGGCGAGACCTGGCAGTGGCACTACGACTTCGCCACCCACCACGCCGAGGACGGCGCGCCCCTGCCCCTCGCCCTCAACCTGCACGTTTTCCTCGACGACGTGAGCGAGTTCAACGGGCCGCTGTACTTCATCCCCGGCTCGCACCGCGACGAGACCGTGGGGGCGCGGCTCGACACGGTGACCACCAGCTACCCCCTGTGGGTGGTCGACGACGCGACCGTGGCGCGCCTGACGGAGGGGGGCGGCATCGTCTCGGCCAAGGGACCGGCGGGGACCGGCTTGATCTTCGGCGATCGCTTGGTGCACGGCTCGCCACCCAACATGTCGCCGTGGCAACGGCGCATCTTCTCGCTGCTCGTCAATCCTCTTTCGAACGCCGGCACGAGCCACCGGCGCCCCGACCATCAGCACCATCGCGACCTGACGCCCCTGGTGCCGCTCGCCGACGACTGCCTCGCCGGGATCCACCGTGCCGCCGAATGACGGCGGCGGCGGTCTGCGGAATTTCTTCTCGGCGCCGCTGGCGGAGACGGATCCGCCGGTCGCCGCCGCGCTGGCCGACGAGCTGAACCGGCAGCGGGACACGGTTCCGCTGATCGCGTCGGAGAACCTGGTGAGCCGGGCGGTGCTGGACGCGCAAGGCTCGGTCCTCACCAACAAGACCATCGAAGGCTATCCCGGCCGGCGCTACCACAGCGGTGCGCGCAACGCCGATGCGCTCGAACGCCTGGCCATCGAGCGGGCGAAGACCCTGTTCGGCTGCCGGTTCGCGAACGTGCAGCCCCATTCGGGCAGCCAGGCCAACCAGGCGGTGCTGCTGCTCGCGCTCAAGCCCGGCGATGCCATCCTCGGCATGGCACTGAACGCCGGCGGCCACCTCAGCCACGGCGCGCCTGCGAACCTGTCGGGCAAGTGGTTCAAGGCGGTCAGCTACGGCGTGCGGCGGGAGGACGGCCTGATCGACTACGACGAGGCGGAGCGGCAGGCCGCGGCCCATCGCCCGAAGCTGGTCATCGCCGGCGGGTCGTCCTATCCACGGGTGATCGACTTCGCCCGGCTGCGCTGGATCGCCGATTCCGTGGATGCCCTGTTCCTGGTCGACATGGCGCATTTCGGCGGCCTGGTCGTGGGCGGCGCCCACCCTAACCCGTTTCCGCACGCTCACATCGCCACCACCACCACGTTCAAGTCCCTGCGGGGTCCGCGCGGCGCCGTCATCCTGACGAACGACGAGGCCCTGGCCAAACGCCTCGACTCCGCCGTATTTCCCGGGCTGCAGGGCAGCGCCCTGGTGGCGGCGATCGCCGCCAAGGCGGTCTGTTTCGGCGAAGCCCTGCGGCCCGAGTTCAAGACCTATGCCCGCGCCGTCCTGGCCAACGCCCGCGCGCTGGCGGCGGCGTTCGCGCGGCGCGGCTACGACATCGTCACCGGCGGCACCGACACGCCGCTGCTGCTGGTGGATCTGCGCCGCCACGGCCTCAAGGGCAACGTCGCCGCCGCCAGCCTCGAGCGCGCGGGCCTCGACTGCAACATGAACAGCGTGCCGTTCGACGCGGAGAAGCCGAACATCACCTCCGGGCTCCGGTTCGGTGCCGCGGCGGGCACGACGCGGGGCTTCGGGACGGCCGACTTCGACCGCATCGGCGACCTTGCGGCCGATCTGCTCGACGGTCTGCGCACGAACCCGACCGAGATCGCGACGGTCGAGCGCACGGTCGCGGCCGCCATCGGCGAGTTGACCCGCCGCTGCCCGATCTATCCGGGGTAGCGGCTACTTGATGGTGTAGCCGCCGTCGACCATCAGGTTGTGGCCGGTGATGAAGGACGATGCGTCGGACGCGAGGAACAGGGTGGGGTCGACGAACTC
>SHVY01000080.1 GCA_009694045.1 Alphaproteobacteria bacterium | reverse complement strand
GGTGGGCGTCATAGAGGGCCTTCAGGGCCGCATCGGTAGAGGCCTTTTCGACCTCGGCCCGAAGGTAGAACTCGCGGGCGAGCTGCTCCTGCACGGTCGCGAGCCGAGCCAGGAAAGCCGTGTCGTCCTCGACCTTGGCGGCCCGCGCCCGGTCGAGGATCAGCTTGCCGTTGATCAGCTGGTCGATGAGCGGGTCGTACAGCAACTCGAGCGGCATGTCGCGATACTGCTGCGGCAGCAAGTCGCGCGCTGCGGCGAGATCGGAGCGATGGAATTCGGCGCCGTTGACCCGCAAGACCACGGGATCGTCCCCGGATTCCTGGGCCGCCGACGGCCCACCCGCCACGAGCACGACCAGGAGAAAAACGGCCAACCAGAGCCGAAGAGGGGGAACCATGCGCGGACCTGCCGACCGGACGATCGGTCACGACTTAAAGCATCCCGGCAACCGGCACAAGCACCCGCCAGCCCAACCTAGCGCTTCGACTCCGACGGATCGCTCCCGACCCGTCGGGCCAAATCCCTAGGAAGATTCTCATTCTGTGGTCCGCCCCAAACACGATGACGAATCATGCGATTGTGTCGGGCCACTAGCGGTGCGCGGGGAACGGCCAGCCCAGCGAGGCCGCGAGCTCGACCGCCTGGTCCTGGGTGAAGCCCTTCGCCAGCAGGGCCTGATACAGGTTCCAGTAGAACGATGCGAGCTTGTCGGTGGTCTCCGGGCTTGCCAGGGCATCGGCGATGGCCTGAATGTCGGCGCCCGGGGAATCCTGTGCCCCCGCCTCGCGCGCCCCGGCGAATGCGAGCAACAGGCAGAGGGTGAAAGCCGAGGATCGCATCATCGGAAACCTCCTTGCGGCGTGACGGTCAGGGCTTGGCATCGACGCCTGTCACCGTGACAGCGTGCGCTCCCAGTCGAGAGCGGACTTCACGATGACGCCGAGGTCGTCGTAACGCGGGCGCCAGGCGACGGTCCCCATGAGCCGTTCGGAATTGGCGACGAGTTCGGGCGGGTCGCCCTCGCGGCGCGGCGATGGCACCCGACGGATGGTCGTCCCGGCGATCCGATCCACCGTGTCCAGCACCTGCCACACCGAGCTGCCGCGTCCGTAGCCGCAGTTCAGGACCGCGGTACGGCCCTCGGTCCGCAGCCATTCCATCACCAGGACGTGGGCCTGGGCGAGGTCGCTTACGTGGATGTAGTCGCACACGCAGGTGCCGTCCGGCGTGGCGTAGTCCTCGCCGAACACCTGTATCGCGGGGCGCTTGCCGAGCGCGGTTTCGACCGCGACCTTGATCATGTGCGAAGCCTTCGGGGTCGATTGGCCGGTGCGGCCCTCGAGATCCGCGCCGGCGACGTTGAAGTAGCGCAGCGCGGCGAACCGCAAGGACGTGGCGCTGCCCACGTCGGTCAGCATCCGCTCGGTCATCAGCTTCGACCAACCGTAGGGGCTGATCGGGCGGGTCGGCGTGTCCTCGGTCACGGGCCCCTGGTTGGGAATGCCATAGATCGCCGCAGTCGACGAGAACACGAACGTCGGGACCCGGGCGGCGATGCAGGCCTCGATCAGGGTGCGGCTGGCCGCGGTATTGTTGCGGTAGTACTTGAGGGGATTGGCGACCGACTCGGGCACCACGACGCTGCCGGCGAAATGCATGATGGTCGCGAAGCGGCCCGGGGTGATCAACCGGGCGAGGGTCTCGGGCACGCCCACGTCGCCGACCACCAGTTCCACGTCGCCCGGCAGGGCCGCCCGCCGCCCGGTCGAGAGGTCGTCGATGACGGCGACCTCATGGCCGGCGGCCTTGAGCGCCAGAACCGCGTGGCTGCCGATGTAACCGGCGGCGCCGGTGACGAGAACGCGGGTGCTCATGGCCTTGCCTTGGCGAGACTGTGGGAGATCATCCGCTCCAAGAGTTACCGCACCGTGTAGGGAGCCCTCGCCTATGGACCGTGGGGCGACTTCCGTGTTAGCTTAGTACAAGGGAAGGATCATCATGGCGAAGGACGATCTCTGTTACATCTCCGCGACCGAGGCGCTGGCTCAGTTCAAGGCGCGCAAGCTGTCGCCCGTCGAACTCATGAGGGCCGTGATCGCCCGCGCCGAGGCGGTCGAGCCGGCGATCAACGCCTTCACCTTCCGCTACTACGACGAGGCCATGGACCGGGCGAAGGCGGCCGAGGCGCGGTACATGAAGACCGACGGCCGGATCCGCGCGCTCGAGGGCATCCCCTACGCTGTCAAGGACGAGCACTGGATCAAGGGCCGGGTCACCTCCAGCGCCTCGCTCATCACCAAGGACTTCGTGGCGGCCGCCACCTCGCCGGACGTGGAGCGGGCGCTGCGTGCCGGAGCGATCGTGCACGCGCGCACGGCGACGCCCGAGTTCTCCTGCCTCGGCCAGACCTGGTCCCGGCTGTGGGGGGTCACCCGCAACCCGTGGAACACCGAGTTCACTCCCGGCGGGTCGTCGGGTGGCTCCGCCGCGTCGCTCGCCGCCGGCACCGCTACCATCGCCTCCGGCTCCGACATCGGCGGCTCGATCCGGATTCCGGCGTCGTGCTGCGGCGTCGTCGGCTTCAAGGCGCCCTACGGCCGCAATCCCCAGGGACCGCCGTTCAACCTCGACGTCTACTGCCACACCGGCGGCCTCGCCCGCACCGTCGCCGACATGGCGCTGTACCAGAACGTCATCGCCGGGCCGCACGCCCAGGACATCGCCTCGATTCGGCCGAAGCTCAGGATTCCCGACGTGGCGGGCCTGGGCGGCGTGAAGGGCTGGAAGGTCGCGTACTCGATCGACCTGGGTTACTGCGAGGTCGATACCGATGTGGCGAAGAACACGAAGAACGCGATCGCGGCCTTCAAGAGCCTGGGCGCGACGGTCGAGCCGGTGGACCTGGGGTGGAGCTGGTCGGTGCTGTCCACCGCCATGAACCACCTGAACCACATCTTCGGGGCGTATATCGGCCATCACATGCGGGCGCACCGCTGGGAAATGACGACCTATGCCCGCAAGTGGGCCGAGGACTCCCAGCGCTCGACCGCCGAGGACTTCTTCCAGTCGCTGACCGGCGCGGGCGAGATGTACCGGACACTGGGGCCGATCCTCGACAAATACGACGTGTTCATCTGCCCGACCACGGCCCTGCCGGCGGTACGGGCCGATCTCGATCCGACGGTCGAAAAGGTCACCATCAATGGCCGCGAGGTCGATCCGGTGCTGGGCTGGGTGATGACCTACCCATTCAACGTCATGAGTCGCTGCCCGGTGATGAGTGTGCCAACGGGCCATGCCGCCAACGGGGTGCCGACGGGCATGCAGATCGTCGGCCGCACCTACGACGACGTGCGGGTGTTCCGCGCCGCCGCGGCATTCGAGGCGGCGAAGCCCTGGCTCGGCCCCAAGGCCCGCCCCAGGATCGACACCAAGGCGCGCAGGACGAAGCAGTAGTTAAACCGCCGTTCCCGCCTTGAGGCCCTCGAGCACGGCTTCCTCGGCGGTGCGGGGCGCTCGGGCGTCGCCGATGACGTGCAGCTCGCCCGCGTAGTCCTCGAGCGCGTCGACCAGAGTTGCCATCCGGTCGTGGCCCTGGGCGAGAACCAGGGTGTCCGCGTCCTCGCACAGGATCGGCTCGCCGCTGGTGGTGTGCTGCAGGTAAACGGTGGTGGCGTCGACCCCGGCGACGCGGGCGTAGGGGATCATCTCGACCCCCAGCTTGTGCAGGATGCCGATCCAGGCGTCGCGCACGTAGCGGTGGATGGTCTCGCCCGGCATGTAGCCGTTGACCGCCAGGCGCACCCGGCAGCCGTCGCGCGCGAGCTTCTCGGCCAGGCCGAGGCCGATCCAGTCGCAGCGCCAGTCGGCGATCACCACCGAGCGGCCGACGTTCGCCTCGCCCTTCAGCACCTGCCAGGCGTCGACCACGTGGCCCTCGTCGTCGCCCTCGATCCGGGGGTGGCGGGGACGGCCGCCGGTGGCGAGGATCAGGGCGTCGGGGGATTGCCGGTCGATGAGGTCGGTGGTCACCTCCGAGTTCTTCACCACCTTCACCCCGGCGAGGTCCATTTCGCGGGCGAGGTTGGTCACGATACCGCCGAACTCGGACCGGCCGGGGAGAAGCTGGGCAAGCAGCGCCTGGCCACCCAACCGACCGGATTTCTCGTGCAGCGTCACGTCATGGCCGCGTTCCGCCGCCACGGCCGCGGCCTTCATCCCCGCCGGGCCGCCGCCGACCACGAGGATGCGCCGGCGATGGGGGGCCGCCGTCCGCGTGCCGTAGACCAGTTCGCGCCCCGTCTCCGGGTGCTGAATGCAGGAGATTGGCACGCCCAGGTGAAAGTGGCCGATGCAGGCCTGGTTGCAGCCGATGCAGGCGCGAATGTCGTCGACCCGGCCCGCCTTCGCCTTGTTGGCCATCTCGGGGTCGCAGATCATCGCGCGGGTCATGCCGCAGACGTCGGCTTGGCCGCTCGCCACGATCCGTTCCGCGATCTGCGGCTGGTTGATGCGCCCGGCCACGAACACGGGCATGCGCACGTTCGCCTTCACCGTCGCCGCGAAGGGCGCCACGTAGCCGGTCGCCTCGACGATCATCGGGGGAACGATATGCACGGCGCCGGCGACCGTCGATGACGATCCGGCGATGACGTTGACGTAATCGAGCCCGCCGTCGCGATCCAGCGCCATGATGGCCTCGAGGGATTCGCCTTCGGCGAGGCCGTCGTGGCCCAGCTCCTCGCCGGAGATGCGCAGGCCCACCACCATGCCGGAGCCGACGCGAGCGCGGATCGCCGCCACCACCTCGCGCAGGAAGCGCAGGCGGTTGGCGAACGAGCTGCCGTAGTCGTCCTCGCGGGTGTTGACCCGATGGTTGAGGAACTGGGCCGGCAGATAGCCGTGGCTCGCCACGATCTCCGCCCCGTCCATGCCGCCCGCCTGCATGCGGCCGGCGGCGGCGGCGTAGCCCGCCACGATGTCGCGGATCATCCGCCGCGACATGGGCGCCGGGATGACGTGAAACCGATCCGAGGGCGTAGCGGAGGCGGAGAACGCGGCGGCGGCGGTGCCGTCCTCGGTCTCCATGATCTCGCGGCCGGGGTGGAAGAGCTGGCCGAACACCTTGGTGCCGTGCCGATGGCACGCCTCGGCCAGACGGCGATAGCCGGGAATCGACTCGTCACTCGTCGCCATCAGTACGTGGGAGGAGTACTTCGCTGTCTCGTGGACGCCGGAGACCTGGATGACGATGAGCCCGGCGCCTCCGGCCGCCCGGGCCTCCTGGTAGGCGACCAGTTCGTCGCTGACCATGCCGTGCTTCGGCAGGACCGTGTCGTGGCCCGTTGACATGATTCGGTTGCGCAAGGTGACGCCGCCGACGGCGATCGGTGAGAACAGGTGCGGAAACGTCGTCGCCATGGAACCCTCGCAAACGAACCGAAGAGTGGGATACTAACCGCGACGGCCCGGCCTTCGCGAGGCGCTTGACGAGAGGTCGAGGCTGCCGCAAACGACGATGGGATTGGTGCAGGGGGGGTCGTTGGCGGTCTCGGTCGGGGTGATACTGGCACGGATCGCCGCGCGGCTGGGCCCGACGCTGTTCCAGGCCGCGTTCGCGTTCGTCGCGACGCCTTACCTGACCCGCGCCCTGGGGCCCGCCGACTTCGGCCTGCTGGGCCTGGCCTTCTGCGGGGCGGCGTTCGCGCAAGGGTTGGCGTCGTTCTGCTCCGACATGGGTGCCGCCGAGGCGAAGGCCAAGCTGCCTGACGACGAGCTGGTCCGCTACCGCAACGGCGTCCTGACCTACACGGCGATCAACTTCCTGCTGCTGCTGGTGATCGCCGGCGCGATCGCCCTGGTGTTTCCCGCCTATGTCTACGCGCTGGTCCTCGCCCCCATCCTCGGCGCGGTCCGGTTCCTGTGGGCCCTGGAGGTTTCCGAGGGCGGGCAGGAGCGCATGCACGTCCGCGAGTCGGTGTTGGACGCCTCGAGCGGCGCCCTCGCCTTGCTCCTGACCGTCGTGATGATCTCCGAGCTTGGCTGGCCCTGGCCGGCGCGGATCGCCGCGATGATCATCGCCGACCTGGTTCTGTCCGGCATCCGCTACGGCGTGTTGTCGGACAAGCTGAGCCGGTACCGGCCGGTGTACGACCTGGGCGATCTCGGCCGCCTGTTCGCGCGGGGCTGGCCGCTGATGGTGGCCCTGGTCGCGGTGCTGGGCATGAACCACGCCGACCGACTGATCGCCCTCGCGGCCTTGACCCTGGTTCAGGTCGGCTACTTCGTCGCGGCCTTCCGGGTCGCGAGCCTGCTGACGACCATCAACCGGTCCTTGGCGCTCGCCTTGGCGCCCCTGATCAGCGATCGCATCGCCGCGGGCGCGCCGCTGCGCGTGATCGTCATGATCCATCTGTGCTTCGGCGGCGCCATCCTGCTGCTGGGCATCGGCCTGGCCGCCCTGTTCCTCGAGCAGACCAGCTTCATCCTCGGCGCCACGTTCGCCCCAGCCGCGCCGATCATCGCCACGGTCTGCGGCGCCTATTCCCTGCAGGGGATCCAGCGCGTCGCCGGCATCATCCGTACTCACTACGGGCTGGTGGCCCCGTCTCCCGCCCATGGCTACGTCGCCCTGGCGGCCCATGCCGCGGTGTCCTATGCCTTGATCCCGAGTCTCGGGGCTTATGGGATCGCCATTGGCGTGACCGTCGGCTATGGGATCACCACTCTCTTGTCCGTCGTCACCGCCTATCGCCGCCTGCTGTTCGATCGCCGCTGAGACCTCCAACCATCATGCCCGAACCCCATCGCCTGACCCCGCTTCTGGCCCCACGGTCGATCGCCCTGGTGGGTGCATCCCCGCGCGAGGGCACGCTCGGCCACGACATGCTCCGGGTGCTGCGGCGGGGCGGCTATCGGGGCCAAGTCCTGCCGATCAACCCGAAGTACGACCGGATCGCGGAGTGGCCCTGCCAGCCGGCGCTCGCGGCCCTGGGTGAGCCGCCGGATCTCGCCGTGCTCGCGGTCGCCAACGCCCGACTGGAAGAGGCGCTGATCGAGGCCATCGCCGCGAAGGCGAAGGCGGCCGTGATCTTCGCCAGCGGCTATGTGGAGCACGACCGCGACCCGCCCCTGCTCGCGCGCCTGGCCGAGCTGGCACGGGGCGCCGGTCTCCCCCTGTGCGGTGCCAACTGCATGGGTTTCTACAACCTGGACGCAGCCACCCGTGTCTGCGGCTTCTATTCCGAGCGCGACCCGCAGCAGGGCGGCATCACCCTCATCACCCACTCGGGCTCGGTGTTCAGCTGTTTCTCCCACAACGATCGGCGGTACGGCTACAACCTGGTGGTCTCCTCGGGCCAGGAGATCGCGACCACCATCGCCGACTACATGGACTATGCCCTGGAGCAACCGACGACCCGGGTGATCGGCCTGTTCCTGGAGACGGTGCGCGACGTGCCCGGGTTCATCGCGGCGGTGGAGAAGGCACGGATGCGCCGCATCCCGGTCGTCGCCCTGAAGGTCGGTGCCACCCCCGAATCGGCCCGGCTCGCCGCCACCCATTCCGGCGCCATCGCCGGCGACGACGGGGCCTATGAGGCGCTGTTCGATCGCTACGGCGTGGTGCGGGTCGGCAACCTGGACGAGCTGGGCGCCACGCTGCTGCTGCTTGGGCAGCCGCGGCGTGTTGCCCAGGGCGGGTTAGCCGCCATGCTGGATTCGGGCGGCGAGCGGGGCATGATGATCGACCTGGCGGAGCAGGCCCACGTGCCCTTCGCGCGGCTTGCCCCCGCCACCACCGCCCGGCTCGCGGAGCGTCTCGATTTCGGTCTGGAGCCGGTCAACCCCTTGGACGCCTGGGGAACCGGGCACGACCACGAGGCGATCTTCCGCGACTGCTTCGCGGCTCTCACGCAAGACCCCGACACCGGGATCGCCGGGATCTTCACCGACATCCGCGATTCCGGGTTCCTGTGCGGCCCCTACGAACGGGTGGCGCGGGCCGCGTTCGCCGCCACCGACAAGCCCATCGTGGTGGCGCCGAATTTCAGCGGCGTCGCCCATGACGAGGTGGCCGTTCGCCTGACCCGCGATGGCATCCCGGTGCTGGACGGTACCCAGAATGCCCTGGCCGCGATCCGCCACGCCCTGTGGTTGCGCGACCATTGGGCGCGCCCGCACGGTGCCGCGATCGCGCCGCCCGCCGCCGCGATCGTCCGTCACTGGCGGGATCGGCTGGCGGCGAGCGGCACCCTCGAAGAGGCGGAGTCGCTGGCGCTGATCGCCGACTTCGGCATCCCGGCCCAGCCGACCCGGGTGGTGGACAGCGTCGAAAGCGCCTACGCCGTGGCCGAGGAGTTCGGCTATCCGGTGGCGCTCAAGACCGCCAAGCCCGGAGTCACCCACAAGTCGGAGGTGGATGGCGTGCGGCTGGGCCTCGCCGACGCGGGCGCCCTGGTGAAGGCCTACGTGGATCTGTCGGCGCGGCTCGGTCGCCGCATGGTGATCGCACCCATGGCGAGTGCCGGCGTCGAGCTCGCCTTCGGCATGGTCCGGGACCCGCAGTTCGGCCCCCTGGTCATGGTGGGCGCCGGCGGCACCCTGATCGAGGTGCTGCGCGACCGCGCCGTGGCCCTGGCCCCCTTCGACGCGGCCGAGGCTCGGCGGCTCCTGAACCGGCTGGCGATCCGCCGCCTGCTCGATGGCGTGCGCGGCAAGCCGCCGGCGGACATCGGCGCGCTGGCGGCGGCGCTGGCACGGTTCTCCCTGCTGGCGGCGGTGCTCGGCGACGCGATCGCCGAGTTGGACGTGAATCCGATCATTGCCGGGCCCGAAGCGTGCGTCGCGGTGGACGCACTGGTCGTGGCCAGGCGGGCCTGAACCGCGCTATCGTCACGCCACCAACGAAGGAGGCGACGATGGCAACGATCCCCTTGCTCGCGAATCCGGTCCCCTGGCCGAACGGCGCCCGCTGCGCCGCCTGCTTCAGCTTCGACATGGACGGCGAAAGCCTGATGCACATCGCCCTGCCTAGGGAAGCCAACAAGCGCGTCTGCGGCCTGTCCGAGCTGCGCTACGGGCCGACCGTCGCCGTTCCCCGACTGGTGAAGATCTTCGCGCACTTCGGCATGAAGCAGACGTTCTTCGTGCCCGGTTGGTGCGCCGAGCGCTACCCGGCCGCGGTCGATGCAATCCTCGCGGGCGGCCACGAGATCGGCCACCACGGCTACATCCACGAGGACCCGTACACGCTTTCGCGTGACGACGAGCGTTACTGGACCGAGCGCGGCCTGGTCGCCCTGGTCAAGGCCACCGGCAAGAAACCCGTCGGCTACCGGGCGCCGTCGTTCGCGTTCTCCGAGAACACCCTGGAGATCCTCCAGGAGTTCGGCTTCGCCTACGACGCCTCGCTGATGGCGGACGACGTGCCGTACCTGATCGCCAACGACGGCGGCGACTTGGTGGAATTGCCCTCGCCCATGGCCATGGACGACTGGCCCCACTACATGCACAGCTTCGACTTCGGGACCACCAACCAGATCTCCTCGCCCGCGCGCGCCTTCGAGGTGTTCCGCTCCGAGTTCGACGTGATGTGGCAGCACGGCGGATTGTGGGTCGCCGTCTGGCATCCGTTCATCTCCGGCCGCACCCCCCGCGCCGCCGCCATGGTGGAGCTGATCGAATACATGCAGAACAAGGGCGGGGTGTGGTTCGCGACCCTCGCCGAGATCGCCGCCCATGTCCGCAAGGTCACCGCGTCCGGCGCGTGGACACCCCGGGTCGAACGCCTGCCGTACTACGACGCAAGCCCGATCCCCGCCCTCAGCCGCCGCCTCGCGGCGGAATAGCCCATGATACAGAACCCGATCCCGTGGCCGAACGGGGCGCGCTGCGCCGTGTGCTTCAGCTTCGACATGGACGGCGAGAGCCTGGTTCACCTGGGTTATGGGCCCGAGGCGGACAACAGAATCGCGAGCCTCTCGGAGCTGCGCTACGACGCCGAGATCGCGGTGCCCCGGATCCTCGCCATGTTCCAGCGTTACGGCATGAAGCAGACATTCTTCATCCCCGGCTGGTGCATCGAACACTACCCCGAGACGATCGACCTGGTGCTGGAGCACGGGCACGAGCTCGCCCACCACGGCTACCTGCACGAGAACCCCAACAAGCTGTCGGCCGAGGAGGAGCGCTACTGGCTGCGCCGCGCCATCGCCGCCATCGTCAAGGCGAGCGGCAAGCGCCCCACCGGGTTCCGGGCGCCGTCCTACGCGTTCTCGCGCAACACCATGGAGCTCCTCGTGGACGAAGGCTTCGACTACGACGCCTCGCTGTTCGGCGACGACATCCCCTACCTGCTGAGGCACCCGGCCGGCACGGTGGTCGAGCTGCCCTCGCACCGGGCGCTGGACGACTGGACCCACTTCATGATGAGCCGCGACTTCAACTGGATGTTGCCGATCCAGGCCCCGGAGCGGGGCTTCGAGGTGTACCGGGCGGAATTCGACGCCTGCTGGAACCACGGCGGCCTGTGGATCGCGGTGTGGCACCCGTTCGTCTCCGCCCGCCTCGCCCGCGCCGAGGCCATGGAGCGGCTGATCCGCACCATGCACGATCGCGGCGGCGTGTGGTTCGCGCCGCTGTCCGAGATCGCGGCCCACGCGCGCGCCTGCATGGCGGCCGGGACCTGGTCGCCCAGGGTCCACGACCTGCCCTATCCACGCGGGCCGATCCCCGAACTCTCGCGCGGAGCCGCCAACTGATGGCCGAGGTCGTCACCATCCCCAACCCCGACCTCGCGGTCACCCACGACAACAAGGCGCGCTGGAACCTGCCGGACCACCGCCGCCACGGCTTCCACAACCTGCACACCCTCTTCCGCTACGGCATGAGCTTCCGGGCGGGCCGGGTGATGACCCTGGAGAAGCGCATGGACATGCGCATCCCCGAGCTGCCCGAGGTGCGCCGCCTGACCTCCCTGCCGTGGTTCTCGGCCATGGTGGTGATCCGCGGCCAGCACGTGCTGTTCGAGCGTTATGCGCCCGACTT
>SHVY01000022.1 GCA_009694045.1 Alphaproteobacteria bacterium | reverse complement strand
GACGGCATCGAGATGGTGATGCCGGGCGACAACGTGACGATGACGGTCGAGTTGATCGCGCCGATCGCGATGGACGAGGGCTTGCGCTTCGCGATCCGCGAGGGCGGCCGCACCGTCGGCGCCGGCGTCGTCGCCCAAGTCATCGCCTAGCCGACCAAGGCCCGCGAGCGAGACGAGAGAGAGATAGGGGACTAGCGATGGCGGGCCAGAACATCCGGATCAGGCTTAAGGCGTTCGATCACCGCCTTCTCGACCAATCGACCGGCGAGATCGTGAGCACGGCCAAACGCACTGGCGCGCAGGTTCGCGGCCCCATTCCGCTGCCGACCCGCATCGAGCGTTTCACCGTGCTTCGCGGACCGCACGTGGACAAGAAGTCGCGCGAGCAGTTCGAGATACGCACGCACAAGCGGCTGCTCGACATCATCGACCCCACGCCGCAGACGGTCGACGCCTTAATGAAGCTCGACCTCGCCGCCGGCGTCGACGTCGAGATCAAGCTGTAAGGGGCCGCGCGATGCGAACCGGAATGATCGCCGAGAAAGTCGGCATGTCCCGCATCTTCACCGATGTGGGATCGCACGTCCCCGTGACGGTGCTGAAGGTCGACGCCTGTCAGGTCGTCGGGCGGCGGACCGTGGCCGAGCATGGTTACGACGCGGTGCAGCTCGGCATCGGCAAGGCCAAGGTCAAGAACGTGTCGAAGCCGATGCGCGGTTACTTTGCCAAGGCCAAGGTGGAGCCGAAGCGGATGCTCCGCGAATTCCGGGTTGCCGCCGACGCCCTGCTCGACGTCGGCGCGGCGGTCAGCGTCGCGCACTTCGTGCCGGGCCAGTACGTCGACGTAACCAGCACCAGCAAGGGCAAGGGATTCGCGGGCGTGATGAAGCGTCACAACTTCCACGGATTGCGGGCGAGCCACGGCGTCTCGATTTCGCACCGCAGTCACGGCTCCACCGGGCAACGCCAGGATCCTGGCAAGGTGTTCAAGAACAAGAAGATGGCGGGTCACTACGGCGACGCGCGGATCACGGTGCAGAACCTGCGGATCGAGGCCGTCGATACGGCGCGCGGCGTCATCATGGTGCGTGGCGCGGTTCCGGGTGCCGCCGGTGCGGTCGTGCTGGTCAAGGACGCGGTCAAGGCGAAGCGTCACGAGGGCCTGCCCTACCCGGCGGCGCTGGTGGCGGCGGATGGAGGGGCGGCATGAAAATCGACGTCACGTCGCTCGACAACCAGGCCGTCGGCAGCGTGGAGCTCGCCGACGAGGTCTTCGGCCTGCCCGCACGCCACGACATCCTGCACCGCATGGTGGTCTGGCAGCTGGCCAAGCGCCGGGGTGGAAATCACAAGACGAAGAGCATCAACGAGGTCAACGGTTCGGGTCGGAAGATCTACAAGCAGAAGGGGACCGGGCGCGCCCGGCATGGCCACAAGAAGGCCAACCTCTTCCGCGGCGGTTATGTCGCCCATGGACCGGTGGTGCGCTCGCACGCGACCGGCCTACCGAAGAAGGTTCGCAAGCTCGCCCTCAAGACGGCACTCTCGGCCAAGGTGTCGGACGGGACCCTCGTCGTGCTGGATCAGGCGATCCTGTCGGTCCCCAAGACCAAGGAGCTTCGGCGGCGCCTGGACGCTTTAGGCTGGCGCAAACCCCTGGTCATCGATGGCGCCGACTTCGACGGTAACTTCGTACGCGCGGCCGCCAACCTGCGAGATGTCGACGTGCTGTCGGCGGATGGTGCCAACGTCTACGACATCCTGCGTTGCGGCACGCTAGTACTCACTCGGCGCGCGGTCGAGCATCTGGAGGCACGGCTGAAATGAATCGGGTAGAGGCCTACGACATCATCATGCGCCCGGTCGTGACCGAGAAATCGACCCAGGGTTCCGAGCACGGCCAGGTCACGTTCCGGGTAGCGCCCGACGCGACCAAGCCGCAGATTAAGGCCGCGGTCGAGGTTCTCTTCGGCGTCAAGGTCAAGGCGGTGAACACTATCTGGGCCAAGGGCAAGGTCAAGCGTTTCCGCGGACGGTTGGGGCAGCGCTCCGACGTGAAGAAAGCGATCGTGTCCCTGGCGGAAGGCCAGACGATCGATATCACCACGGGGGTCTAGGGCATGCCGCTCAAGAGTTTCAACCCGACCACCCCCAGCCTACGGGGCACGGTCCTGATCGACCGGTCCGAGCTCTACAAGGGCCGGCCGGTGAAGGCGCTGACCCACGGGCTCACGAAATCCGGCGGGCGCAACAACAACGGCCGCATCACCAGCTACCTCAAGGGCGGCGGTCACAAGAAGCTATACCGGACCGTGGATTTCAAGCGGCGGAAGTTCGATGTCGCCGGCACGGTCAAGCATCTGGAGTACGACCCGAACCGTTCGGCCTTCATCGCCCTGATCGAGTACGGCGACGGTGAGCTCGCCTACATCCTGGCGCCGCAGCGTCTGGCGGCCGGCGATGCGGTCGTTGCCGGCGATCGGGTCGATATCAAGCCGGGCAATGCCATGCCGCTGCGCAACATTCCCGTGGGCACGATCGTCCACAACGTCGAGATGACCCAGGGGAAGGGCGGCCAGCTCGCCCGTTCGGCCGGCACCTATGTCCAGCTCGTCGGCAAGGATGCGGGCTACGCCATTCTTCGCCTGGGCTCCGGCGAACAGCGTCTGGTGCGCGGCGAATGCATGGCGACGATCGGTGCGGTTTCCAATCCCGATCACCAGAACGTCAAGATCGGCAAGGCGGGCCGGTCACGGTGGAAGGGTCGCCGGCCGAGCGTGCGCGGTGTCGCCATGAACCCGGTCGATCACCCCCATGGTGGTGGCGAGGGGCGCACGTCCGGTGGCCGTCACCCCGTCACCCCCTGGGGCAAGGGCACGAAGGGCAGCAAGACCCGTCGCAACAAACGCACCGACCGGCTGATCGTGGTCAGCCGCCGTCGGCGCAAGCAGGCGTAAGCGGAGGACAGGCATTGGCGCGTTCGGTTTGGAAAGGCCCGTTCGTCGACGGCTACCTCCTGAAGAAGGCGGAGACGGCACGGGCGTCGCAGCGCAAGGAGGTCATCAAGACCTGGTCGCGCCGCTCGACGATCCTGCCTCAGTTCGTCGGCCTGACGTTCGGAGTCTACAACGGGCACAAGTTCATGCCGGTGTTGGTGAACGAGAACATGGTCGGGCACAAGTTCGGCGAGTTCTCGCCGACCCGGACGTTCCACGGTCACTCCGGCGACAAGAAGGCGAAGCGGGCCTAGGCATGAGCAAGAAGGCGAAAGAACGCTCCCTGAGCGACACCGAGGCGAAGGCGGTGCTGCACGCGATCCGCGTCAGCCCGCAGAAGCTGAATCTGGTGGCGGAGTCGATCCGTGGCCTCAAGGTCGCGAAGGCCTTGGCCGAACTCAAGTTTGCCAAGCGCCGCTGCGCCCAGGACGTCCGCAAGGCGCTGCAATCCGCAATCGCCAACGCCGAGAACAACCACAACCTCGACGTCGACCGTCTGATCGTCGCCGCGGCGACCGTCGGACAGGGCCTCGTGCTCCGTCGCTTTCGGCCCCAGGCGCGCGGGCGGGGACATCCGTTGAAGAAGCCGTTCAGCAACCTCACGGTTGTTGTTCGCCAAGTCGAGGAGAGTGCTTGATGGGGCAGAAGGTCAACCCAATCGGGCTTCGGCTCGGCATCAATCGGACCTGGGATTCGCGCTGGTTCGCGTCGAAGGACTATGCGCGCCTGCTGCACGAGGATCTTCGGCTCCGGGAATTCCTGCATAAGCGGCTGGCCCAGGCCGGCGTCGCGCGGGTGGTGATCGAACGTCCGGCCAAGCGGGCGCGGATCACGATCCACAGCGCCCGTCCGGGCGTGGTGATCGGCAAGCGTGGCGCCGACATCGAGAAGCTCAAGGCGGACCTCAACAAGATGACCGGCGCCGAGGTGACGCTGAACATCGTCGAGATCCGCAAGCCCGAGGTCGACGCGCAGCTTGTCGCCGAGAACATCGCGCAGCAGCTTGAGCGGCGCATCGCCTTCCGTCGCGCCATGAAGCGCGCGGTTCAGTCCGCCATGCGGCTTGGCGCGCAAGGCATCCGGATCAGCTGCGGTGGGCGATTGGCGGGAGCCGAGATCGCGCGGACCGAGTGGTACCGCGAGGGTCGCGTGCCGTTGCACACGCTGCGAGCCGACGTGGATTTCGGCCGGGCGACGGCGGCCACGGCTTATGGCGCTTGCGGCGTGAAGGTGTGGGTGTACAAGGGCGACATCCTGGCCCATGACCCGATGGCCCAGGATAAGCGCAGTCACGAACAGCAAGGCCCGTCGCGGAGCTGAGGACGATCGATCATGCTTTCCCCCAAGCGGACCAAGTACCGCAAGCAGTTCAAGGGCCGGGTCCATGGCAATTCCAAGGGCTACACCCAGCTCAATTTCGGCTCCTTCGGGCTCAAGTCGGTGGCCCCAGCGCGGCTCACCGCGCGCCAGATCGAGGCGGCGCGGCGGGCGATCACGCGGCATCTGAAGCGCGCGGGCCGGGTCTGGGTCACCTGCTTTCCGGACGTGCCGGTCTCGACCAAGCCGGCCGAAGTCCGGATGGGTAAGGGCAAGGGTACCCCAGAGTACTGGATGTGCCGCATTCACCCCGGCCGCATCATGTTCGAGGTGGATGGGGTGAACGAGGACTTGGCGCGAGAGGCGTTCCGTCTGGGCGCCGCCAAGCTGCCGATGGCGTGCCGCGTGGTGGCACGGCTGCACTAGGGAGACTTGCGGTGAAGATCGGCGAAACACGGGCGAAGACGCCCGACCAGCTCAAGGACGAGCTTTCGACGCTGAAGAAGGAGCAGTTCAATCTGCGCTTCCAGCGCGCGACGGGTCAGCTCGAGAACACGGCGCGTGTCCGCCAGGTTCGGCGCGACATCGCCCGGATCAAGACCTCGCTGACCGAACGGTCGGCGGCGAAGTAGGGCAGGGGACAAGGTAATGCCGAAACGTACGCTGCAGGGTCGCGTGGTGAGCAAGTCGGGCAACAAGACGGTCGTCGTGAACGTCGAACGCCGGCTCATGCACCCGCTCTACAAGAAGTTCATCCGCCGCTCGAAGAACTTCGCGGCCCACGACGAGGCGAACGGCTGCAAGATCGGCGACGAGGTGGTGATCCGCGAGAGCCGCCCGTTCTCCAAGTCCAAGCATTGGGAAGTCGTGGTCGCCGGTTAGGCGGGCCGCGGTCGATAGGGAAGCGAAACCATGATCCAGATGCACACCAATCTCGACGTCGCCGATAATTCCGGCGCGCGCCGGGTTCAATGCATCAAGGTGCTGGGCGGGTCGAAGCGCGTCTCGGCGACGATCGGCGACGTGATCGTGGTCTCCGTGAAGGAGGCAATTCCCCGCGGCAAGGTGAAGAAGGGCGAGGTCCTGCGCGCGGTCGTGGTGCGCACGGCCAAGGAAGTGCGCCGTCCCGACGGCAGCGCGATCCGTTTCGATCACAATGCGGCGGTCTTGATCAGCAAGCAGGGCGAGCCCATTGGCACCCGCATCTTCGGCCCAGTCACCCGGGAGCTGCGGGCCAAGAAGTTCATGAAGATCGTCAGCCTGGCGCCGGAGGTGCTGTAGATGGCTGGAAAGTTCAAGATCAAGAAGGGCGATCGGGTGGTGGTCGTCACCGGACGGGATCGCGGGCGCCAGGGAGAGGTGCTGCGGGTTCTTCGCGCGGAGAGCCGTGTCCTGGTCCAGGGCGTCAACATGGTCAAGCGCCACACTAAGCCGAATGCGCGGACCGGTGGCGGTGGAATTGTGGAAAAGGAAGCCCCGATCCATATCTCCAACGTGGCCTGCATCGATCCCCAATCGTCTCGCCCGACGCGGGTGGGTTATCGGTTTCTCGAGGATGGCCGCAAGGTGCGCTTTGCCAAGCGCTCGGGCGAAGTGTTGAGCAATTGAGGACGCCGGCGATGACGACCCGCTTGAAGCAGATGTACGAGACCAAGATCCGGGACGATCTGAGGCGCGAGTTCGGCTACAAGAACCCGATGCAGGTGCCGAAGCTCGAAAAAATCGTCATCAACATGGGGCTCGGCAAGGCCGCGGTCGCGGACGGCAAGGTGATCCAGGCGGCGGTGGTGGAGCTGCAAGCCATCGCCGGGCAGAAGGTCGTCGTGACCAAGGCGCGCAAGTCGATCGCCAACTTCAAGCTGCGCGAGGGCGTCGCCATCGGTTGCAAGGTCACGCTGCGCGGCGAGCGGATGTACGAGTTCCTCGATCGGTTGATCACCATCGCCCTGCCGCGGGTCCGCGATTTCCGCGGCCTGCCGCGAAAGAGCTTCGATGGTCGCGGCAATTTCGCGCTCGGGCTCAAGGAGCAGCTCATCTTTCCCGAGATCGACTTCGACAAGGTCGACAAGATGCGTGGCCTCGACATCGTCATCTGCACGACGGCCCGTTCCGACGACGAGGGCCGGGCGCTCCTGGTGGGTTTCAACATGCCGTTCGCTACCTAGGGATTCATCGAACATGGCCAAGCTGAGTTCCATCGAGAAGAACAAACGCAGGATGCGCCTGGTCGTGAAGTTCGCCACACGGCGCGCCCGGCTCAAGGCGGTGGCCGAGAACATGGACGTCACGGCCGAAGAGCGGTTCCAGGCGCGCCTGAAGCTGGCGGCGTTGCCGCGCAATAGCGCGGCGAACCGGGTCCGCTTGCGGTGCGAACTCACGGGCAGGCCGCGCGGCAATTATCGCAAGTTCAAGCTGTGCCGAATCGCGTTTCGCGATCTGGCCTCGGCCGGGAAGATCCCCGGCGTCGTCAAGGCGAGCTGGTAGGGAGACGACGAATGCCGATCAACGATCCTCTCGGCGATCTCCTAACCCGAATCCGCAACGGGCAACAGCGGCACCGCGCCACGGTGACCAGCCCGGCGTCTAAGATGCGCGAGCGGGTGCTGGAGGTACTGAAGCGCGAAGGCTACATCCGCGCCCATGGCCGCCGCAAAGGGGTCGACGGGCGGGACGAAATCGTGGTCGAGCTGAAGTATCACGAGGGGCAGCCGGTGATCCGGAAAGTCGCCCGGGTCTCGACTCCGGGCCGCCGGGTCTACTCGGGCTCGGACGCCATTCCGCGGATCTTCGATGGTCTGGGCATCGCCATACTGTCGACGCCAAAGGGCGTCATTTCGGATCAGGAAGCTCGCCGCATGAACGTGGGCGGCGAAATCCTGTGCAGCGTGTTCTAGGCGCCGAAGGAGGAAGGGTCTCGTCATGTCACGCGCCGGGAAGTACCCCATCATCGTGCCAAGCGACGTCCAGGTCGCGGTCACCGGGCGGGACGTGTCCGTGAAGGGCAAGCTGGGCGCCCTGGCCTACAGCTTCAGCCCCAACGTCAGCGTCGATCACGCGGAAGGCAAGATCACCGTGACGCCGCGGGACCAAACCAAGCAGTCGCGCTCGCTGTGGGGAACCACCCAGCGTCGGCTGCGCAACATGGTCAACGACGTCGCCAACGGCTATCGGGTGAATCTGGAGATCAATGGCGTCGGATACCGCGCTCAGACCGACGGCAAGTCGCTGACTCTGCAGCTTGGGTTCAGTCACGACGTCGTCCTGCCGGTTCCCGAGGGCATCAAGGTGACGTGCGAGCGCCCGACCGCGATCAGCTTCATCGGAGCGGATCGCGTAGCCGTGGGCCAGCTTGCCGCCAACGTCCGCAGCTTTCGACCGCCAGAGCCGTACAAGGGCAAGGGCATCAAGTACGCCAAGGAAGTGATCCACCGTAAGGAAGGCAAGAAAAAGTAATGGCCACGACGAAGGAACTCTTCGGGCGGCGTCAGCAGCGCACCCGGGCAAAGTTGCGCCGCGTCGGGATCGGACGGGCACGGCTCAGCGTCTTTCGTTCGGGCAAGAACATATACGCCCAGGTGATCGACGACGAACGCGGCCAGACCCTGGCGGCGGCGTCGACCATCGACAAGGACCTGCGGGCGTCGCTCAAGACCGGTGCGGACAAGTCCGCGGCGGCGGCGGTCGGCCGGCTGATCGCGGAGCGGGCGAAGGCCAAGGGTATCGAGCACGTGGTCTTCGATCGTGGCGGCTACCTGTTCCATGGCCGGGTCAAGGCCTTGGCCGACGCGGCGCGTGAAGGCGGATTGCAGTTCTAGGCGAACGGGAACAAAGGACACGTCATGGCGGGACAGGAACGATCGGGCCGGGACGATCGCGAGGCCGGCGGCAAGCTGGTCAGCATCAACCGCGTCGCCAAGGTGGTGAAGGGCGGGCGCAGGTTCGGCTTCGCTGCCCTGGTGGTGCTGGGCGACCAGAACGGGCGCGTGGGGCACGGCACCGGCAAGGCACGCGAGGTTCCCGAGGCGATCCGCAAGGCGACCGAGCGGGCGCGGCGCGGCATGGTTCGCATCCCCTTGCGTGAAGGGCGCACCTTGCACCACACCGTCACCGGGCAATTCGGCGCGGGATCGGTGATCCTGCGCGCGGCACCTCCGGGCACCGGCATCATCGCCGGCGGGCCGATGCGGGCGGTGTTCGAGGAGCTCGGGATCCAAGACGTCGTGGCGAAGTCGCACGGCACCAACAACCCCCACAACGTGGTCAAGGCAACCTTCGTGGCGCTGCAATCCCTGTCGTCGCCGCGCACGATCGCGGCCAAGCGGGGCAAGAAGGTCAGCGAGATCCTGGCGCGACCCGAAACCGCGGGCGAGGCGTCGGCTCATGAATAAGATCAAGGTGACCCAGTTGGGAAGCCCGATCGCGCGTCGCGCCGACCAGCGGGAAACGCTGATCGGTCTCGGCCTCAACAAGCGGCATCGCACACGGGTTCTGGAAGATACGCCGGCGGTTCGCGGCATGGTGCGCAAGGTCGCGCATCTCCTGCGGGTCGAAGCGGCGGACTAAGCGTAAGGACGGGGACGGCATGAAGCTCAACGAACTCAGGGATCGGCCTGGTGCCAAGCACCGGCGCAAGCGCGTCGGGCGCGGCATCGGTTCGGGCACCGGCAAGACCTCAACGCGCGGCCAGAAGGGCCAGGGCGCCCGCGCCGGCATCGCCATTCAGACGTTCGAGGGCGGCCAGCTGCCGATCCATCGGCGCGTGCCGCGGCGGGGCTTCAAGAACCCGACGCGCAAGACGTTCGTCGAGGTCAACCTGGGCCGCGTCCAAATCGCCGTCGACGCCGGTCGGCTTGATCCCAAGGCCACGATCGATGTGAAGGCCTTGATCGCGGCCGGGGTCCTGCGGCGCGCGCGGGACGGGCTGCGGGTCCTCGGCGAGGGTGCCTTGAAGCAGGCCGTGACGATCGAGGCAGTGGGGGCGTCGGCCGCGGCCAAGGCCGCCGTCGAAAAGGCGGGGGGAACCCTGGTCCTGCCGACGCCGAAGGTGGTGGAAGGCGACGCGGCGCCGAAGAAGAAGAAAAAGGCCAAGAAGAACGAGGATTAGGTCGGTTCCCCCATGGCATCAGCCGTCGAACAGTTCGCCGCCAATATCAACTTTCAGGCGTTCGGCAAAGCCACCGAACTCAAGAATCGCCTGTGGTTCACCCTCGGTGCGTTGATCGTCTACCGGCTGGGAACCTACATCCCGGTCCCGGGCATCGACCCGTCGGTGATGAAGGATATCTTCCAGCAGAACGCCGGCGGGATTCTCGGAATGTTCAACATGCTGGCTGGGGGTGCGCTGCAGCGCATGACGATCTTCGCGCTGAACATCATGCCCTACATCACGTCCTCGATCATCGTGCAGCTGCTGACGACGGTCTCGCCGCACCTCGAGCAACTGAAGAAAGAGGGCGAGGTTGGGCGCAAGAAGCTCAACCAGTACACTCGCTACGGCACGGTCTTCCTCGCGGCGATCCAGGCGTACGGGATCTCGGTCGGGCTCGAGGGCATGATCGGCAGCGCGGGCTCCGCGGTGTCCGATCCCGGGCTCTTCTTCCGCTTCACCACCGTCATCACCCTGGTCGGTGGAACCATGTTTCTGCTGTGGCTGGGCGAGCAGATCACCCAGCGCGGCGTCGGCAACGGCATCTCGCTCATCATCTTCGCCGGCATCGTCGCGGGCCTGCCCAATGCCTTGGCCGGAACCCTGGAACTCGGGCGCACCGGCGCGCTCTCCACGTTCTTCATCATGTTCGTCCTGGTGATGGTCGTCGCGGTCGTGGCGGTCGTGGTGTTCATGGAGCGGGCGCAGCGACGGATCGTCGTGCATTACCCGAAACGCCAGGTCGGCGCCAAGATGTTCGGCGGCGAGAGTTCCCACTTGCCGCTGAAGCTGAACACGGCCGGCGTGATTCCGCCGATCTTCGCGAGCTCGATCCTGCTCATGCCGATCACGGTGGCCAGTTTTTCCGCCGGGCAGGGGCCTGAATGGCTGCAAATCATCACCGGCTACCTCGCGCATGGCGAGCCGCTCTACATGCTGATCTACGCGTCAGCGATCATCTTCTTCTGCTTCTTCTACACGGCGATCGTCTTCAATCCGGAGGATACGGCCGACAACCTGCGGAAGTACGGCGGGATCATCCCCGGTATCAGGCCAGGCAAGAACACCGCGAAGTACCTCGACGATGTTCTCACGCGGCTCACCATGATTGGGTCCCTCTACCTCACGGGCGTGTGCCTCCTGCCGGAGATTCTGATCGCCCGGAATGCGCTGCCGTTCTATTTCGGTGGAACCTCGCTGCTGATCTGCGTGACCGTGACGATGGACACGGTGGCCCAGATCCAGTCGCACTTGATCGCCCATCAGTACGAAGGGCTGATCAAGAAAGCCAAGCTCAAGGGCCGCCGTGGATGATCCTGATCCTTCTCGGCCCCCCTGGAGCCGGCAAGGGCACCCAGGCCAAACGGTTGGCTGAGGAACGGGGCCTTGTGCAGCTTTCGACCGGCGACATGTTGCGGGCCGCGGCCGCGGCCGGGTCGGAGCTGGGCCGCAAGGCCAAGGTCACGATGGAGCGCGGCGATCTGGTCTCGGACGACATCATCATCGCCATGATCGGCGAGCGGATGGAGCAGCCCGACTGCAGGAAGGGTGCGATTCTCGATGGATTTCCCCGCAGTCTCGCCCAGGCCGAGGCGCTGGACGCCATGTTGGCGGCGACCGGGCGGGGGGTCGATCGCGTCGTCGAGATCAAGGTTGACGACGAGGCCCTGGTCACCCGCATCGCCGGGCGATTGACCTGCGCGAAATGTGGGTCGGGCTATCACGACACGTTCAGGCGCACCAAGGTCGAGGGTGTCTGCGACAGCTGCGGCGGGCGCGAATTCACCCGGCGAGCGGACGACATCGAGGCGACGGTGCGGGCCCGCCTCAAGGTCTACAATACCCAGACGGCGCCGCTGCTGCCCTACTACCGCCAGCGCGGCAAGCTGGCGACCGTGGACGGCATGGGCCCCATGGCGGCGGTCGAGGCCGACATCCGCGCCGCCGTCGACGGGGGTAAGGGATGATTGACTTGATTTCGCCGAGACTTATAATCGCGCGCCGCGCCGCGCCGCGCCTGGCGTGGCGCGTTCCGCATGTATTGTAACCGGATTGTTGGGCTAGGGGAGATCGGCCGTGGCACGTATTGCCGGCGTCAACATTCCCACCTCGAAGCGTGTCGAGGTGGCGCTGACCTACATCCATGGGATCGGACGCTCGAAGGCGCGGGAGATCGTCAAGAAGGTGGGCCTGACCGATGAGCGCCGCGTGAGCGACCTGACCGAGGCCGAGACCATCTCCATCCGCGAGGTCATCGACCGCGACTATCAGGTCGAGGGCGATCTGCGTCGTGAAGTGGCGATGAACGTCAAGCGCCTCATGGACATGGGCTGCTTTCGGGGTCTTCGGCACCGTCGTGGCCTGCCGGTCCGGGGCCAGCGCACCCACACCAACGCACGCACGCGCAAGGGCAAGGCGACCCCTATCGCCGGCAGGAAGAAGGCGACCAAGTAGATGGCACGCGAAGCACAACCGTCCGCCGCGCCGGGGCAGGGCCAAGGTGCCCGTCCGCGCCGCCGCGAACGCAAGAACATCACATCGGGCGTCGCCCATGTGAACGCGTCGTTCAACAATACGATCGTCACGATCACCGATGCACAGGGCAACACCATCGCCTGGGCATCCTCGGGCAGCCAGGGCTTCAAGGGCTCGCGCAAATCGACTCCCTACGCTGCCCAGGTCGCGGCCGAGAGTGCCGGCCGCAAGGCGCAGGAGCATGGTGTCCGCACCCTGGAAGTCGAAGTGAAGGGTCCGGGATCCGGCCGCGAGTCGGCCTTGCGGGCGCTGCAGACGGTCGGGTTCTCTATCACCGCGATCCGCGACGTGACTCCCATTCCCCACAACGGCTGCCGCCCGCCCAAGCGCCGTCGCGTCTGAGGCCGGGTGGGGCTCCTTTCGTTTCGGGTGTCCGACACCCCAACGCTCTTTTCGAGATGAGGTCGATCGATCGATGCAGAAAAACTGGCAAGCCCTGATCAAGCCGAACAAGCTGGCCGTCGAGCCGCAGCCCGGGGGCGACCCGAGGCGTCAAGCCACCGTGATTGCCGAGCCTCTGGAACGGGGCTTTGGACTGACGCTCGGCAACGCCCTGCGACGGGTGCTGCTGTCGTCGCTGCAGGGTGCCGCGGTTACGTCGGTGCAGATCGACAACGTGCTGCATGAATTCTCCTCGATCCCCGGGGTCAAGGAGGACGTCACCGATATCGTCCTCAACATCAAGGCCATGTCGGTCAAGATGCACGGCGAAGGGCCGAAGCGGATGACCCTGCGGGCTAAGGGCCCCGGCGTCGTCTCCGCCTCGCTGATCGAGACCGGGCACGACATCGAGGTGCTTGATCCCGAGCACGTCATCTGCACCCTCGATTCCGGGGCCGAGATTGGCATGGAGTTCACGGTCGAGAACGGGATGGGCTACGTACCGGCCGCCCAGAGCCGCGCCGAGGACGCACCGATCGGGCTTATCCCGGTGGATGCCCTGTACTCGCCGGTGTTGAAGGTCGCCTACAAGGTGGAGAACACCCGGGTGGGGCGGCGCACCGACTACGACAAGCTGATCATGCAGTTGGAAACCAACGGCGCCATCACGCCGGAAGATGCGGTCGCGCTGGCGTCGCGGATCCTTCAGGACCAGCTCCAGCTCTTCATCAACTTCGAGGAGCCGAGGGTCGAATCCCGAGTGGATGCGGAGGGCGAGTCGCAGTTCAACGCGAACCTTCTGCGCAAGGTCGAAGAACTCGAACTCTCGGTGCGCTCGGCGAACTGCCTGAAGAACGACAACATCGTCTACATCGGCGACTTGGTGCAGAAGTCCGAGGGGGAGATGCTGCGGACGCCGAACTTCGGGCGTAAGTCCTTGAACGAAATCAAGGACGTGCTGACCCAGATGGGGCTCCACCTCGGGATGAAGATCCCCGACTGGCCGCCGGAGAACATCGAGGAACTGGCGAAGAAGCTCGAAGAGCCTTACTAGTGGTCCGACCCAAACGCGTGATGTCTGATCATTGTGTTTGGGGCGGACCACAGGATTGAGAGTCCCGCTGGGGTTTCGGCCCGACGGATCGGGATCGATCCGTCGGAATCGAACCACTAGAGTCGACGAGAGCAAGAGGGCAGGGCCATGCGGCATGGCGTTCACGGGCGCAAGCTCAACCGCACGACGGAACATCGGCTGGCGATGCTCCAGAACATGGCGGTCGCGCTTCTGAAGCACGAACAGATCAAGACCACCTTGCCGAAGGCCAAGGAATTGCGCCCGTTCGTCGAGAAGCTGATCACGATGGGCAAGCACGGCGGCATCGCCAATCGGCGTCGCGCCTGGGCGTCCTTGCAGGACGAGGCGATGACCAAGAAGCTGTTCGATGGCATCGCTCGGCGCTACACGGATCGCGCAGGCGGATACATCCGCGTGCTCAAGGCCGGGTTCCGCTACGGCGACATGGCGCCGATGGCGGTGATCGAGTTGGTCGACCGCGACCCCGCCGCCAAGGGTCAGGATTCCGGCCCGCCCCAGAACAAGGCCGGGGAAGAGGGCGAGGCCGAGCCGGCGACGTGACCGCGCACCGGTCACCCATGAACCATCGCGAGGGCAGCCCACGGGCTGCCCTTTGCCTTTGCGCATGACCGCGCGTTCGCTGTTCGAGGATCAGGCGCCGCGGCCGCTGGCGGATCGGCTGCGGCCGGCGAAGCTCGCCGAGGTCGTGGGCCAGGACCACGTCATCGGACCCGAGGGCCCGATCGGGCGGATGCTGGCCGGCGGGCGGCTTGCGTCCCTGATCTTGTGGGGACCGCCCGGGTCGGGCAAGACGACGATCGCCCGGCTGATCGCCGACCATACCCGTTTGGCGTTCGAACCCCTGTCGGCGGTGATGGCGGGCGTAGCCGAGCTGCGCAAGGTGTTCGAGCGGGCGCGTGAACGCCGGGCAACGGGCCAGGGAACCCTGTTGTTCATCGACGAGATCCACCGGTTCAACCGGAGCCAGCAGGACGCGCTTTTGCCGGTCGTCGAGGACGGCACCGTCACCCTGGTCGGTGCCACGACCGAGAATCCCTCGTTCGAGCTGAACCCGCCGCTGCTGTCCCGCTGCCAGGTCCTCGTTCTCAACCGGCTCTCGGCGGAGGATCTGGATCAACTGCTGGCGCGCGCCGAGGGCCTGGAGGGCTGCACGTTGCCGTTGGCCGCGGACGCGCGCGGCGCGCTCCTCGACATGGCCGACGGCGATGGGCGATTCCTCTTAAACCTGGCCGAGGAGTTGTTCGCCCTCGCTCAAGGCGTCGCGCCGCTCGATCGCGCTGCTCTTATCAAGGTCGTGCAACGCCGCGCGCCGCTGTACGACAAGGCCCAGGAGGGGCACTACAACCTGATCAGCGCCCTGCACAAGTCGGTGCGCGGTTCCGATCCCGACGCGGCCTTGTACTGGCTCGCGCGGATGCTGGTGGCGGGGGAAGACCCGCTGTACATCGCCCGCCGGCTGGTGCGAATGGCGGTGGAAGACATCGGGCTGGCCGATCCGGCGGCCCTGACCCAGACGATCGCCGCCAAGGATGCGTACGATTTCCTGGGTACCCCCGAGGGCGAACTCGCCCTCGCCCAGGCGACCCTGTACCTCGCGACGGCGCCGAAATCGGTGGCGGCCTATCGGGCCTATGGGGCGGCATCGGCGGCGGCCAGATCCCACGGTTCCCTGATGCCGCCGAAACACATCCTCAATGCGCCGACGCGGCTCATGAAGGATATCGGCTACGCCGCGGGATACCAGTACGACCCTGACACGCCGGAAGGATTCTCCGGGCAGAACTACTTTCCCGACGAGATAAAGCGGCTGGTGTTCTACGACCCCAAGCCGGTCGGGTTCGAACGGGAAATCGTCAAGCGCCTCGAGTACTGGCGCAAGCTGCGCGGGCGGGACGGCGGGGACGGGGCGTGAACCTGATCGTCTGGGTCGCCATCGGCGGCGCGATCGGTTCGGTCGGCCGCTACCTGGTCGCCGGCCAGGTGACGCGGCTTATCGGAGCAGGATTCCCCTGGGGCACCCTTGCCGTGAATGTCATCGGCGGCCTGGTCATGGGTCTGCTGGTCGAGGCCATGGCGAACGCCTGGTCTCCGTCGCCGGGCGTTCGGGCCCTGCTGATGGTCGGCGTTCTCGGCGGTTTCACCACGTTCTCGGCGTTCTCGCTGGAGACCACGACCCTGATCGAGCGCGGGGTATGGGGGCTCGCCCTGGCCTATGCCGTGGCCTCGGTCGTGCTGTCGGTGGGCGCGCTGTTCGCCGGGTTGTGGATCGTGCGCGGGCTATCCGCATGACCCTGGCGCCGCGCGAGGTAGCGGTCGACGAGACGGATATGCGGCTTGACCGCTGGTTCCGCAAGAACTTTCCGACGGTGCACCACATCCTTCTGCAGCGCCTGCTGCGCACCGGCCAGGTGCGGGTCGATGGTCGCCGGGCGAAGGCCAATCAACGGCTTACCGCCGGCCAGTCGGTTCGCGTTCCACCAGAGGCGGCGTTCGCCCCGCCGGCAACGACCGTGCGAGCGAAGGTGCCAGCGGCCGAGGCGGCGCGGCTCAGGGACTGGGTGCTCCATCGCGACGAGCGCGTGATCGTCATCGACAAGCCGGCCGGCTTGGCTGTCCAGGGCGGCAGCAACCAGACCCGCCACCTCGATGCGATGCTCGATGCCTTGCGGTTCGGCTCGGCCGAGCGACCCCGGCTGGTCCACCGCCTGGATCAGGACACCAGCGGCGTGCTTGTGTTGGCGCGGACCGGGGCGGTGGCGCGCGACCTGAGCGCCCAGTTCCGTGGCCGCGAGGTGCACAAACTCTACCTGGCGGTCGTAGTCGGGCGGCCCCGGCAGGACCAGGGGCGCATCGACCAGCCGCTGGCGAAACGCTCCGGCCCCCACGGCGAGCGCGTGGCGGTGGACGAGGAGGAGGGCAAGCGGGCCGTCACCCGCTACCGGATTCTGGACGCGGCGGGGGACCGATTCGCCCTGGTGGCGCTGGAGCCGCTGACGGGGCGCACGCACCAGCTTCGGGTCCATTGCGCGACTCTCGGCACGCCCATCCTCGGCGACGCCAAGTACGGCGGGAAGGCGGCGGCCCCGGCGATGAAGGGCATCGCCAAGCGCCTGCACCTGCACGCGGCGTCGATCACCCTGCCGGACGGCGTGACGGTGGCGGCGCCCCTACCGCCGCACATCCGGGAAACGCTGAAGGCCCTCGGCCTCGGCGCCGATCCCGAGGACGTCAGCCTGGGTCCGGCCCGACGCGGACGAGCTGCTTCCCGAGATTCTCGCCGGTGAACAGCCGGCGGAAGGCGGCGGGCGCGTTCTCCAGGCCTTCGACGACGTCCTCGCGGTATTTCAGGCGCCCGTCGTGCAGCCATTGCGTGAGGTAGCCGCGCGCCGCCTCGCCCTTGTCGGCGAAGTCGGATACCAGCATCCCTTCGATCCGGGCCCGCTTGACAATGAGCTGCCACAGATTGCGTGGGCCCATCTCCTTGCCGCGTTGGTTGTAGCCGGCGATCTGGCCGCAGATCACGACCCGGGCGCGCAGATTGATGTGGTGCAGCACCGCGTCGGTGATCGGGCCGCCGACATTGTCGAAGTAGACGTCGATGCCATCGGGGCAAGTGCGGGCGAGGGCCGCGCGAAGATCGGTTTCCGCCCGGTAGTCGAAGGCGGCGTCGAAGCCCAGATCCGCCGTCAGATGGCGCGCCTTCGCCGGCCCGCCGGCGCTGCCGACGGCGCGGCAGCCGGCGATGCGGGCGATCTGGCCGACCGCGCTGCCCACGGCGCCGGCCGCGCCCGAGACGAACACCGTTTCTCCCGGCCGCGGGCGTCCGACCTCGATCAGTCCGTGGTAGGCCGTCAACCCCGGCATCCCGAGGACCCCCAGGGCCGTTGATACCGGTGCCTGCCTCGGGTCCAGCTTGCGCAGGGCTCGGGCCTTGGCGACGCCATGGGACTGCCAGCCGAGGTAGGATTCGACGATGTCGCCCGCCTTCGAGGACGGATCGCGGCTCTCCATCACCTCGCCCACCGTGTCGCCGACGATGACGCCGCCGATCGGGATTGGCTCGGCATAGGACGCCAGATCGCTTATGCGCCCGCGCATGTAAGGATCGACCGAGAGCCAAATCACCCGGATCAGCACCTCGCCCTCGTTGGGTGCCGGAATCGTCGCCTCGACCAGGCGAAAGTCGCTGTCCTTCGCCATGCCTTCGGGGCGGGCGGCGAGGACGATCTGACGGGTCGACTGGACCATGCTTGTCACCTTTTCAGCGGCCGAGGGAGCGGACAACGTCGATCGGTACCAGCTCTTCGGTCTCGCGCCGCGTGGGAACGAAGCCGGCGCGCTGGTACGCTTGCAGGGCGCGTGGGTGATCCAGGTCGCAGGTGTTCACGGTAAGCCGGCCGGCCCCGCCCGCCCACAGGGCACGCACGGCCCAATCGAGGAAATAACCGCCTAGACGGCGCCCGACGAACTCGGGCATCAGGCCGAAGTACGCGAGGTCGGCATCCGGCGCCGGGCGAAAGTCGAGTTCGGCGTAGCCCGCCGGCACGCCGCCGATATATAGGACGTAGATCGTCACCTTCGGGTGGCGGATGTTGGCGGCGATCTCGTCGTCCTCCATCAGGCGGCGCTTGGTCCACTGCCAGGGTTCGCCCACGGTGCCGTAGAGGAACCGATAGAACGCCACGGTCGGCTCCTCGGCCCGGAGAATGGCGAGCTTGAGCGGTGGCGCGCGCCGCGCCGGGGTGGTCGGCGGCGCCTCCATGGCAAGGTGCGTTACCGTGATGGTGATGGTGGGAAGGCTGGCGGTATCCATGACTTCGTCGCCGACGTTTCAGAACGTGTAGCCGGCCTGCGTTCCCAGGAGGAACTGGTTGTTCGAGTTCTCGTCGCTGACCGGGCTCTTTGCTGCGTCGCCCAGCAGGCGTTTGCCCCTGATCTGGATGCGGCCGAACACGTGGGGCGTGAAATACTGCTGGAGCACGACAAAGCCGCCCACGTCGCGGAACCCGGCCTTGGCGTTGAAGCCCGGTGTGTCAAAGTACGCGTCCATGTAGCCGTCGCCCGCGAACGTCGAGGACAAACCGACGACCAACGACCGGGTCCGCCCGAAGCGCACGCCATAGGCTCCATGCATTTCGGCCAGGAACCCGCCGTGGCTGTTATCACCCAGGCCGACGCCGTGGCGGACGTCGCCACCGAAGTTCCATGGCCCGCCGTAGTACTCGACGAAGGCGCCGAGTTCCACGTCGGGGTCGATATCCGGCGTGCCGGCAAGCAAGAGGTCCAGCCCGTTGTCGCGACCGTAGTCCAGGGTGAAGCGCCCGCCCATCCGCCAGTTCGGGGTCCGCCACAGGTTCGCGCCCAGTCCGGTGGGCCCAAGCCCGGTCACGGTCTCGGTGAGGCCGCCATCGGTGCGCAGGAAGAGCGTGTCCCGCCAGGTCACGTCGACCAGCGGCAAGGCAAGGAACCGGTAGTTGTCGGCGCCCTCGTACTCGTTGGCCCAGCCGAGGCCCAGCCCGAGGCTGACCCGCCAGGGCGAGGCGGTGCGGGTGCCGATGCTCGGGTTGTTCTCCATGGTCTCGCGCAGCGACCGCGCCGAGGTGCCGCTGGACGCCGCGGCCAAGTCGGCGATCACCAAGGCCTGCTCCGGCGTCGCCGTACCGGCCGCCTCGGCGATCTCACTGGCGAACCCGGGAAAGGCACGGGTGGCGTCGCGGACGATCTCGGACGAATAGGCGGGTGCCGCCCGGGTCGCGCGCAGGGTGATGGGGTAGACGAGGTCCGGGTGGGCCGCGATCAGCTCGATCACCATGGCACTCACCGCCGGGGCACTGGGCAACCGCGCGACCTGGACGATCCGGGCCTCGATATCCGGCGGCAAGACATCGGCGGCGGCCGTGGACGCGACACCGGCCACCAGCAACCAAAGGGCCCCTAACCACGAAGCGTATTGTCCCCACCTCATGGCCCGCACGATAGCCGCGTGGCCGGCCCAGGGACAACCGATTCCGCAGGCTCATGGAATCCTTGCACTTCGCGCCTTTCGCCACGATCCTCCCGATCCGGGAGACGCCCATTGTCGGACTAGCAACGCAGGCTCGCGGCGATCCCTGCCGCCGATGTCGTTGGATTCTCCCGCCTCATGGAGGCGGACGAGACGGGGATGCTGGCGCGCCTGAAGCAGCTTCGGGCCGAAATCATCGAGCCTTCGATCGCGCGGTTTCAGGGCCGTATCGTCGGCTCGGCCGGCGACAGCCTGCTGGTCGAATTCGCGAGTGCCGGCAATGCCGTCACCTGTGCCGCCGAAGTCCAGGCGCGCATCGCGGAGGCAAGCGTGAACCTTGCGGACGACCGGCGCATGGTGTTCCGGATCGGAGTCAACCTCGGTGACGTCATCGCCGAGGGTGACACGATCTACGGCGATGGGGTCAACTCGCCGCCCGGCTGGAGAAGCTCGCGAAGCCTGGCGGCGTCGTCCTGGCCTGCAACGTCCATGACCAGGTGAAGGGCAAGGTCCCGTTCGGGTTTGAGTATCTGGGGGAACAGACGGTCCACAATCTCGCCGAGCCCGTGCGGGCCTACGAGCTGCTTGCCTCGCCGTCCGCCGCCTCCACCGCCAAGCCCGAGCGTCGGGAGACGCCGTTGCCTTCCGGGACGGACGGCCGCAGCATCGCGGTCCTGCCATTCGCCAACATGAGCGGCGACCCCGACCAGGAATTCTTCGCCGACGGCATCGCCGAAGACATCCTCACCGCGCTGTCTCGGTTCCGGCATTTGTTCGTCATCTCGCGCAACTCGTCGTTCGTCTACAAAGGCAAGTCGACCAGCGCCCGGGACGTGGCCCGCGACCTAAAGGTCCAGTACGTGCTCGAGGGCAGTGTCCGCCGCGCCGGCAATCGACTGCGCGTGGCCGCCAGCTCATCGATGCCGATGCGGACCGGCAAGTCTGGGCCGAACGCTACGACCGCGAACTGGCGGACGTCTTCCAGATCCAGGACGAACTCACCGAGGCGATCGTCGCCGTGCTCCCCGGCCGGATGGACGCGGCGACCTGCGCCCGGGTGGAACGGAAGCCGATCGAGAATCTCGTGGCCTACGAATGCGTGCTGGCGGGCAAGCTTCTGCACCATCGCGCCAACCGGGATGACAACGCCAAGGCCTTGGAGCTTCTCGACCGGGCGATCGCCCTCGATCCCAACTATGCCCATGCCCACGCGTGGCGCGGATGCTTGCTCGGCCAGCAGTGGATCCGCGGCTGGTGCGGGGACACCGACGCAACCCGAAGCCAGATCGTCGCGTCGGTCCAGACAGCCCTCCAACTGGACGACAACGACAGCGACACTCACCGGATTCTCGCCGCCCTCGGCGTCACCGTGGACGACTTCGAAAAGGCTGCCTATCACCAGAAGCGGGCCCTGGACCTCAACCCCAACGACGATCTCATCGTCGTGCAGCAGGGTGATCTGCTGACCTGGACGGGCAAGGCGGAGGAGGGGATCGACTGGATCAAGCGAGCGATGCGCCTGAACCCCTACCACCCGGAGCGGTTCTGGAACCACCTGGGCCGGGCGTACTTCGTCGCCCGGCGTTACACCGAGGCGGCAGACGCATTCAAGCACATCACGGCGCCCGATGCCTCGCAACATGCGTTCCTCGCGGCCATTCGCGCCCGTCTCGGCGGCATAGAGCTGGCGGACCGGCACGCGGCGGAAGTCCTCAAGGGCAACCCGAATTTCAGTTGCGCCACCTACCTCGGAACCCAGCGCTACACCGTCGCCGTGGACCGCGAACACCACGCCGAAAGTTTGGCGATGGTGGGCCTGCCGGCCTAGCGCTATCCGCGGTCTTGGTCGTGCTGCGGCCCGTCAGGTCTCAATGGGCGTGTCGGGGCGGGAGCCCCACTCGGACCACGAGCCGTCGTAGATCGCGACGTCGCGATGCCCGAGACGGTCGAGGGCGAAGGCAAGGACACAGGCACTGACGCCCGAGCCGCAACTGCAGACGATGGGGCGGCCAAGATCCACACCGGCGTCCACGAAGGCCTGGCGCAGGGCGTCGTCGGGCTTGAAGGTCTTGTTGGACGAGTCGAGGAGCCGGTCGAACGGCAAGTTGCGGGCGCCGGGAATATGGCCACTGCGCAGACCCGGCCGCGGCTCGGGCACCGTGCCGTTGAACCGCCCGACGGCCCGGGCATCGACCACCTGTTCCCGCCCCGTCGCCAGGTTCGCGCGCATCCGATCCAGATCGCGGACCATCAGGGTGTTCAGCCGCGGCGAGAAGTGCCGGTCGCGCGGCATCGGCGGAAGGTCTTCGGTCGGATGCCCCTCGGCGCGCCATTTGCCGAGGCCGCCGTCGAGCACCGCCACATCGTCGTGGCCGAAGACGCGAAACATCCACCAGACGCGACACGCGGCCATCATGACCCCGCCGTCGTAGACGACGATGCGGTTGCCGTCGCCCAGACCGAGCCTGCGGACCCGGGCCGAGAACTTGACTGGGTCCGGCAGCATGTGCGGGTACGGCGACGACGTATCGGCGATCTCGTCGATGTCGAAGAACACCGCGCCTGGGATGTGACGCTCGCGGTACTCCGCCTTGGGGTCTCGCTTGTCCGCGGCCAAATACCACGATGCATCGACAACCCTGACGTCGGGCGTCGCCAGATTGGCCGCCAGCCACGCGGTGCCGACCAGGCTTGCGAAGCTCTCGTTCACGGGGTGCCTGTGCCGGCGAAGGCCACGGTGACCCGACGGTTGATCCGGCCCTTCTTCTCGATCTTCACGATCTCCACCGGGCCGATTTCGCCGGTCGCCCGCACATGCGTGCCCCCGCAGGGTTGCAGATCGACGCCCTCGACGTGCATCAGGCGCACCCGGCCCAAACCGATCGGCGGCTTGACCGACATGGTCTTGACCAGCTCCGGTTGCACCGCGAGTTCGGCGTCGGTAATCCAGCTCTCCGAGAGGGGTCGGTTCTCCGCGATGATCGCGTTGAGGCGCACGCCGAGTTCGACCCTGTCCAGGGTTGCCTCGGGCAGGTCGAAGTCGAGCCGACCACGGCCGTCGCCAACCTGCCCGCCGGTCACCGGCGCATCGACCAAGGCGCACAGGAGGTGCAGGCAACTATGCATTCGCATCAGGCGATGGCGCCTTTCCCAGTCGATTTCGGCGACCACGGCCGCCCCGACATCGGGCATCGGCGATCCCGGTCCGGGGATATGAACCACGTCGTCGCCCCCCGATCCCTTCCTGGCATCCACGATCGTGATCGTCGTGCCCTCAGGCAGGCGCATCACGCCGGTATCCCCGGGCTGGCCGCCGCCTTCCGGGTAGAAGACCGTGCGGTCGAGCCGAATGCCCTCGGGCCCCACCGCGACGACGACGGCATCGCAACTTCGGGCATAAGCATCCTCGCGGAAGACCAGGGTCATGTCCCTAGCCCAGCCACGCCGGAAGGGGCAGGCCCCGTTCGCGCAGGAACACCGGGTTGTAGATCTTGCTCTGATAGCGGTTGCCGAGATCGCACAACAGCGTGACGATCGTGTGCCCCGGTCCCATGTCGCGCGCAACCTTGATCGCGCCGGCGATGTTGATGCCCGTGGAACCGCCGAGCACCAAGCCCTCGTTCTGGGCGAGGTCGAACAGAACCTCCAGGGCCTCGGCATCGGTCACCTGCACGGCATCGTCGATCGGCGCGCCCTCGCAGTTCTTGGTGACGCGCCCCTGACCTATGCCTTCCGTGATCGAGGTGCCTTCGGATTTGAGCTCGCCGGTCTTGACCCAGTTGAACATCGCCGATCCCAACGGATCGCCGAGGACGATGCGAATATCGCGGTTGCGCTCCTTCAGCGCGATCCCGACGCCCGAGATGGTTCCCCCGGTACCGATGGCGGAAACGAAGGCGTCGATCCGCCCGTCCGTCTGTGCCCAGATTTCCGGGCCGGTCCCCTCGATATGGGCCTGGCGGTTGGCGACGTTGTCGAACTGGTTCGCCCAGATGGCGCCGTTGGCATCCTTCGCCGCCAGCTCCTCGGCGATCCGGCGCGATACATGCTGGTAGTTCTCCGGGTCCTTGTAGGGAACCGCCTTGGCAAGCCTGAGGTCGGCGCCCAGCAGGCGAAGGGTGTCCTTCTTCTCCTGGCTCTGATTCTCGGGCATGACGATGACGCAACGGTAACCCAGGGCCGAGCCGACGACGCACAGCCCGATGCCCGTGTTGCCGGCGGTCCCCTCGACGATGACACCGCCCGGTTTCAGGGCGCCACGTCGTTCGGCCTCGCGCACGATGAAGAGGGCCGCCCGGTCCTTGACCGATTGGCCGGGGTTCATGAACTCACACTTGCCGAGGATGGTGCACCCGGTGCGTTCGGACGGTCCCCGAAGGCGAACCAGGGGCGTGTTGCCGATCAGGTCGGGAAGGCTCGCGCGAATGTCCATGAGATCCAGGGAGGGCGAGGGGCCAGGGGCCAGGGGGGCGAGGGGACAGCAACAGTAGCCAGGGGACCGACGTCGATCAAGGCGTCGTTCGCTGCCTCAGGCCGCCGTCGCCACGTCCGCGCCGGCCTTCGGCAAGTTCAAGTGCACGGTCGTTCCGGAGGGGCCGCGCCCTTCGTTCTCGTGGCTTTCGACCTCGATAGATCCGCCGAACAGATCCATGATACTACTTGATGAGGAGCATGCCAAATCCGGTGCCGAGCTCGCCCGCGGTACCGGGGCGGGACGTCGGCTGATCGGTTCGGAACAGGTTGTCGAGCAGCACCTCGGACATGCCGATGCCATCGTCGCTTAGGCGGATCCGTACCCAGGGGCCGCGGTCTTCCAGCGCAAATCTGATCGTCGGCCCGGGATGCGAGAATTTGATGGCGTTGGAGACGATGTTATTGAGGACGCCGTTGACGAACGAAACTTCATCGACGACGACCGCGTGGTCGGCCGTCAGTCCCTTCGGCGCCACCAAGGTGACGCGCTTCTCCGCCAGCCGAAGGCGGAAGATGCTGGCCATGGCGTCGAAACATTCGCTCAACGCCACGGGTCCAAGCGCAAGCCGGCGTTTGCCCGTGGTCAACGCCCGCAACTCGCGGACATGATCGATGATCATCAAGGCACGGGTCACCGTCGCGCGCGTCTCGCCGAGGTAATCGGCGCTTTCGGGCACCATGCCCTGCTTGTCGATCAACGAAATGTAACCTTGCGCCGCCCCGACCGAGTTCTGCAGGTCGTGGCAGAGGATGTGGAGAAGGGTTTCCGCCTCGGCCGCCTTGACGTGCAACGCGTCCGTCAGGACCTTGATCAGCATGTGCGTGCGAACCCGCACCAGCACCTCTTCATGGCGATAGGGCTTGGCGATGTAATCGACGGCGCCCAGGTCGAAGGCCGTCACCACGTCCTCGGTGTCGTCGCGGGCGGCGACGAAGATGATGGGCGTGTCGGAGAACCGTGCGTCGGCCTTGAGCCGTCGGCAGGTCTCGAGCCCGTCGATTCCCGGCATCATCACGTCCAGGAGGATGAGGTCGGGCATGGTCTGGAGGGCCACCCGGATCGCGGCTTCGCCGGAGGTGGCGACCAGGACGTTGAAACCCTGAGGTTCCAGGATCGTCAGCAGCAGGTCGATATTCGCCGGGGTGTCGTCGACGACCAACACCTTGCGGCTGATCAGGCGGGTATCACGCTCGTGGCGCATGGCCCGGCTCGATCAGCTTGAGGATGGCTTCAAGGTCGTAGCCGCGAACCAATCCCGCCAGACGTTCGGCAAATTCCGCGTATTCCGGACCGGCGGACGCCACGACGTCGATGGCGGCGCGCAGCTCGGTGACGCTGTAGGACCGCGCGGCCGCCAGCAACCGTTCGCGCAACTGGGGTTCAAGCACGGGGATGCCCGACCCGCGATCCTCCGGTTTCTGCGGCGTTTCGGGTTCCTCGGATACGACCTCGAAGCGGGCACCGAGATGAGTCTTGAGAGCGGAATAGACCGCCTCGGCGCGTACGGGCAGCGCCAGAACGTCGGCGAACCCCGCCTCGCGGCACATGCGCAGGGCGCGCTCGTCGGCCGGCCCGACGGCGACGACCTTGGCCTCGGGTGGGCTGCCGAAGTTCGCCAAGTAATGCACGATTTCCGGCAAGATGTCGGCCAGACCGTGAACTTCCGCGAACACGATGTGGGGACGCCAACCGTCCAGAACATTGGTGGCGTCGACCAGGGTTGGCGCGGCGCGGACCGAGCATTCGATCTTCGCCAGGATGCCGACCATGACGTTGCGGCTGATGCCGTGGCGTTCGATCACCAGGGCGTTCAGGGGTTGCCTGCCCGCCAGTCGGACGGTCTTGCCGGCGCGATCGGTGCGCAGGAAGACCTCGCCCACTGCCGGGGGGAGGGTCAGGGAAAACGAGAACTTCGATCCCCGGCCCAATGTCGACTGGAGATCGAGGCGGCCGCCCATCAGCTCGACCTGGCGCTGGGAAATCGCCAGGCCCAGCCCGGTGCCGCCGCGCCTTATGCCGTCCGCGCCCTGCTGGAAGGGATTGTGAACACCGTGCGCAGCAGATCCGCCGGGATGCCAACCCCCGTGTCGCTCACGCTGAAAGCGTAGCTGGCGTCGACTCCCGGTGCGCAGGCGAGGGTCACGCTGCCCCGGTCGGTGAATTTGACGGCATTGTCGACCAGATTGATGAGAACCTGCCGCAGCCTGACCTGATCGGCGTGCACGGGTACCGTCGCCAATCCGGGTCCCAAGAGTTCGAGCATCACCCCCTTTTCGTCCGCCCGAGGGCGGTAGATCGACACCACCCCGCGCAGCAGATCGGCCAGGTCGAAGTCGATCGGCCTGAGCTCGACCGCGCCCGCCTCGATCTTCGACAGATCGAGGATGTCATTCAGAAGCGCAAGCAACTGGCCGCGCTGTTGCTGATCGTCTCGACCATCGAGCGCTGCCGTCGCGACAGGTTCGGGTTCCGCGCCAGGATCTGGGCATAGCCCAGCACCCCGTTCAGCGGCGTGCGGATCTCGTGGCTCATGTTGGCGAGGAACGTCGTCTTGGCCCGGTTGGCCGCGACCGCGTGCTCGCGCGCGAGCTCCAGCTCGTCATTGACCCGCTGCAGCCGATCGACGGTTTCCTGCAGTTTTCTGGCCAGGCGGTGCAGTTCGTGCGCCTGGTCCCCAAGGGTGCGATTGCGCGACCGGCCGTCGAAGAACAGCGCGGCGAAGGTCAGGATCACGGTGAAGGCGATGGCCGTGTAGGACTTCGGTCCCAGGATGATGGCACCCTCGCCGATGATCAGGTCATGGATGACGATGGCGAGCAGGATCAGAACACGCTTGCCGCCAGGACGATGCTGAAGTGACGATGCCGATCCGCGCGTTCCCGCATCGCGGCGGCGTCCTGCAACGACGTCGTCAGAGAGGTTGGGTCTGGTAGCGGCTCCCGGTGCCGCGCGTTGACGGTCCGCGTTGGTCACGACACTCGCGCAATGGTGAAACGCCCACCTGGCGAACCGGGTTGGTTCCGAGGCGGCGGGGACGGGTACAGCTTATCTCCGATTCATCAGGCGGCGACGGCCGGGGTTGCGGTCCCGGTCCATGCCGCACTCACGCGGAGACGGCACTATCCTTGAATTCGACCTCGACGAAGACGAACTCGTGCGGGCTCGCGTTGATGACGTCGTGCTCGACCCCAAGCGCGCGGAAATAGGCGCTACCCGCGGTCAACTGGGCGTCACGGGTGCCGTCGGGACCCTCGAGCCGCAAGACGCCCGTCGTCATCGGCACAACCACGTAGTCGAAGCCATGCCGGTGCCAGCCGGTCGCGGCCCCCGGCGGAAAGCGCCACTCCGTCACCCGTGTCCGGTCGTTGTCGACCTGGACCGTGGACTTGGCCGGTGGCCGCCGCGCTGACTCCATGTCTCGACCCTCTCCTGCCCGGGAACGCCCCCAATGATGTCACACTGTACCTGGGCGAACGCCCTTGCCAACCCCCAAGCGACGCGTCTAGGTTATAGTTGGTTTGGGCCTCGCACCCAGCCATGAGCCATATCTTTGCAACAATCTTGGATAAGGGTTCATAGAACCGATGTAAGAGAACAGAAAAAGGTGCAATCGTGACGAGAAATCTCCCTTTCAATACCACCGAACTTCGGGAAAAGGATAACGAGCACGTCATCCATCCTTGGGGTTTTCTGAATTCCTCCGACAAACAGGACACGCTCCTACTCGCCGATTCCGAGAGTATCTACGTCCGTGATACCGACGGGGAGCAGTACATCGACGGCCCCGGCGGCATGTGGTGCGTCCAAATTGGCTACGGCAATGAGGAGATGGCCCAGACCATCGCTGATCAGGTTCGGCGCATGACGTACTTTTCTCCGTTCGGGAAGCTCTCGACGCCGCCGCATGCGGAGCTTGGGGCGAAGATCGCCGAACTCGCGCCTGGCGACCTGAACCGCGTGTTCTTCGCCACCGGCGGGTCCACGGCGGTCGATTCGGCGGTCCGTTTCGCCTGGTTCTACTTCAACGTGACCGGTCGGCCGGACAAGAAGGCCATCATCAGCCGCGAGGGCGCGTACCACGGCAGCACGTACCTCGCTGCCTCCCTGTGCGGCAAGCCGCGTGACACGACCCACATGGATTTGATGACGAACTTGGTGCACCACCTGCCGTCACCGAACCCGTACCGTCGGCCCGATGGCATGAGCGAGGCGGAGTTCTGCACGGCCAAGGTCAAGGACCTGGAAGACAAGATCCTGGAGATCGGCCCCGACCGCGTCGCCTGCTTTATCGCCGAGCCAATCCTGGCATCGGGTGGCGTCATCATCCCCCCCGACGGCTACCACAGGAAGTGCCTGGAGGTTTGCCGCAAGCACGGTGTGCTGTACATCTCCGACGAGGTGGTTACAGGGTTCGGGCGGCTCGGGCATATGTTCGCGTCGGACGACGTGTTTGGCGTCGTCCCCGACATCATCATCTGCGCGAAGGGCCTGACGTCCGGCTACATCCCCCTGGGAGCGTTCATCGCATCTGAGAAGTTGTACCAGGATATCCTTGATTCAGATGAGAAAACGGCGGTCTTCAGCAACGGATTCACGTACTCTGGACACCCGGTGGCGTGCGCCGCGGCATTGAAGAACATCGAAATCATGGAGCGGAACGATCTATGCGGCCACGTCCGCAAGATCACCCCGCACTTTCAGCAGCGTCTACGCGCCCTCGGGAATCATCCCATGGTCGGCGACGTTCGTGGCGTGGGCCTCATGGGCTGCGTCGAATGCGTGAGCGATCGCAAGACGAAGGAGCCGTTCCCCTGGGAGATGAAGGTCGGAGCCACGATTGACCGCAAGTGCCAGGACAAGGGACTTATCCTGCGGCCCATGGGCCATCTCTGTGTGTTCTCGCCGCCGCTCGTCATCGCATCGGGTCAAGTGGACCAAATGTTCGACATCATGAGTGCCGCGATCACCGAGACCGCGGACGAACTGGTTCGCTCGGGGACCTGGAAGGGCTAACGGGCAGCGGTTCGGGCCTTCGACGGGGCCGCGACCTCCGGGTCGCGGCCCAACGCCGCCGCCAGGGCCGCGAACCGGCGCTGCTCGCCGTCGCCGAGTTCAGGCGTGCGAGCCGAACCGGTGGGCTCGATGACAAGCCGCTTGGAATCGAGGCGAAGCGTCCACGCCGTAAACCAAGTTGCCGAACCCTCCGCCAGCGTGCGCGCAAGACGCAGGGCAAGGCCCAGGACGACGGCTCGCTTCACCGCCTCGCCATCGAGCAGGGACCGGGCGCCTCGCGCCAGATCCAACTCCACGGATGCTCCGTAGCGAGCCAGCAGGGCGATCGCGAGAAAGGCGCGTTCGTCATGGGCGATGCAGTTGTAGGGGAATCGCAGTGCCGCAAGGAACGAGCTTTCGGCGCGGTATTCCGGATGATCGCGCCAGGCCATGTCGCCGAGGATGCTGGCGGCGTGCCGCAGCCGGGTCTCCGCCTCCGGTTCCTCGGGGAAGATCGGCGACATCCAGCGAAACACGGCATCGCCCTGGGATGCCATGCGGTCACGCCCCGCCACCATGTCCCGGCAGGCGGCGATGAGCGGGTCGAGCCGCCGCAGGGCGGGCGGCAACAGGCTCAACAAGTAGCCTTCGCGCAGGCCATTGGCGGAGAAGACCACCTCGGTCGGCGCCACGGCCGCGAGGATCCGTTGCAGGGTTAAAGCCGCCCAGGGAAGCACATCGAGCCGATTGCGCGACACCGCGACGATCCGACGGAGGGATTGGCGGCCAAGCCGGACCACGAGACCGCAGACGTCCTCGGCCTCGGCGCGGCTGATCCGATAGTGGTGGATGATCCTGAGCGGGTGATCGACCTGGTCCATGTGCAGTCGGGCAAGGGACCGCCACGCACCACCGACGGCGTAGAAGGTCTGGCCGGACGACTGGGGCAACCAGGCGAGATCCGCGAGCGGCCCGTCGATCGCGTCACGGGCCGTGGCCGAGGTCGGCACATCGGCGATACCCATGAGACGCAATGGGCCAAGCGGTAGCGTCGCGTTGCGGCCGGGTCGCCCGTTGTCGAGCGCCACGAATTCCAGACTTCCGCCACCCAGGTCACCCATGATCCCTTGGGCCCTGGGTTCGCCGAAGACGACCCCCATGGCCGAGAGCTTCGCCTCCTGGGCTCCACTCAGCACCGCAACCGGAAGGCGCAACCGCTCCGTCAGTTGCTGGGTGAGGACGGGTCCATTGACGGCATCGCGCACCGCGGCGGTGGCCAGCAGGGTGATGCGCCCGGCCCCCCAGCCCTGCGCCTGGTCGACGAAACGGGTGACGCTCGCGACGGTCTTCTCGATCGCCGCCGGCTCAAGGCGGCCCGTCGTTCCCAGCCCGCGGCCGAGTTCGCAGGTGACCTTCTCGTTGTGCAACACCAGGGGCATGCGCTTCAGGCCGTCGAACACCACCAGCCGAACCGAGTTCGAGCCGATGTCGACCACGGCGATGGACGACGGCTTGGTCGAAGATGCCCTCTTCCGTCCCGGCATGCGCGCTATTCGGCCGCGCGCTTGGCCTGAGCCTTACCCTTGGGACGGGCCAAACCGGTGCCCCGGCCCGAGAGGCTCGGATTGGTCATGAAGAACTGATGGGCGCTTGGGGCGTTCTTCTCGGCCGGCGCCCGCTCATAGGTGCCGTCGGAACGCAGCATCCAGCTCTGGGCCACATCGCGCAGGTTGGCCACCATGATCTGGTCGAGCACCTGCTGGTGCACCGTCGGATTCTCGATCGGAATCATGGTCTCGACCCGCCAGTCGAAGTTGCGCGCCATCCAGTCGGCGGAGGAGATGTACACCTTGGCATGGCGGGACGGAAGGCCGTGGCCGGCTCCGGTGCAGACGATTCGCGAATGTTCGAGGAACCGCCCGACGATGCTCTTCACCCGAATGTTCTCGGACAGACCCGGAATGCCGGGGCGCAGGCAACAGATGCCGCGGATGACCAGATCGATCTGCACCCCGGCGCATGAGGCGCGGTAGAGGGCATCGATCACCTTGCGGTCGACCAATGCGTTCAGCTTCACCCAGATCGCCCCGGGCCGCCCCTCGCGAACGTGCCGGATCTCCTCGTTGATCAAGTCGATCACCGTATCGCGCAGGGTCAGGGGAGCCATCGCCAACTTCTCGAGGCGCTCGGGTTTGGCGTAGCCCGTAAGATAGTTGAACACGCGATTGGCGTCGCGGCACAGGGCGGGATCGCAGGTGAAGAACGACAAGTCGGTGTAGATGCGCGCCGTCACCGGGTGGTAGTTCCCGGTGCCGAAATGAACGTAGGACACTAGCCGCCCGGCCTCGCGCCGCACCACCAGCGAGATCTTGGAGTGGGTCTTGAGGTTGATGAACCCGTAGACGACCTGAGCTCCGGCCCGCTCCAGATCCCGAGCCCAGCGGATGTTCGCTTCCTCGTCGAACCGTGCCTTGAGCTCGACCAGCGCGGTCACCGACTTGCCCGCCTCCGCCGCGCTGACCAGGGCGCGGACGATGGGGGAATCGTTGCTGGTGCGATACAGGGTCTGCTTGATCGCCACGACGGCGGGATCCTCGGCCGCCTGCCGAATGAACTGCACGACGACGTCGAAGCTTTCGTAGGGGTGATGGACGATGATGTCCTTGTGCCGCACCGCCGCGAAGCAATCGCCGCCGTAATCGCGGATCCGTTCCGGGAACCGCGGGATGTAGGGCGTGAACAGAAAATCCGTCCGGTTCTTGTCGATCAGCTGCTCGATATCCGCCAGCCCAAGAATGCCTTCGGAGCGGTATACATCGTCCTGCTGCACGTCGAACTCGTCGCGCACGAATTTGAGCAACACGTCCGGAAGATCGGCGCTCACCTTCAGGCGAATGACGCTGCCGCGCCGCCGCCGCTTCAGGGCGCTTTCGTAAACCCGGACGAGGTCTTCAGCCTCTTCCTCGATTTCGACCTCGCTGTCCCGGACAATGCGGAACAGGCCCTCGCTGGTCACCGTGAAGCCGGGGAACAGCCGATGCAGGAACAGCCGAACCACGGTTTCGAGGCACAAGTAGCGGACGGTGTCGCCCGGCAGCCGGATGAACCGTTCGGCCCGCGGCGGCAAGAGCACGAGGGCGCGCTGCATGTTGCCGTCCGCGACCCGGAGAAGTTGGAGCACGAGCGCGAACCCGAAATTCGGCAGGAACGGGAAGGGGTGCGCCGGGTCGATGGCCAGGGGAGTGAGGACCGGCTCGATCTGCTCCGCGAAGTAGTTCTCCAACCAGGAGCGATCGGCGTCGTCGAGATCGGCCGCGTCGATCACGGCGATGTTGTTTGCCTTGAGTTCTTCGCGCAGGGCCGTCCAACATTCGGATTGCCGGCGCATCAGCGCGCGCGCTTCCAGTCGAATCGCGGCAAGCTGCTGGGCGGGCGTCAGGCCATCGAGGAACGTCGTCGTCACGCCGGCCCGCATCTGGCCGACCAGGCCGGCGACCCGGACCATGTAGAACTCGTCCAGATTCTTCGCCGAAATCGACAGGAATCGGACACGCTCGAGCAGGGGGTGATTCGTGTTGTAGGTTTCGTCCAGGACCCGTTCGTTGAACTTCAGCCACGACAGTTCCCGGTTGATGAACCGTTCACGTGATTTGGCGTCGATCGCCGGGATTGGCGCCACGTCGGCGTGTGGCTGGTTCATCGGTTCACTCCGGTCTCGTGTAGCCTCAGCGGGTGCCTTTGGTAGCATACAACAATGAAAGTACCGCGATGGAGCCGTCTGGGCCGTGATCACGCTTCTGTTGCTGCGGCATTTCAAATCGTCCCATTCCGATCCAGGGGTCGCTGACCACGACCGGACCTTGAATGCCCGCGGCAGGGCAGCCGGATCCGCCATGGCTCGCCGCCTCCGCGACCTTCCGATCCGCCCCGGCCTCGTCCTGTGTTCGACGGCGCGGCGTACGTGCGAGTCGCTTGAGGCGGTGCGCGCCGCCCTTCCGGCGAACGCCGTCGTGCGGCACGACCCCACGCTGTACCTTGGTGGGGCAGGGGCGATTCTTCGCCAGATCAGGACCCATGGCGGTCACCACACCGCCGTCCTGGTCATCGCTCACAATCCGGATGTCCATGAACTCGGCCTGTCGCTTGCGGCTGACGGGGATCGGACGGCGATGGTCCACATGCGGTCCAAGTACCCCACGGGTGGGCTCGCCATCCTGTCGGCCGAGGATCGGACCTGGGCCGACCTGGGGCCGAGATCCCTCCGACTGCAAGCCTTCGTCCGACCCGAGGACCTCGAACCCCAAGCTCATGGCTCGTAACCCATGGCGACGTGGAGCGGTGTGGTTGCCGCGAACGCCGACCATGACGCATGCAACTGGTCGGCTCCGATCGCGTTCGCGCGCCGCTCGAGCAACGATCGCGCGAGGTCCTTCGCGCCCGGCGGTTTCAGGGTGGCGAGTCGCTGTTCCGCGAAGGTCGCGTCGTTGCTCGCGCCGAAGCATTCCTGCACTTGCTTCAGGGCCGCGAGGTAGTCCTTGGCGCCCTTGGCCGGTGCGAGGCTTACGAGGAACTCGGTCGTATAGCGGGCACGCTTCGCGGCAAGTCGAATGCGGTGCAGCCGCTCGGCGTCCCCGGGATCGAACGATTTCCCCAGCCGCCGGATGCGGCGCCCCTCGAACAAGGCCGACTTCAAGTTCCCTGATCCGCCTCCGGCGCCGCCCGGCCACCAAGGCGCCGGTGACGATCGTTAGGGTCACCGAGGTGCCGCGCCGGGGCGATCGGGTTCGCGCAACGCGCTGGGAGTCGTGGGAGCAATACGCGCCGAGGTCGCCCGGATTCAGCCTCGCGGGAAGGATACCTTGCAGGTTGGCATCGCCGAAGCCCTTGAGGGTAGGGCGCGACGCCGTCGTTGGTTTGCTCCACACCTGGGTGGCGCCCAGCCACGCCCCAATCCTCGGGTGCCACGCGACCACCTCGCGCCCGACACCGCCGTCGTCGCGCATGCATAGACTGAGCTGCCGCTTCCCGAACTTGCCGTGGGGGTCGTCGAAGTAGGTTTCTCGGCGCTCGCCCAGCGTCGAGGGCGACCAGCCGGCGCCGGCAAAGGCCGCGTCGTGGAGCCGTTCGAGCGACGCCGGGGACAGTCGGAAATTAAGGACATGGAGTCGCGGCATCGGCAGGGATCGCCAGGCGGCCAAATGACAAAGGCCGCCGGCGAAGGTTCGCCGGCGGCCTGTCTACCGCGATAGTAACCACCGTACCGGTCGAGGAAAACCCCGAAAGAGGGTCCTACCCAGGAGCTAGTGGTCCGACACAAACGCATGATTCATCATCGTGTTTGGGGCGGGCCACAAGATTGAGAGTCTTCCTAGGGTTTTGGCCCGACGGATCGTGAACGATCCGTCGAAGTCAAAGCACTAGTGCAGGAGCATCTCGCTGGTCCGATCGTCGGAGTCGTCCCGGGATTCGGCGCCGACGTTGCGCAGGATGACGACGGTGACGTTGTCCAGGCCTGGCGCGCAGCGGAAGCGGGCGATGAATTGCCGCAGGCTGTCGTCGTTCAGGAGCTCGCGGATCGGGTCTTGTTTGGTCATTGTCCTAGCCTTTCGCCCTGCTGGGCGGGTTGCTGTCCATGGCGTTAAGGTAAGCGATTCGTTAATCCCTGGCTGTCAGGGCCGACACCGATCGGAGCCACGAACCCGTGATCGGCGTCACGTCCGTGCTAGTGGTCTGCCCCAAACGCTTGATTCCCATTCGTTGTGTTTGGGGCGGACCACAGTATGTAGAGTCTCACTGGGGGTTAGGCCCGACGGATCGGGATTGATCCGGCGGAATCGAACCACTAGGAATTGCGAACGGAAGGACCACCCATTGCCGCGCGTTTCAGCCCCGACCGCATTGCCGCGCTGCAGCGCCGCGAATCCGCGCGGTTCGCGGCCGAACGGCCGCGTTCGGCGGCCCTGGTGGCGCGGGCGCGGCGGGTCATGCCCAAGGGCGTGCCGATGGGTTGGATGGCGGTGGCGCCCGACGACGAACCGCCGGTGTTCGTCGCGGGCGGCGAGGGGGCCTGGTTCACCGATGTGGACGGGCACCGCTACCTCGACATGAAACATGCCGATATGAGCGTGAGTTACGGCTATGCATCTCCGGCCGTGGTGCGCGCCGCCATCGACCGGATCCAGCGCGGCACCCAGTTCCTGTTGCCGGGGGAGGATGCCATCGTCGTCGCCGAGGAACTCGCCCGACGCTGGGGGCTCCCGAAGTGGCAGTTTAGCCTGTCGGCGTCGAGCGCCAATGCCGAGCTCATCCGCATCGCCCGCTACGCCACCGGCCGCTCGAAGATCGTCATTTTCGATGGCAGCTACCATGGGCACATCGACGAGACCCTGCTGAAGCTGGTGAACGGCGAGATACGCCCCGAGCTCCACGGCCTGCCGCAACGGGCGGCGCGCGAGGCACGAATCGTACAGATCAACGATCTCGCGGCCATGGAACGGGCGCTCGCCCCGGGCGACGTCGCCTGCGTGATAGCGGAACCGGCCCTGACCAACTGCGGCGTCGTGCTGCCCCAGCCCGGCTTTTTCGGGGTCTTGCGCGAGGTCACGCGACGGGCCGGTACGCTCCTGTTCCTCGACGAGGCGCACACCCAGATCTGCTCCGAAGGCGGTCTAAAGCTCGCTCTTGCGATCGACTGCGACGGCGTCAGTCTGGGCAAGTCTCTGGGCGGCGGTGTTCCGCTTGGCGCCTACGGCCTGACCGAGGCCTTGGCGGCCCGGGTGGAAGATGCGCTGTACACCGAAGGCGGTCCCACATCGGCCGGAATCGGTGTGGCAACGGGCGGCACATTCTACGGCAATGCCCTGGCCATGGCGACGACGCGAGCGAACCTCACCGAGGTCATGATTCCGCCGGCCTACGAGCGGGCTGGGCGGCTGGGAGCCCGGCTGTCCGATGGCCTCGATGCGGCCTTCCAAGCCGCCGGGTTAACCTGGACGACCCAGCGCCTGATGAGTCGCGCAGGCTACACCTTCGCTCCCAAGCTGCCCGTCGATGCTGCCGAGGCTCGGAGTCTGGACAACCGCGAGTTGCGGTGTCTGATCCGGGTCTATTTCTCCAACCGCGGAATCTGGGAGGCGCTGGTTACCTCCGGACCGGCGGTCTCCTTCGCCGCGACCGAGGCCGACGTCGACGTCTACCTCGCGGTCTTTCGCGAATTCCTCGGCGAGCTCACCGTCTGATGCCGGTCCCCTTCGTTCGCGCCATGGATTTCGCCTACGGCGTCGCGGCGACCGTGTCGCCCCTGATCCGGCGCGTCGTCGCCCGCAACGGCGGAGCCTTCACCTTCCACGGCACCGGCACCTACATCGTCGGGCGCGGCAAGGTGGCGATCATCGACGCGGGCCCCCCTCTCGCGGATCACGTCGAAGCGGTTCTGGGAGCCCTGGCCGGCGAAACCGTGACCCATCAGTTCGTGACCCATACCCACGCCGACCACTCGCCGGCCTCCGTCCGCGTGCGCGAGTTGACGGGTGCGCCGGTCCACGGGTTCGGCGGCCCGCCGGTCGCCCAGGGCGATGCTCCCGCCATGGCGATGGAAGAGTCGATCGACGTGGCCTTCCGACCGGATGTCGTTCTGGCCGACGGCGACGTCGTGACCGGCGAAGGCTGGACCCTCGCGGCGGTCCATACGCCGGGCCACATGGCGAATCACCTCTGCTTCGCCCTGCGCGAGGAAGACGCCCTGTTCTCGGGGGATCACGTCATGGGGTGGTCGACCACCGTGATCGCCCCGCCCGAGGGCGACATGACGTCGTACATGGCGTCGCTCGACAAGGTGATGCGGCGCGAGGATCGTGTGCTGTGGCCGACCCACGGCCCTCCCGTCAGGGACCCCAAGCCGTTCGTGCATGCCTTGATCGAACACCGGCGCGGGCGCGAGAGCCAGATCCTCGCCGGGCTCGCCGACGGTCCACGCACCATCCGCGACATGGTCGCGGTCATGTACGCCGACGTCGACCGCGGCCTGCACGCGGCCGCCGGCTATTCGGTGCTTTCGCATCTGATCGACCTGGTGAAGCGCGGCACCGTCATCGCCGAAGGCGAAGTGGGGCTAGCCAGCCGCTATCGCCGCGCGCCATAGTGGCACGGCAACCGACCCGGGAGACCACCATGGCCGACGGCATCGTGCATATCGACGGCGCTTTCGTTCCCGCCGATGAAGCCCGCATCTCGATCTTCGACCTCGGCTTCCTCCGCGGCGATGCGGTGTACGACACGGTTTCGGTGTGGAAGGGCATGTTCTTCCGGCTGGATGATCACATCGAGCGCTTCATGCGCAGTTGCGCCGGGATGCGGCTTGCCTGCCCGCATGAGCCCGAGGCGATCAAACGTATCCTCGCGTCCTGCGTGTCCCGCGCGGGCCTGGAAGACTCCTATGTCCAGATGATCGTCACCCGTGGGCGCTTCAACACGGTGGGCAAGCGTGACGTGCGGCGGTGCGAAAACAAGTTCATCGGGCTCGCGCTGCCCTACATCTGGATCATCAGTCCGGAGAAGCAAACCGAGGGCATTGACCTCGCCATCGTCGAAAACCGTCGCACGCCCACCGAGTCGATCGATCCGACCGTGAAGAACTTCAACTGGATGGACCTGCAAAGGGGCCTGTTCCAGGCGCTCGACCGCGACGCCGACCATGCGGTCCTGCTGACCACCGGAGGTGTCGTGGCCGAGGGACCGGGCTTCAACCTGTTCTGGATCAAGCGGGGTCGCCTCATGACGCCCAAGGGTAATGTCCTCGAAGGCATCACCCGGCGCACCGTCGCGGACATCGCCACCGAGATGGGCATCGCCGTGGAGTTCGGTGATTTTCCGGCGGATGCCTTGCGCGGGGCGGACGAGGCATTTTTGTCGTCCACCGCCGGTGGCATCATGCCGGTGACCCGGATCGACGGCAAACCCCTGGGCAACGGCGCGCCGGGCATCCTCACGGGCCGGATTCGCGAGGCGTACTGGAGCAAACGCGAGGCCGGATGGCTGGGGACGCCGGTCGCAAGCCTGCTCGGTCGCCAAGCAGCGGCATAATTATCGTAACGTTAATCTCGGGTTAAGGGGTCCAGTCGTTCAATCGGGTCCATGGCCCGAGAAAAGTCGATGAAGCCGCGGCCCACGAAGGAAACGAGCAAATCCGCCGCCCCGACTTCCCCGCGGCGGCGCATTCGCCTTCCGCGGTTACGGTCGCTGTTCGCGCGGGGGGGGGGCAAGACGGCACCTGCTCCCGAGTCTGGCGCGGCCGCCGCCGACGCCAAGCCAGCATCGCCGTTCAAGGTGCCGCAGTGCGTCTGGGGCGAGGGATTCCTGACGCCGGGCGGGCGCGATTTCGTGCTCGGCATGCTGAAGGGTATCGACGTCAAGGAGGGCATGCGTCTGGCCGATCTCGACGCCGGGCTGGGCGGTGCCGGCTTTGCCTTGGTTCAAGAGAAGAAGGTCGTCGTGTCGGCGGTCGGCTGTTCGCCCGAACTGGCCGCGGCCGGTGCCGAGCTATGGGGTCACCTCGGCCTCGGCGACAAGATTGCCCCGGTGTCCTACGACCGGGCAAAGCCGAGCCTGCCCAAGGCGGCCTACAATCACGCCATCGCCAAGGATGGCGTCGATCCACAGGCGGCCTACCTGTCATCCGCCCGCGATTCGCTGCAGCCCAATGGGCATATCGTCGTGGCGCAAGTCGTCGGTCCGATCGACGCCCTGGACCCGTTGGACGTCGCCGTCCTCTTTCCGCAACGCATGGGGGGAAGAGCCTTCTACCGCACAAGGAACTTCTCAAGGCCCTCAGGGACATCGGCCTCAAGGTCATCAAGGACGACGTGACAACCCTGGCCTATATGCGCGAGATCCTCGGTGGCTGGGCCCGTTGCGTCGATGCCCTGAAGGAGCAACGGGGGGGGGACGCGGCGAACTCGGCGAGTTTCTGGCCATCTGCGAACGATGGACCCGGATTGCAGGGCTGCTCGAGAAGGGCGTTCTGGAGCACTGCACCATCGTCGCCAAGCGTTCGTAGGATCAGCTTCGGAAGTTCACGTACTGCAGCGGATGCTCGATGCCCAGGGCCTTCACGGCCGCGATGGCCGCCTGCAGTTCGTCGAGCTTCTTGCCCGAAACCCGCAGTTCGTCGCCCTGAATGGCGATCTGGATCTTCAGCTTGGTCTCCTTCAGGGCCTGCGAGATCTGCTTGCCGAGTTCGCGGTCGACACCCTGGCGAATCGTTACCGCCTGGCGCACCCGATTGCCGGCGGCCCGTTCGGGATCGCCGAAGGACAGGGCGTGAGGATCGGTCTTGCGCCGGGTCATGTAGACCCGCAGCAGCTCCTGCATATGTCGCAGCTTCATGTCGTCGTCGGCCAGGATGGTGATGATCTGCTCCGCCCGCTCGATCGTGCATTGCGAGCCCTTGAAATCGAACCGCTGGGCGATCTCGCGCTTGACCCCCTGAACGGCGTTGTCGACCTCTTGCAGATCGGTACGCGAGACGATGTCGAACGATGGCATGGGTTCCCCGATCCTTCAGGCGGTGAGGCGGCGGGCGAGTTGCTCCGCGGCGCCGATCTGTTGTATCGACAGGCGCCGGGCGACGTGTTTGCGCAACCACGTCACTCGATCCTTGTCATCGACCTTGTCCGAACTCTTGAGCGCGAGGGTCAACCAGGCATAGGCCTGGATCAGATCCTCGGTCTCGCCGATCCCCAAACTCAATCGCAGGGCCAGAGCAATCTGCGAGGGTCGATCGTCCTGGGTGGCTGCGCGCCGCAGCCACATCGTCGCCTCCTCATCGTCCTCGGGCACGCCCCGGCCCTCGGACAGCATCATCGCCAGATTGTGCTGGGCGAGCGCGTCGCCTTGCTCGGCGGCGCGCCGGTACCACTTGGCCGCGTTCGCGTCGCTCTGGCGCTTGCTGACGCCCTCCTCGTAGAGGACCCCGAGGTTGCGTTGGGCACCGAGCAATCCCTGTTCCGCCGCCCGGCGGTACCACAGGGCGGCCAGGTCGGTGTTGTTGAACGGCTCCGGCCCGAAATGGCAGATCACCCCGAGATAGAACTGCGCCGTCCCGTCGCCCGCCTCAGCCGTGCCCAGAAGCAGCCGACGCGCACGCTCGAAATCGCCACGGTCGTGGGCATCGATCCCCGCCGCGACGCTGGCCCCCGGTTCGAGAATGGTATCGCTCATGGCGGGCATCCTACTGTCGCGGACAGGCTCACTCAATCGCGCTAGACTTGGCCCCCGTGACCCTTGGCGATCCCGATCTTCCCACGCTCGACCCCGAGGACTGGGACGCATACGCCCGGTCCTGGCATGCGCAGGTCGATGCCTTGATCGCCCATCTGCGCGTCCGCTCGGCCGGGCCCGTCTGGCGGCCCGTTCCGGACGCACTGAAGCGCTGGGCATCGGCGCCGGCGCCCCTTGAGGGCGTCGGTATCGACGCCGCCCTGCGCGAGGTGCGCGAGCGGCTCCTTCCTTTCGCGACCGGCAACGCGCACCCCCGATTCTTCGGTTGGGTTCACGGCTCCGGCACCGTGGGCGGAGCGATCGCGGAGATGACCGCGGCGGCCTTGAACGCCAACGTCGGTGGCCGTGACCATGGCGCCGTGTATCTGGAGCGGCAGGTCGTTGGCTGGTTCCGCGATCTCTTCGGCCTACCCCAGGCGGCGGGGGGATTGCTGCTTTCCGGAACGTCGATGGGGAACCTGGTCGCTCTGGCGCTAGCGCGCAATCGGGGTTCGGGCCACGACGTCCGCGACGAGGGGGTGGGGCAGGGGCCGCGCGCCATGGTCTACGCCTCGACCCAGGCCCACGATTCGGTCCGCAAGGCCGTGGAGTTCCTGGGCCTTGGCCGCCGCTCGCTCGGCAGCGTCGCCGTGGACGGGGACTTCCGGCTCGACACCTCGGCGCTCGGGCGGCGCATCGAGGCGGATCGGACCGCCGGGTTGCGTCCCATCGCCGTGGTGGCCACCGCGGGGTCCGTCAACACCGGCGCGATCGACGACCTCGCAGCCGTGGCCGACCTCTGTTCCCGGCACGGCCTATGGTTCCACGTCGACGGCGCCTTCGGCGCGCTGATCGCCCTCGTGCCGGACCTCAGGTCACGCCTGACGGCGATCGAACGCGCCGATTCGATCGCCTTCGATTTCCACAAATGGTTGCACGTGCCGTACGACGCCGGCTGCCTCCTGGTGCGCGATGGTTCAGCGCTGGCGGAATCGTTCGCGACCGTCGCGGCGTACCTCGGCACCGGCGACGCCCTGGCCGGCGGCGCCCCGTGGTTCGCCGACCTTGGCCCGGAGCTGTCGCGCGGCTTCCGTGCCCTCAAGGTCTGGATCACCATCAAGGAGCACGGGCTCGCCCGCCTCGGCGCCAAGATCGCCGAGAATTGCGCCCAGGCCCGCCACCTCGCCGACCGCATTGCCGCGACCCCGGGCCTGGAGTTGCTGGCCCCCGTCGGCCTCAACATCGTCTGCTTCCGCGCCTGCCCTCCCGGCAAGGACGCGGCCGACCTCGATCGTCTGAACCTCCACATCGTCGCGACGTTGCAGGAGCGTGGCCTCGCCGCCCCGTCGACCACGCGGGTGGGCGAGGCGACCGCGATCCGCGTCAACCTCACAAACCACCGGACCCGCCGCGCCGACCTGGACGCGCTGGTGGTCGATATCCTGGCGATCGCGGCCGAGCGCTGAACGACAACGGGGCCGCACCCGATCAGGGCACGGCCCCGCCTCCATCCTGGCTCCCCGGGCCGGATTCGAACCAGCGACCCAGCGGTTAACAGCCGCTTGCTCTACCAACTGAGCTACCGGGGAAGGGCTCGCGTTCGCGTGGCCTTATAGCAAGCCTCGGCCGGCCCCGCCACTGTTCACGCGCCCGATCTTCACGCGAATGTCAAGGTGCGCCCCTTGCCGGCGTCGCGAAGCTGAGGCACGATCCGGCGAAGCGACTCGTGGGAGGAGACCATGGCAGATCCGATCATTCACGGGCCGGCGCTCAGCACCTACGCCCGCTCGGTCAGGCTCGCGCTCGAGGAAAATGGCATCAGCTACAAGCTCAACGAAGTCAACGTGTTAGGCGCGATTCCGCCGGATCACCTGAAGCGCCAGCCGTTCGGCAAGGTGCCGGCGTTCGAGCACGACGGCTTCGCGCTGCACGAGACCCAGGCGATCAACCGCTACATCGACGAGACGTTCGGCGGCAAGAAGCTGCAACCCGCCGATGCGAAGAAGCGCGCGCGGATGAACCAGATCATCGGAATCCTCGATTCCTACGGTTATCCTTCGATGATCAGTGCCGTCGTCATCGAGCGCGTAGTCAAGCCGATGATGAAGGCCGAGCCCGACGAGGCGAAGATCAAGGGCGCCATGCCCCTGGCCGAGACCAGCCTGGACGCGCTCGAAGGCCTGATCGGCCGGAACCAGTTCCTTGCCGGCGAGGAGATCAGCCTCGCGGACCTGCACGCGGTGCCGATCTTCGAGTACTTCTCGCAGACCCCGGAGGGCAAGACCGCCATCGCCAAGCGGCCCAACGTCGCGGCCTGGTGGAGTCGCATCAAGGATCGCCCGAGCTGCGTCAAGACCCGCCCCCAACTCGGCTAGGGAGCATGGCGATGGCGAAGCATGGCCAATGGTTCTGGCATGAATTGACGACCGGCGATCCCGAAGGCGCCAGGGCGTTCTACGGTGCGTTGCTCGGATGGACTTCCAGGTCCATGGACATGGGGCCGATGGGCACCTACACGATCTGGAAACGCCGCGGCAAGGACCACGGCGGCATGATGGCGGTGAAGGGCGGCAAGAGTCCGCCGCCCATGTGGATGACCTATGTCCAGGTCGATGACGTGGATGCCTCCGCCAAGCTGGTGAAGAAGCTCGGCGGCACGGTGATCGTCAAGCCCACGGACATTCCGGGCGTCGGCCGGTTCAGCGTCATCACCGACCCCGCCGGTGCCGTGCTGTCGCTCATGACCCCCGAGGCCTGAGCGGGCCACGAATGGCTGCCCCCTCCCCGTCAAGGGGAGGGAAAGCGCCCTACTTCTTCACCGCCGTGAAGAGGAACAGCGAGCCGCCGCCCAGGGCAACGCCGCGAACACGGCGGCCGCGGCGAATCCCCGCACGACGGGGCGAAGGACGCGGTTAAGGATACTTCGGGTCATCGCTGGCTCCTCGACGGTTGCGGTTTCGTCAGCGTTGCGACAATCGTGCCAAGGCGGCCGCCAAGCGGTCGCGGGTGGCCTGGGATTCCGCCATCCGTTCCCGTTGCGCTTCCACCACGTGGTCCGGCGCCTTGGCGACGAAGCTCTCGTCGGCAAGCTTCGTCCGTAACTTTTCCACGTCGCCGTCGAGCTTGGCTAACTGCTTCCCCAACCTGGCCAACTCGGCAGCCACATCAATCAGGTGGGCGAGGGGCATGACGTAGGTCGCCTCGTCGATCACGAGCTGGGCGGCACCCTTGGCGTCGTCGCCGGAACCGAACGCGATCCGCGCCAACCGGCCGATCAAGTCGCCATGAACGGCGAGGCGCCGCTGGGTTTCGGCGCCGGCATCGCGCACTGACAGCCCGACGACGGCAGCCGGCGGCACGTTGAGTTCGGCGCGCACCGAGCGGATGTCCGACACCAGCCGGATGACCCAGCCGATGTCGGCATCGGCCTCGGCGAAGGTCGGGGCGGGGGCCGGCCAGGATGCTTCGATCAGAGCCCTATCCCGCGGCCCCCCCAGCAGGCCCCACAATTCCTCGGTGACGAACGGGGCAAAAGGATGCAGCAGCAGGAGGATGTGATCGAGCGACCAGGCGGCGGCTGCCCGCACCTCGGCCTTGGCCGCCTCGTCGCCCCCCATGAGGATGGGTTTGGCCATCTCCAGGTACCAGTCGCAGAACGTACCCCAGGTGAAGTGATAGATCGCGCCGGCCGCCTCGTTGAAGCGGTAGCCCTCGATCTCCCGCGACACGGCGCTCGTGGCTCGGCTCACCTCGCCGACCAGCCAGCGGTTCAACGGTTGGGCCGCCCGCTCCGGGGCGAACCCCGCCACCCGCGCGCAGCCGTTCACCTCGCAGAACCGGGCGGCGTTCCACAGCTTGGTGATGAAGTTGCGATAGCCCTCGACCCGCCCCTCGGACAGCTTGATGTCGCGCCCCTGCGCCGCCATGGCGGCCAGGGTGAAGCGCAGGGCATCGGCGCCGTATTTGTCGATCAGGTCCAGGGGGTCGATGATGTTCCCCTTGCTCTTCGACATCTTCTGGCCCTGCGCGTCGCGCACCAGGGCGTGGATGTAGACCGTGTGGAATGGCACCTCGCCCATGAAACGCAGGCCCATCATCATCATCCGGGCGACCCAGAAGAAGATGATGTCGAACCCGGTCACCAGGACGTCCGTGGGATAGTGCCGGGCGAGCTCGGGCGTCTGGTCCGGCCAGCCCAGCGTCGAGAACGGCCACAACGCCGAGGAGAACCAAGTATCCAGCACGTCCTCGTCGCGGGTCAGCGCCACGTCCCGGCCGTAGTGGCCCTGGGCTTGCGCGCGCGCCTCGGCTTCGTCCATCCCAACGAAGACCTTGCCGTCGGGCCCGTACCACGCCGGGATCCGATGGCCCCACCACAGTTGGCGCGAAATGCACCAGGGCTGGATGTTGCGCATCCACTCGAAGTAGGTGTTCTCCCAGGTCTTCGGCACGAAAACCGTGCGCCCCTGTTCCACCGCCTCGATCGCGGGTTTCGCGAGCGTCGCCGCGTCGACGTACCACTGGTCGGTCAACCATGGCTCGATCACGGTGCCCGAGCGGTCGCCGTGCGGCACCGTGTAGGCGTGCGGCTCGATGCTCTCGACCAGCCCGAGGGCCTGCAGGTCGGCGACGATCCGATCGCGCGCCACGAATCGGTCCAGCCCGCGATAAGCCTCCGGCACGTCGCCGTCGAGCTTGCCGTCGGCGTCCAGCACGTTGACCATGGCGAGGCCATGGCGTCGGCCGACCTCGAAGTCGTTGAAGTCGTGCGCCGGGGTGATCTTCACGGCGCCGCTGCCCTTCTCCGGATCGCTGTAGGCATCCGCCACGATCGGCAGCCGCCGCCCGACCAGGGGCAAGATGGCGAAGCTGCCGACCAGGTTGCGATAGCGCTCGTCGTCCGGATGTACGGCCACGGCGGTATCGCCCAGCATGGTTTCCGGGCGCGTGGTCGCGACCGTGATGAAGGTCCCATCCTTGCCTTCGATCGGATAGCGCAGGTACCACAGCCAGCCGCTGGCCGGACGCTGCTCGACCTCCAGGTCCGAGATCGCTGTGTGCAGCACGGGGTCCCAGTTGACCAGGCGCTTGTCGCGATAGATCAGCCCGGCGCGATACAGCTCGACGAACACCAGGCGCACGGCATCCGACAAGCCGTCGTCGAGGGTAAACCGTTCGCGGCTCCAGTCGCAGCTCGCGCCGAGCCGGCGCAGTTGCCGGGTGATGGTACCGCCGGATTCCGCCTTCCAAGCCCACACCCGATCGACGAACGCCTTCCGGCCGAGCTTCGCGCGCGACGTCCGCTCCTGGGCGAGCTGCCGCTCGACCACCATTTGCGTGGCGATCCCGGCGTGGTCGGTCCCCGGCTGCCACAGGGCATCGCGTCCCTGCATGCGCCGGAAGCGGATCAGGATGTCCTGCAAGGTGCTGTTGAGCGCGTGGCCCATGTGCAGGCTGCCGGTGACGTTCGGCGGCGGGATGACGATGGTGAAGGGCTTCGCGTCACCGCGCCGGCCCCGCGCGAACGCGCCCGATGCCTCCCACGCCTGGTAGAGACGCAGCTCAACGTCTTGGGGCCGGTACGTCTTATCGAGCATGGAAAACGAGGACCCGCCGAAAGTATCGCGGAGTTCTACTCGTTATCGTTGCGTCGGGAAAGGTAGCGTATCTCGCGCTCGACCATGCGCTCGACGATCGACGGCACGTTGGTGTCGAGCCATTCCTTCAGCATCGGCCTGAGCAGGTCGACGGCGATCTCCTCGACCGTGCGGCCGGTTCGCTGCACACCCTCCAACGGGTCCGGCTCGGCGGCGCGTGCCAGGGCGGAGAACCGGCTGCTGGCCATGTTCGCCGCGAAATCGGACACCAGGCGATCGCGCTCGCCGACCTCGGGTGGGGGCGGGGCGGCCGCGGGAGCAGCCGCGGGCGGGGCGGGCGTCGGTTTGGGCTCGGCGGCGGGAGCGTCCGGTACCGCGGCGACCAAATCCTCGACCACCTCCGTGAGCTCGAGGACCTCGTCGCCGTTGCCGGCGGCCGCGCCCTGCTCGTCGGTCTCCTCGGAAATGATCCGGCGAATGGACGCCAGGATCTCCTCCATCGATGGTTCGCTGTTCGGCTTGTCCGATGCCATGGAGCGTACAGGTTACTGGTTCTATAGTATTCGCGCACGGCTGGTAACGATATCGTTAACCGTACCGGGCCGTCACCCTCATTCGCCGAGGTTTACGTCGGTTCCCCACCAGGTGGACCGGGTTGCGCGATAGTAGCGGTCGAAGTCGTACGGCGCGACGGGCAGCCCCAGCGACTGGGCGGAAAGCCGTCCGACCGACGATTGCAGGCTGAACGTCGCGACCACGACGTCGCGCTGGGCGCGCACCAGATCGACGCGCGCCTGGAACAGCTCCTGTTCGCCGTCCAGGACGTCCAGCACGGTGCGAGAGCCGACTAGGGCCTCCTTCTCCAGTCCATCGAGGGCGATCTCGGCGGCGCGGACAGCCTCCTGGAAGGCATCGACCTGGGCGCGGCTGGTCACCAGGTCTTCCCAGGCCTGGGTCACCCCATCCAGCACCCGCCGGCGCGCCTCATCGACCTCGAGCCGGCGCTGGGCGGCAAGATACTTGCTCTCGCGGACCTGGGATTCACGCAGGCCGGATTGATAGAGCGGGATCGAGATTTCCGCCGTGATCGCGGCGCTGTCTTCCCAGTCCGCGAAGGTGTTGCGGTCGTAGCCGCGGTCGACCGAGGCACGGAGGTTGACCTCCGGCAGGAGCACGCCTTCGGAGATACGGATGTCGTCGCGCGCGGCGGATTCGGCGAACGCGGCGGCCAGGACATCGGGATGCTCGCCGAGCGCGCCGTCGAGCGCCGCCGCTTCGGACTCCGGCAATCCCGTCAAGGGCTCCGCCGGGGCCGGCGTGCCCGCGTCCGCGCCGATCACCCGGCGATAGGCGGCGCGGGATGCGATCACGTCGCCTTCGGCCCGAACCCGGTCCGCGATGCCGCCAGCCAGCCGCGCCTCGGCCTGGGCCACGTCCGTCCGGGTGACCTCGCCGACATCGAAGCGGTCCTGGGTCGCCTTGCGCTGCTGTTCGATGACCTCGGCGTTGTGGATGGCGAGATCGAGAACCGCTTGGTCACGCAGCAAGTCCATGTAGACCGTCACCGCGTCGAGCAGAACCACCTGTTCCGTCGCGAACAGGCGTGCCCGCGCGGACTGGATCAGGTTTTGCGCGCGCGCTATCCCCGCCGTGGTTCGCCCGCCACGGTAGATGGGCTGGACCACGGCGATCCCAGCCCCCGCCGGGGTCTGCCCGTCGGCGCTGGTGGAGTCCGTATCCCGGTACTCGGTGCCGACGTCGCCGTTGATCCGGACGTCGGGTCGGTAGCCCGAGAGCGCCTGCGGAATCTGCTCGTCGGTCACGTGCAGCCGAGCACGCTCCGCCGCCAGGGTCGGGTTGGTTTGAAAGGTCTGGACTAGGGCGTCCATCAGCGTCTCCGCCGCCACCGGATTGGCCGCCACGAGTACCGCGACGAACGCGATGCCGGCGCCTCGCCTAGCCATATCGCGCCATGGCCGGATCGATCCGGCGCGTCCGGTCATCGATGCCCCCGTGGAGATTCACGGCCTCCGGGTACCCGTGCGATCGCGGAAACATCGTGGCGCGCGCCGAGATGGCACACGATGACGATGGCGAGCGGCGCGACCATCTCAGAATACGAACTGGGCCTTGGGCGCGAATCCCGGCAACACGGGACAGGCCGCGTCGAACAGGTCCGTCGCGGCCGCGATGCCCCGGATCTTGCGCATGACGATGGCCGTGCCCGAGCGGTCGCGCCGCACGACGCCGACCAGACGGCCCCCTTCGGCAAGCTGCTCGATCAAGGCCGTCGGCACGTCGTGGACCGCACCTTCGATCAGGATGACCTGAAAGGGCGCCGCACTGGGCCAACCTTGATGGGGTGGTCCGACGACGACCTCGACGTTCGCGGCGCCCACCGCCTTCAGGGTACCGCGCGCTGTCGCGGCCAATCGGCTGTCACCCTCGACGGCGACCACCTTCTTGGCCAGGCGCGCCATCAAGGCTGCGCCATAGCCCGTCGCGCAGGCGACCACCAACGCATTGTCGCCGGCGTTCACTTCCCCGGCCTGAATCAGGCGGGCAAGGATCAGCGGTTCGATCAGGAATCGTCCACCGCCCAATGGCAGGTCTTCGTCGACATAGGCAGCACCCCGCAAGGGCTCGGGGGCGAACAACTCGCGCCGCACCTCGCCCGCGGCCGCGAGCACGCGGGGATCGATAACCCGGGAGGGGCGAAGCTGACCCTCGACCATGTTCATGCGCTGGGTGGCGAAATCAACCATCATGCGTCGCTGAATCCCGCGATGTCGTCGTCGCTCTATATAGGGTGATCGCGGAACCGAGACAACGCTCGCCTTGCGGGACATGCGCCGTTGACCGGCGCCGGGGCAAACCCCTAAGAATGGGCCACGCGCACGACATCGCTCCGGGGCCCGGTGGCGGAGTGGTCACGCAGAGGACTGCAAATCCTCGCACGCCGGTTCGATTCCGGCCCGGGCCTCCAACCCCTTCAACGACTTAGCGACGCTGTCTCGTAGTTCGTTCCACGCCAGCAAGCACCCGGTAATCACCGAGCGCCAATTCGCCCCCTTGGCGAAGGCGATCTTGGCCTCGGCCGCGCCCTCAAGGTTGCCCTTGAGCCGGCCCCCTGGGGGGTCCCCTCATTGGGGCCCCCTCCGGCGATGAAGCTACATATCGACAGCCCCCATCTGCCGCGCGTTCGATGCCGGGCAAGCAAAAGTCCCTGGCGAAAAATGGGGCGGGAAAATTCGGGGGTTTTTGGTCCGGCAATCGGCAGCGCCCTTCCATCCTCGCAACCGTCCCCTCTCGTGCGTACCATGGCCGCATGGGCGATCCCGTCACCCGCGACGAACTCGTATTCGACGTGGCGTATGCGCTGGGCAGGTCGTGGATCACCTACTACGGTGCCGGC
>SHVY01000079.1 GCA_009694045.1 Alphaproteobacteria bacterium | reverse complement strand
AGGCCCTGATCTCGGCCGTGCCGGTGCCTGACGTCGATCGCCCCGGCGGCGAGCGCATCGTCCTGACCGGCGACGTGCCGAGCCCGATCGACCCGCCGAACGGCTGCCGATTTCACCCGCGCCGTCGCTTCGCGACGGCCCGGTGCAAGGCGGAACGCCCAAGGCTGCACGCCATATCCCCGGGCCGCACGGTGGCCTGTCACCACTCCTTGATCGGGTCGGTCGTGGCTCCAGCCGGGGAAGTTTGAACCCGCCGGCGCGGCGCTTCCGACCATGATCTGGGGTATGGTGCGCATCGGCGAAACATTCACGGCCAGCGCGCTGGCGTCGCTCGACTTGGTGGTGGCGCCGGTCACACGCGGGGCTCGCGGCAAGCCCCGGACAGGAGAGGCGGCAACATGAGCCATCTGCGCGGACAACGCGTCTTTCTCACCGGCGCGGGCGGCGCCATAGGGCGCGGCCTGGCCGTGGATTTCGCGCGTCGCGGCCGATCCTCGGCCTGACGGACATCGCCGATGGCGCGCTGCGGCGGACCGCCGAGACCCTCGGGGCGGCGGCCGTGGCGCCATGGCTGCGACGGCTGGACGTGACCGATGCCCCGGATGTGGGCGAGGCGGTTCGCGCCTTCGCCGACGCCGCGGGCGGACTGGACCTGGTGGTCAACGCGGCGGGGATTCTGTCGGTGGCCAAGGTGGTGGACATGGACCCGGCGGCGTGGCGCCGCATCCTCGAGGTCAACGCCACCGGCACGTTCATCGTCAGCCAGGCGGCGGTCCGCGTGATGATCGCCGCGGGCACCCAGGGGTCGGTCGTCAACATCTCGTCGATGGCAGGCAAGGTCGGCGATCCGGCCCTGGCCCACTATTCGGCGTCGAAGTTCGCGGTGATCGGATTCACCCAATCCCTCGCCCGCGAGGTGGCGGAACACGGCATCACGGTCAACGCCGTCTGCCCCGGTGTCGTCGACACCCCGATGATCGCCGACGTGGCCCGCGGTTGGGGCTTGACCATGGACGACTTCATGAAGATCCAGCTCGTCAAGCGGCCCCAGACCCCGGCCGAGATCGCCCAGGCCATCGCCTTCCTGCACGGCTGCCGCTCGGTGACCGGCCAGGCGATCAACGTCGATGGCGGCACGTACTTCCACTAGTGTCGTGGTTTCGAAGTTCGCCCTATCATGCGGCAACCCTGGCGGCGAATCTCGGCACCGCGAGGTAGTAGACTAGCCCAGACCACTACCCCGAGCTCGAGGAGACCCGAATGCAGCTTCCCACCTTCGAAGGGATCATGTCCGTCGTCGTCACGCCGTTCGACCGGCGGGGCGAGGTCGACCTGGATGCGCTGGGCCGCCAGATCGAGTTCCTGATCGCCCATGGAATCCACTGGATCATCCCGGGTGGGACGACCGGCGAGTACTACGCCCAGACGGTCGAGGAGCGGAAGCGGGTGCTCTCGTTCGTGGCCGAGCGTGTGGGCCGGCGGGCCAGGCTCGCGGCCGGCACCAACAGCGCGCGGTTCGACGACGTCATCGAACTTTCGGGCCACGCGACGGCCAAGGGCTACGAGGCTCTGATGCTGGCCGCGCCCTTCTATTCGTTGCCGACGACCGAGGACCTGGTGCGCCACTTCCGCGACGTAGCGGCGGCGACCACGCTGCCTATCATCCTCTACAATTTCCCCGCGCGCACCGGTGTGGACATGACTCCGGCGTTCCTGGCCGGGGTCGCCGACGTCCCGCGGATCTGCGCCATCAAGGAATCGAGCGGCTCGTTCGCGCGCATGCTCGAGCACATCGTTTCGTTCGACAATCGCTATCAGCGCATCTGCGGTGCCGACGATCAAGCGGTCGACAGCTTCCTGTGGGGTGCCAGGTCATGGATCGCGGGCGCGTCGAACTTCCTGCCGGGCGAACACGTGGCGCTCTACGAGTCCTGCGTCGTCCGCCAGGACTTCGTCGCCGGTCAGAAGCTCATGCGCACAATGCTCGACGTATTCTATCTGCTCGAGAACGGCGGAAAGTACATTCAGCACGTCAAGTACGGCTGCGAACTCGCGGGCGTGCCCGTGGGCGATCCGCGCCGCCCGCTTCAGCCCCTGACGGACGAGGAGAAGGCGCGCTTCCGCACGCTCTACGAGGCGGTCAAGAACGCCAGGCTCGCCAAGGCCGCCGGGGTGCGCGGCCACTGCGTACCGAGGGCGGCGTCCAGATCGCGCGCAACATGGTGATCGTCTCGCCTGGAGGCCACGATCGCGGGCCGCGCGTGGATCACGGCGTTCCATCAGTACGTCGTCGATCCCACCGATCCGTTCCCGACCGGCTGCCAACTTACCGACACCTGGCCTGCGAACGCCTAGAGCACGTTCCGACCACGTAGACTCGGTCGGATCGGCCCCCTCCCCCGTCCCCTCCCGCAAGGGGAGGGGCGGGTCAACATGAACGGAACGTGCCCTAAAGATACCGCCCGCCGTCTACCACGATCGTCCGACCGGTCACCATCCGCGCGCCGGCGCACAGGAACAGCATGACCTCGGCGATGTCCTCGGGCGCGCAGGTCCGCTTGAGGAGGGCCGCCTCGATCGCCTGATCCCGCCACGCCTTGGGCCAGCCGGCGGTCCACGGGCTGTCGACCAGGCCCGGAGCCACCGCGTTCACCCGCACCTCCGGCGCCAGCGCCCGGGCGAGGTTGGTCGTGAGGTTGACGAGGCCCCCCTTGGTCGCGCCATAGGCGATCGACGACCCCTTGGACCCAAGACCGGCGATCGAGGCGGTGTTGACGATGGCGCCCCGGGCCCGCTTGAGGTGCGGAGCGGCGGCATGGGCGCAGCGGAAGGGGCCGAGCAGGTTGACCGCGAGCAAGCGCGCCCAGAACTCCTCGGACATCGCATCCAGGTTCTCGAAGACGATCGGTTCGGTGGTGCCGGGCGTACCGGCATTGTTGAGGAGGTAATCCAGCCGGCCGAGGTCGGCCACGGCCTTGCCGACCATGGCCTCCGCCTCGCCCGGCTTGCCCACGTCGCCCGGCGCGCCAATCACGTCGAGCCCGCGACGCCGCAGATCCGCCAGCACCGCCGGGGCACGGCTGTCGTCCGGCAGATGGTTGAGCGCGACGCGCGCTCCTTGCGTCGCGAACATCGTGCCAGCGGCGAGCCCGATGCCGGAGATGCCACCGGTCACCAGGGCGGCCTTGCCCTTCAAATCCGCCGTCAGCATGGGGGAGCCTCCGCTTTTCCGCTTGCAACAGGACCATGGGATGAGCCATCTAGCCGGCCGTTGCCCCGCGCGCAACGCTGACATCGACCGGCACCCATGGACGCTTCCTCCCGCTTCGACCTGCACGGCGATCGTGTCCGCCCCGAGTGGATTGACTCGATGGGGCACATGAACATCGCCTACTACCTGCTGGCCTATGACCGGGCGATCGACGGGTTCTTCGGGGCCGTCGGGTGCGGCGACGACTACAAGGCCCGCGAGGGCCACACGTTCTGGACCCTGGAGCTGCACATCACTTACGAGCGCGAGCTTCGCGACGGGCAGCCGATCGGCTTCGACGCCCAGCTTCTCGGCTTCGACGACAAGCGGATCCACGTCTTCTTCCGGATGGTTCAGGCGGCGGAGGGCTATCTGGCATCGACCCTCGACGCGAGCTTCATCCACGTCGATTTCGCCGCGCGCTGCAGCGCGCCGATCCTGCCGTCGGCGAGGGCGATGCTGGAGCGCTGCTGGGAGACCCACCGGCTGCTGCCCAAGCCGCCGCAGGTGGGCCGCGTCATCGGCCTAAAGAGCGGCCAACCCGCGGGGCTCGCGACTAACGCTTGACATCGGCCCCCCGGCAGCGGCGGAATCTGGATACAACATTGCCGAGGGATTCTCCGATGCAGAAGGTCAACTTCGTTCACATGGCCGACGGAACGGCCGAGGACTACCGCATCATCGCCGCCGGGGTTCACGCGGCCGACGACCGCATGGCCGACGACGTTCTAGCGCTGCTGCAGAACACGGAGGCCAACGACATGGGCTACCAGGTGGACCGCCTGACGCACTCCTTGCAGTCGGCGACCCTGGCGCATCGCGACGGACAGGACGAGGAGATCGTGATCGCCGCCCTGCTGCACGACGTGGGCGACACGCTGGCGCCGTGGAACCATGCCGAGGTCTCGGCCGCGATCCTGAAGCCCTACGTCTCGGAGGCGACCCACTGGATCGTCGGCAAGCACGCCCTGTTCCAGACCTACTACTACAATCACCATTTCGGCCGGGACAGGAATGCCCGCGACCGCTTCCGCGGCCACCCGCACTATCAGCAGACCATCGACTTCTGCGAGAAGTACGACCAAAACGCCTTCGATCCGAACTACGACACCATGCCGCTGTCAGCGTTCGCGCCCATGGTGCGGCGCCTGTTCGACCGTCCGCCCAACCGCGACATGGCCGCGCACGACACCTAGTGGTTCGATTCCGACGGATCGATCCCGATCCGTCGGGCCGAACCCCCAGCGGGACTCTCATCCTGTGGTCCGCCCCAAACACAGTGATCGGGAATCAAGCGTTTGGGGCGGACCACTAGGGTGGGCGTCCCATGACCTCCCTCACTCGGGCCTGGACCAGGCTCGACTTCGAGCGCGACGGAAAGCAGGTCGGCAGCTTCAACTTCAACCACTCGGTGCACCGGTCCGCCTACGGCGTGGTGCAGATACCGTTGGCCGTGATCCGGGGCGGCCGCGGCCCGACCGTGCTCCTCATGGCCGGGAACCACGGCGACGAGTACGAGGGCCAGCTCGTGCTCGCGAACCTCGTCCGCGACCTCGATCCCGGTCGGGTCCAGGGGCGGCTCATCGTCCTGCCCATGGCGAACGCGCCGGCCGCCAAGGCGGGCACCCGCACCTCGCCGCTCGACGGCGGCAACCTCAACCGCGTGTTTCCCGGCGACCCCGGCGGCACCCCGACCGAGCAGATCGCGTACTACATCGGCGAGGAGCTGATGCCGCGGGCGCAGACGTTCGTCGATCTGCATTCCGGCGGCTCGTCCCTCGAGTACGCGCCCTCCACGCTCACCCAGGTGCGGGGCGACTCCGAGTTCGACCGCCGCGCCCTGGCCGCCGCGAGGGCCTTCGGCTACGGCTATTGCCTGGCCTTCAAGGTCCAGACCCCAGGCGGCCAGGCGACCGACAGCGCGTTCAAGCACGGACTCCTGAACCTGGGCGGCGAGTTCGGCGGCCAAGGCATCGCCACGCCGAAGCTGGTGCGGAAGCTCGCCGATGGCCTCGCGCGGCTGCTCGACCATCTCGGTGTCGTGCCGGCACAGGGCGCCCTGCCCCCGGGCGAGCCGGTGCGGTTTATGGCGAGCCCGGAGGTGGACGCCAACGTCTATGCGACGGTCCCGGGCGTCATGGAGCCGGCGCTCGAGCTCGGCGCCTGGGTCAAGGCCGGCGATCTCGCCTGCCTTGTCCACACGCCCGAGCAGCCGTCGCGCGAGCCGGTTCCGCACCGTTTCGAACAACCGGGTTTTCTCGTCGCCCGGCGCGCCATGGGCCGGGTCGAGCCCGGCGACTGCCTGGCGGAACTCTGGATTGACTACAAGCCCTGATCGCAACCGATCCCTGGGAGGGAACCATGATCGACCTGTACGTCGCGGCCACCAGCAACGGGCGCCGCGCCGCCATTGCGCTGGACGAATGCGGCCTTCCCTATCGCGCCCACCAGGTGGACTTCGACAAGTCGAAGCCCGCAGGGCTGATAGCGATCAACCCCCTTGGCGATATTCCGGCGATCCTCGATCCCGATGGACCCGGCGGCAAACCCCTGGCGCTTTGCCAGTCCCAGGCCATCCTCTTGTACGCGGCGGAGAAGGCCGGTCGATTCCTGCCCAAGGATCCGGCCACCCGCGCCAAGGCGTTCGAGTGGCTGATGAGCGTGGCGACCGACGTCGGCCCGTCGAGCACGGTGGTGTTCTATCTGTCGCACAATGTGCCGGAGAAGACGCCCTCGACCATCACGTTCTTCGAGAACCGGCTGGTGAATTTCCTGCGCAACCTCGACCGGCGCCTTGGCGAGGCCGAGTACCTGGCGGGCGAATTGTCGGTGGCCGACCTGTCGTTCTACCCCGCCTACTTCGCCCGCAAGGAGCTGATCGACCGGGTCGGAGGGCTCGGAAATCTGACCCGATGGGGCAAGGCGATGGCCGACCGGCCGGGCGTGCAGAGGGCCATGAAGGCGGCGGGTTAGCGCCCGGCCGACAGGCTGGCGGTGAGCGCCGGCGCGCGGGCGAGGGTCTGGAAGACGACGCAGTAGCGCTCGGTGAGCTTGAGCAGCGACGCGAGCTGGTCGGGGTCCGCGTCGGTATCGACGGCGAAGGCGAGGCGGATCGCCGTGAACCCGACCGGCGCGTCACGATCGACCCCCAGGGTGCCGCGAAAATCGAGATCGCCTTCGGCCGTGACGACGCCGCCCCTGACCGTGATCCCGAGCGCCGTGGCCACGGCCTTGAAGGTGACCCCGGCGCAGGCGGCCAGCGCTTCCAACAGCATATCGCCCGAGCACGCCTGCAACCCCGTGCCCCCGGTCGCTGGATGCAGGCCGGCCTCGACCAGCGCCCGGCCCGTGTCCACCCGGCAGGCGATCCCCTCCCCGTCCAGGCTTCCCGTGGCGCGCAGCGTGATCCGGGCGGACGCGGGTTCGACCCGGTAGCGCGTCTTCAAGGGAGCCTGGAGCGCCCGAAGATCGTCGGCGTTCATAGCACTCCGCGCCTGGCGAGGCCGCGACAGAGGGCGGCCACGATCCGATCCAGGCTCGGCAGGTGTTCGGACAGCCTGCCACGGACCTTCTGAATACGCATGACATCGGCGATGCGACGGTCGAGGAAGCGCCAGGTCGCGGCGGTTTCTTCGGCGCGATCGTCGAGCCAGAACAGCAGGGTCGCGGCGTAGACCCCGGCGAGCAGGGCCCGCTTGGTGTAGAAGTTGAAGTCCGTCGATGCGTCCCCCAACGCCCGCCAGATGGCGTCGACCGTGCGATACAACGCGGCCGTCCCCGCCGGCGCGTTGTGCGGCATGGCGTAGAACGCGAGCGCGCGGCGCACGGCCTCGCGGTGGGGCAGCGCCGCCTCGAGGCGGATCCGTACCGCGAGGGCAATTCGTTCGCGCACGCGGAGACTATCGATGTGGCCCGCCGCCAAACCCTCGATCATGCGCCGGTCGGCCTCGGCCGCGAAGAACCCGAGCAGTTCGCTGGCACCCCCGGGAAACAATCGGTGCGTCTCGCCCCCTGGCAGCCCGAGGTCCGCGGCCGCGCGATCGAGGAGCCGGCCAGTCCAGCCGTCGAACGGCACGTGGGGCAGCGCCGCCGCCAGCACGGCACGGCGGCGGGTCTCGCGCTCGCTCACGTCATCTCCTCCCCGCTCTCGTCGTCATCGTCGGGCGGGGCGGGTTGCCAACGCATCTCGCTTTCGAACACCAGCTTGCCGAGGTCGGTCATGCGGCGGGGATAGAGGACGCCGTCCAGATGGTCGCATTCGTGCTGCACGACGCGGGCGTGGAACCCTTCGGCGATGCGATCGATCGGCAGGCCGGCCGGCGACAGGCCGCGATAGCGGATGCGGGTCCAGCGCGGCACCAGCCCGCGCAGACCGGGCACCGACAGGCAGCCTTCCCAGCCGTCGACCGTGCCCTTCGCCAGCGGCGTGATCTCGGGATTGATCAGCGTGACCAGGTCGCTCCCATCGGCGCCTTCGCCCGGGGCGAGGAAGATCACAAGCCGCAGGGGTACATGCACCTGGGGCGCCGCGAGCCCCCGGCCGCCGATATCGGCGAGGGTCTCCACCATATCCTCGATCAGGGCCGCGAGCCCAGGCGAGGCGGGATCGGCGACCGGTTCGGCCGTCCGGGCGAGGACCGGATGCCCCATGCGGGCGATCTTGAGGATGGCCATGATCGTGCGCGCTCGGGCTTCCCAAGGGACATTCCCTGTGGTACGTAGCGCCCCTTGCCCCTGAGGGCAAGCCAAGCCGCCCCGGGGGCGAGGAGGTGTGTCATCGTACAGGTGGTCGTTCGCGACAATAATGTCGATCAGGCCCTGCGCGCACTGAAGAAGAAGATGCAGCGCGAGGGTATCTATCGCGAGATGAAGCTGCGCCGCAGCTTCGAGAAGCCGTCCGAACGGAAGAAGCGGGAAGCCGCCGAGGCCGTGCGCCGGGCGCGCAAGCTCGCGCGCAAGCGGGCCCTCCGGGAAGGCAACGCCTAGGGCAATCGCCGGCGCCACGGGCGCCATCGCGGGAACAACTCTTCGTGCGGAATCGGGTGGAAGGAAGGGTCGGGCGACCTACAGAGCCTTGACGACTTCCTCGCACATCTTCTTGGCGTCGCCGAACAGCATCATGGTGTTCGACCGATAGAACAGCGGGTTGTCGACGCCCGCGTAGCCCGACGCCAAGCTCCGCTTCACGAACAGGACCGTGCGGGCGTTTTCCGCGTCCAGGATCGGCATGCCGTAGATCGGACTGGACGTATCGGTCTTGGCGGCCGGGTTCACCACGTCGTTGGCGCCGATCACGAAGGCCACGTCGGTGCTGGGAAACTCGCTGTTGATCTGCTCCAGTTCGAAGACGTCGTCGTAGGGCACGTTCGCCTCGGCGAGCAGCACGTTCATGTGGCCCGGCATGCGGCCCGCGACCGGATGGATGGCATAGCGCACCTCCACCCCTGCCTTCTTGAGCAGATCCCCCATTTCGCGCAGCGCGTGCTGCGCCTGTGCGACCGCCATGCCGTAGCCGGGAATGATGATGACCTTGCTGGCGTTGCCCATGATGAAGGCCGCGTCCTCGGCGCTGCCCTGCTTCACGGTGCGTTCCCCCGACCCGGCCACCGCGGCACCGCCCTCGGCGCCGAAACCGCCGAGGATGACGCTGACGAACGATCGGTTCATGCCCTTGCACATGATGTAGCTGAGGATCGCGCCCGAGGACCCAACCAGGGCGCCGGTCACGATCAGCAGGTTGTTCTCCAGGGTGAAGCCGATGCCCGAAGCGGCCCAGCCCGAGTAGGAGTTGAGCATCGAGATCACCACCGGCATGTCGGCGCCGCCGATCGGGATGATGATCAGGAACCCGACGAGGAAGGCGAGGCCGGTCATCAGCCAGAAGACCTCGTGCGCCTCGCCGTGGACGAACAGAGCCCCGAACGCCACGACCGCGATGCCGATCAGCAGGTTGAGCAGGTGCTGGCCCCGGAAGACGACCGGCGAGCCGCTGACCAGACCTTGCAGCTTGCAGAACGCGACTACGGAGCCGGAGAAGGTGACCGCGCCGATGACGATTCCGAGGCTCATCTCGATCCGGCTCGCCAGCTTGATCGCGCCCGCCGTGCCGATGCCGTAGGCCTCGGGCGCGTACAGCGCCGCCGCCGCCACCAGCACGGCGGCAAGGCCGACCAGGCTGTGGAAGGCCGCGACCAACTGCGGCATCGCCGTCATCTGGATGCGAAGCGCGATGACCACGCCGATCGCGCCGCCGGCCACGAGGCCGGCGAGGATCCAGCCGAACGACAGCACGTGCGGTGACAGCAACGTCGTCACCACCGCGATCGCCATGCCGACGATGCCGATCAGGTTGCCGCGGCGCGCCGAGGTGGGCGAGGACAGGCCCTTCAGGGCGAGGATGAAGAAGACCGAGGCGACGAGGTAGAGAAGCCCCGCGAGATCCGCCGACATCCCCGTCTCCTACGTCTTCTTGGGGCGAAACATCTGCAGCATCCGCTGGGTCACCGCGAAGCCGCCGAAGATGTTGACCGAGGCGAGGACGACCGCGGCGAAGCCGAGAAGCTTGGCGAGGCCGAATCCCTCGGGGCCGGCGGCGATCAGGGCGCCGACGATGATCACGCTGGAGATCGCGTTGGTCACCGACATCAGGGGCGTGTGCAGGGCCGGCGTCACGCTCCACACCACGTAGTAGCCGACGAAGATCGCCAGCACGAAGATCGTGACGCGGAAGATGAACGGGTCGATCGCGGCGGCGGCTTCCATCGCTGGGCTCCTAGGGCGAGGTTCGGGTCAGGCACGAGGCCTTGAGAATGTCGTCGTTCCAATCGATGGCCAACGCGTGGGTCTTCTTGTCGATCAGCAGCGCCACGAAGTTGACGACGTTGCGGGCATAGAGCGCCGAGGCGTCGGTCGCCACCATGGCCGGAAGGTTGATGTGGCCGATCAACGTGACGCCGTTCTTCTCGACGACCTTGCCGGCCTCGCTCAGGGCGCAATTGCCGCCGGACTCCACGGCCATGTCGAGGACGACCGATCCGGGCTTCATGTCGCGGATCATCGCCTCGGTCACCAGGCGCGGCGCCGGCTTGCCGGGAATGAGAGCCGTGGTGATGACGATGTCCGACTTGCGGATGGCATCGTGGATCGCCTCGGACTGGCGGCGCTTGTAGTCCTCGCTCATCTCGCGGGCGTAGCCGCCAGCGGTCTGCGCCTCGACCCCCGCATCGGCCGCGACCTCGATGAACTTGGCGCCGAGGCTCTCCACCTCCTCCTTCACGACGGGGCGGACGTCAAAGGCGGAGACGATCGCGCCCATGCGCCGCGAGGTGGCGATCGCCTGCAATCCGGCGACCCCGGCGCCCAGCACGAGCACCCGGGCCGGAGCCACGGTGCCCGCGGCCGTCATCATCATCGGCATGATCTTGCGAAAGTGCGCCGTCGCCTCGATCACCGCCTTGTAGCCGGCCACCCCCGCCTGGGACGACAACACGTCCATGGCCTGGGCCCGGGTGATGCGCGGGATCAGCTCGAGCGCGAACGCGGTGACACCCTTGGCCTGGTAAGCGGAGATCTGATGCGGTTGCTCGAGCGGATTGAGGAGTCCGATGAGGATCGCGCCCTGCCGCATGAGGGCGAGCTCATCGACGGCGCCTTCGCCCGCCAGCATCGGGCGGCGAACCTTGGCGACGATATCGGCGGCTTCGAGCACCGCGGACTCTGTGTCGAGGACCGCGGCACCCGCCTCCGCGTACTGGGCATCAGTCATCCGCGCCCCGGTGCCGGCGCCGGCCTCGATCAGGACTTCGAGGCCCAAACCGGTCAGCTTCTTCACGGAGTCGGGCGAGGCCGCGACCCGGAACTCGCCCGGGCGCCGCTCGCCGACGATCCCCACCTTCATTCGCTACCGCCCCTGTCGCCGTCGGCCGCCACATTGCATAACCGGCGGGACCTTGCCAAGCGAAAGGGGCGGGCAATCGCCCGCCCCTCTCCTCGTCGGCCGTGGAGTGGGCCCTTGGGGGCGGACAGGAGTCAGGCTGCTGATTTGACCGTCCTCTGGGTGTGTTGATCCTCGAATTGTTGTGGGCTCAGGTAGCCGAGTGCGGAGTGGAGCCTACGGCTGTTGTAGACCTCGTCGATGAAGCGGGGAAGGTCTTCGGCGACCTCGATGAAGGTCTCGTAGGCCATCGGATAGTCGGCCTCGACCTTCAGTGTTTTCATGAAGCT
>SHVY01000078.1 GCA_009694045.1 Alphaproteobacteria bacterium | reverse complement strand
GGCGACAGCTATCGGCTCAAGCAGAGCAAGCGCCGACAGCGTGGTGCCAAAGCCGCAAAACCTGCCCAACCAACCCACCCGAGCCATGACCCAGAACGCAGGCAGCCCCCCCGCGGGGCGCCTCCATGCCATCAGCCGTGACGCACTTTTACTCCGGCCGGCCGATGTATTTTTACTCCGGCGTTGACAGCCTCCGTGGTCTCGGAGTGAATCTCATCGTCCGCAAGGTGGCGAAGGCGGTCACGTTCCTAGAGCAGGTCCTTGCGGTCGCCGTCGTCTATAGCGACGCGGATTTCGCGGTTCTGCGGCTGGGCGGGGCCGAGGTCATGCTGCACGCGGACCATACCTACGCGAAGCACCCGTTGTACGAGGCTCTGGCCGGAGATCTGCCGCGTGGCCTTGGCGCGGAGCTTCGGGTCCACGACCTCGACCCCGATGCCTGCGAGGAACGTGCCCGCAAGGGCGGCTATACCGTGCTCGCCGCCAGCGCTGACAAGCCGCACGGGTTGCGCGAGTGCTATCTGCTCGATCCCGACGGCTACATCTGGGTGCCGGACAGACCTCTGTCGGCTAGTGGATAGATTCCGACGGATCGATCCCGATCCGTCGGGCCGAACCCCAGTGAGACTCTCAATCCGGTAGTCCGCCCCAAACACGATGATCGGGAATCGAGCGTTTGGGGCGGACCACGAGGATCGGGTAGGGCTGCCCGCGCTATTGTTGGGCTTTCCGGCGTCGTTCGACCAGCTTGGGCAACTCGGTCTTCACCCGGGCGAAGACGTCGTCCCATTGGCCGGGAGTGCGCTGCCGGAACAGGCGCATGGACGGGTACCACGGGCTGTCATCGCGATCGCGCAGCCAACGCCAGTCCGCCGCGAAGCACAACAGCACCCAGATCGGCATTCCCAGCGCACCCGTGAGGTGCGCGACGGAACTATCCGTCATGATGACGAGGTCCAGCTCCTGGATCAGCGCGGCCGTGTCGGCGAAGTCCTGCAACAGAGGATCGGCGTCCAGAATCAAGCTGCGGCAGCCGCACGCGCGTAGCTCCTGGATCGGCGGACCCTTCTGCAGGCTGATGAGGCAGATCCCCGGCACATCGAGGAGCGTCAGGAAGTGCTCCAACGTGGCGGCGCGGTTGCGGTTGTTCTTGAACGTGACGCTGCCGGACCAGACCAGTCCGACCTTCAGTCGGTTGCCCGCCTGGGCCAGCAGCGGCCGAAACCGCTCCTTGAGCGCGGGCGGCGGCGTGACGTAGGGCACCTTCGCCGGAAGCGAGGCAAGATCGGTGCGGAAGATCATCGGCAGACTGAGAAGCGGGCAGTAGATGTCGAACGCGGGGGGACTGGCTTCGCGGTCGACGACCTCGTCCACCCCCTTGACCGAGCGCAGCAAGCGGAGGAGCGGCGCCCGACCCTCGACGATCACATGGCCGCCCTTGGCCTTCACGTTCGGCACGAATCGAATGAACTGCAGCGTGTCGCCGAAGCCCTGTTCGGTGCTGAGGAAGATGCGGCGGCCCTTCAGGTCTTCCCCCTGCCAGCGCGGTTGGGTGAAGTCGCGGGGGACGTTGTCCTTGAGGCCCCAGCGGGATTCGTAGGCGGGCCAACCCTTGGCAAAGTTCGGCTTGGTGAGCCACGCCAGCGCGATGTCCCAGGGTATGTCAGGGTCGCTCGGGCGCAGCGCCAGGGCTCGCTCGTAGGCCACCAGGGCCTCGTCGAGCTTGCCGGCGTCCTTCAGGGCGATGCCGAGGTTGTAGATGATCCCGGCGTCATTGGGCTTCACCGCATCCGCCCGTTTGAGCGTCGCGATCGCTTCGTCAAGGCGGTGCAGGTCCTTGAGCGCGTTGCCGAGGTTGGACAGCGCCTGGGAATTGCGCGCATCGATCTCCAGGGCACGCCGATAGCACGGGACCGCCTCGGAGAAGCGGTCCAGGCGGCGCAGCGCCACCCCAAGGTTGTTCAGACTGCCGGCATGGGTGGGATCGAGCGCCAAGACTTGGTTGTAGGCGTCGACCGCTTCGTCGAGCCGATCCGCCTGCTGCAGCTTCATCGCCTGCTGGAAGAGCGTGGTGACTCGAGTCTTGAGGGCCCCCGCGCCATTGCCGGCTGCCCTGGGGTTGGCGGACTGGGTGAGGTCGCTCACGGTCGAAATCGGACTCCTTTCTAGTGTCCCGATTCTGAAGTTCGCCCGAACTCGCGGCAACCCTCGGAGCGAATCTCAGAATCGAAGGGACACTAACAAATTATTGATTCTAGTGTCGTTTATGGTTTCCAAGTTCGCATCCGAGGGTTGCCACGTGATAGGGGCGAACTTCGAAACCACGAACTAGCCCAGGCACCTTAGTCGGGAGGGATTCCCGAAGCAATCCGAGCCCGAGCCAGGGCGCGGTCCTCGACGCGGATGCGCCAGACGAGGACCAGAAGGTGGGCGATCGAGAAGGCGATGGCGATGCCCACGGCGCCGACCGCAAGCGGTAGGGCCGCGATTTCCCCGGTGACGATCAGGTAGTTTGGGTGGCGAAACCAACGGTAAGGGCCGTGGCGAACCAGGGGCGCACGCTGGGGGACAAGGATCCGGGTCGTCCACCGCTGACCGAGGGTCACGAGGACCCAAGCGCGACCGGTTTGCAAGGCCAGCAGGATGCCAAGGGCGAATGGGTCGATCGGCCCATCGGCCGCCACCGCGGTCGCGATCAGCCAAGCGGCGTGGAACCCGACGAGCAGGGGATAGTGCCCGCCGCCGACCTCATGGGCACCTTCGGCGAGGAGTCGCCGGGAGTTCCGGCGCGCGTACACGAGCTCGGCGAGCCTCTGGATGGCGATGAACGCAATCAGCGCATGGCCCCAGCTCACGCAGCTAGTCGGCGTGGGCGACGAGGAAGCCGGCGGTGAACCCGGGCCCGAGCGAGGACAGCAGCATGCGGCCCCGACACGCCGGAGTCATGGCGCGCTCCAGGACGAACAGGACCGTGGCCGCCGACATGTTGCCATAGTCCGAGAGCACGGCACGGGAGTCGACCAAGCCGCCGCGTTGCAACCCCAACGCCTCCTCCAGGGCGTCGATGACCTTGGCGCCTCCAGGATGACAGAGAAACGTGTCGATATCCCCGAGGGTCAGGCCGAAGCGACGGAGAACATCCTCGGCGACCGTCCGGAAACTCGAACGAATGAGGGACGGAATGTCACGGCTGAACAACACGCCGAAACCGTCGTCTGCGACCCGCCACCCCATGACGTCCAGGGACCCCGGCCAAGTGTGTTCCCCCCAGTGCGTCAAACGCGGCCCGGTACCACTATCTCCGACGATCGCCGCCGCGACCCCATCGCCGAAGAGTGCGGTCGCGATCAGGTTGCTCTTCGAGCGGTCGCCGAGGCGGAACGTCAAGCCGCACAGCTCGACGACCAGGAGCAGGACCTTGGTGCCCGGCTGGGAGCGGGCCATGCCCGCCGCGCGGGCAAGGCCCAAGACGCCGCCGGCGCAACCGAGGCCAAAGATCGGCAGACGTTGGACATCGCGGCGGAATGGCATGCGTTCCATGAGCAGGGCATCGAGGCTGGGAGTGGCGATGCCCGAGGACGACACGCTGACGATCGCGTCGATCTCGTCCGCGGCCAACCCTGCCCGCGCCAGGGCCTCGTTGGCGGCCTCCTGCGAGAGTGCCAGCGCGTGCTCGAGGTAGAGCGCGTTGCGGTCGGCGAAACCGTGGGGTTCCAGGTACCAATCCAGCGGGACGCAGGAATACCGCCGGTTGATGGCGGCGTTGGCGTAGATCGCGTCCCGCCGAGCCTCGTCCGACAACACCCCGGCGAACAGACTGGAGCCGGCAGCGGCGATATCGCCCTGGCGCATGACATGGGGCGGGACGGCCGTCGCGATCGAGATCAGGCGTGGATCGGTGAGCACGGGCATAGGAAGCGAGTATAGGCGGTTGCCGCCCCGAAACCGCGGCTGCATAGTGCGCGTTCACGTGACTTTGACGAAGGTACCCATGAACCCCGGCGAACCGGCAAAGGACCAGCCTGATTCAACACACCGTCGGCCCGGCGGGTTCCGGCTCCGGGCTCGCCTCCGAACCTATTTCATCACGGGAATCATCGTTTCCGCGCCCATCGGGCTGACGATCTACCTGGTCGCCCTGTTCATCGATTTCGTTGACAGCAAGGTCATCCCACTGTTCCCGGCGCGGTACAACCCGGAAACCTATCTGCCGTTCAGCGTTCCCGGACTCGGCATCATCATCGTTGCCGCCTTGCTTACGCTGATCGGGGCCCTGTCCGTTGGCCTGATCGGCCGCACCGCCGTTCGCATGAGCGAGCGCCTGGTCGAGCGCATGCCGATCATTCGCAGTATCTACGGCGCCCTGAAGCAGGTTTTCGAAACCGCGTTGTCGGGCACCACGCGCACCTTCCGCGACGTGGTGCTGATCCAATTCCGCCCCGGCATCTGGTCGATCGGCTTCGTGACCAACACGACCCAGGGGGAAGTGCAGAATCTCACCGCGGACGAGGTGGTGAGCGTCTTCGTGCCGACGGTGCCGAACCCCACGACGGGGCTCCTGCTGTTCGTGCCCCGCGGCACGCTCCACTTCTTGCACATGACGCCGGAGGAGGGGATCAAGATGATCATGTCCGGCGGCATCATCACCCCACCCGACCCCAGGTCCGCCGAGGAGCAGGCCAAACCGACGATCCTGCCCACCGGGACCTAGGAGTTCGACTCCGACGGAGCGTACCCGATCCGTCGGCCCGAACCCCTAGGTAGACTCTCATCCCGTGGTCCGCCTCAAACACGATGATCGGGAATTATGCGTTTGTGTCGGACCACTAGCCCGACCGCAGGAACCGGATCGCCTGGTCGCGGCCGAACAAATACAGCAGGTGGCGCAGGGCCTCGCCACGCGCTGTGGCAAGGGCCGGGTCTCGGGCCATAATCAAACGGACGTCGTCATGGGCCACGTCCAGGAGATCGGCGTGAACCGACAGATCCGCGAGGCGAAAGTCGGGTAGGCCGCTTTGGCGGACGCCCAGCAACTCGCCGCCACCGCGCAGGCGCAGATCCTCTTCAGCGATGCGAAAGCCGTCGTCGGTCTCCCGCATGATGCGCAGCCGCGCCTTCGCCGTCTCCCCCAAGGGTGCGGCGTAAAGCAGGAGACAAGTCGCCGGTGCCGTGCCGCGCCCGACACGGCCGCGCAGTTGGTGCAACTGGGCGAGGCCGAAGCGCTCGGCGTGCTCGATCACGATGACGGTCGCGCGCGGTACGTCGATCCCCACCTCGATCACCGTCGTCGCCACCAGAAGGTCGATTCCGCCAGCCGCGAACTCGCTCACGATCCGGTCGCGCTCGGGGCCCGGGATGCGACCATGCACCAAGCCGACGCGCTCTCCGAACCGCTCCCTAAGGTCGGCATGGCGCTCCTCCGCCGCCTGCACGTCGAGGATTTCCGACTCGGCGACCAGGGGACACACCCAATAGATCTTCTCCCCGGCCGCGAGGGCCCGAGAGGTCGCCGCGATCACCTCGCCGACTCGGGCCTGCGGCAGGGCCCGTGTGGTCACGGGTCTCCGCCCCGGCGGCTTTTCCCGGAGGGTCGACACGTCGATGTCGCCGTACAGGCCCAGTTGCAGGGTTCGCGGAATGGGGGTCGCGGTCATCAGCAACGTATGGGCGCCAACGCCCTTCTCGGCCATCTGGGCGCGTTGTTCGACCCCAAAGCGGTGCTGCTCGTCGACCACGACGAGGGCGAGGTCCTTGAAGACGACCTCGCTCTGAAACAACGCGTGGGTTCCCACGGCGAATGCGATCGATCCGTCAGCAAGCCCGGAAAGCGTACGTCTCCGCCCTGCGCCCTTGTCGCGCCCTGTCAGCAGGGCAAAGCTCACGCCCGCCGCACCGGCAAGCGCCTCGACCGTCACGAAATGCTGCCGCGCCAAGAGGTCCGTCGGCGCCAGCAGCGCCGCCTGGCGCCCGGACTCGGCCGCGATCAGCATGGCGAGGACGGCGACGACGGTTTTGCCGCTGCCGACATCGCCCTGCAGGAGGCGCAGCATGCGGGTCTCCCGGCCAACGTCGGCCGCGATCTCACGCACCGCCGCCTCCTGGGAGGCGGTCAAACGGAAGGGTAGCGACGTCAGAGCGCTGGCTCGCAATCGACCATCGCCCACGAGCGGCCGGCCCCGGGCGCGCCGCTGATGCGCCCGCACCAGCGCCAGCGCCAGTTGCCCGGCAAGGATTTCGTCGTAGGCCAACCGCACGCGCGACGGCGCCTTCGGATCGCAGTCCTCCGGGACCACCAGGTTGTGGCAGGCCACGAGAGCTTCGCGCCATCCGGGCCAGCCACGCTGTTCCTTGAGCGCCCGATCGAGCCATTCCGGCAGTTCGGGCGCACGCGCGACGGCCGCGAGGATCGCCTTGCGCAGGGGGCGCTGAGTCAGACCCTCGGTCAGGGGATAGACCGGCTCGACGACGAGAACGCGGGTCCGCTCTGCGAGGGTGACGACGTGGTCGGGGTGGACGATTTGCACCCCGTCGCGATAGCGCTCCACCCGGCCACTCACGACCCGGGTCTCGCCGGCCGGCAGCAGCTTCGTCAGGTTCGTCAGGTATTTCTTGCTCGGGTTGAAGAAGACCAGGGTGACGAATCCGGACGCGTCGCGGCAACGCACCTTGTAGGGCAGGCGCTTCGTTGGCGGGATCTGGTGGCTGTCGACGGTCACCGTCAAGGTGGCGATGGACCCCGAAACGACATCGGCAATGGCCGGCGCATTGCGCCGATCGACCACCGAAACAGGGATATGCCAAAGCAGGTCGACGACGTGCTCGCCGGCGAGACGCCCGATCGTCGCACCGATGCGCGGGCCGACTCCCGGCAAGGATGTGGCCGAAGCGAACAGCGGAAAGAGAATCTCGGGGCGCATGACCTGGCACCCGAGGCTATAGCGCCGTTTCCAGGGCAACAAGCGGTCGGAATTGACCGTGGGTCGCCGAAACCGGTACCTGTCTCGTTGCCATGACCGACGATCTGACCGCCATCCTCCGTCGCCGACTCCACTTCCGCAGCCAGCGCCGCGGCAGCAAGGAGCTCGACCTCATCTTCGGCGCGTTCGCGGCCGCCCACCTGGACTCGCTGAATCCCGAACAGTTGGCCCGGTACGACGCTCTCCTGGACGTCGAGGATCCGGTAATCCACGGCTGGTTGGTGCGCGGCGAACCGGCCATCGGCCACGACAACGACATTATGGCGCTGCTGCGCCGGATCGCGACCGGGCCATGATCGACCTGCCACGCATCTTCGGCGAGCCCGGGCACACGCTTCTCGGGGGTGTGCCCGAAGGGTATGACGCCCTGCTTCTCACCGCCGTGCGGCGACGTATGCCCGAGCGGGACATCCTCGTGGTCGCGCGCGATGAGGGCCGCATGACCAGCCTCGCCGAAGCCCTCGCGTTCTTTGGCGGCGATCGCGACCTGGTCGTCTTTCCGGCGTGGGATTGCCTTCCCTATGACCGAGTGTCGCCCAATCCAGGCGTCGTGAGCCGACGGATCGCCGCCCTGGCGAAGCTCGCGGCGCGGCAGACCGGGGCGGGTCGACTCGTGCTGACCACCGTGGCCGCGGCCCTGCAACGACTGCCCGAGGCCGAGGGCGTCGCCGCCATGCGATTCCCGATCGCCGTGGGCAACCCCCTGGACCTGGCGGCCCTCACGGGGTTCCTCGCCAAGGCTGGTTACGCCAGGACCGGAACGGTGACGGATCCCGGCGAGTTCGCGCTGCGTGGCGGGCTCCTCGACCTCTATCCCGCGGGCGCGGACCTTCCGCTGCGGATCGATCTGTTCGGCGAGGACGTCGAATCCATCCGCACCTTCGATCCCGGAACTCAGCGCAGTGCCGAGGCGATCACGGCGGCGGACGTCATGCCAATGAGCGAAGTGATCCTGGACGAGGCTAGCATCACCCGGTTCCGCGGCGGCTACGTGGGCTTGTTCGGGGCCATGACCGGCGGTGATGCCCTGTACGAATCGGTCAGCGCCGGCCGCCGCCACGCGGGCATGGAGCACTGGTTGCCGTTGTTCCACCGGGCCCTCCGGACCCTGTTCGACGCCGTCCCGGGCGCGACTGTGGTTCTCGACCACCAGATCGCGGCGTTATGCGATGCCCGCTTCGCGATGATCGACGAGCACTATCAGGCGCGCCAGGACATACCGACCGGGCTGTTGGCGGGCGATCTGCCAACCTACCGGCCGATAGAGCCCCAGCGGCTCTATCTCACCCCCGAGACCTGGCGGAAGGGCCTCGTGGGCCGCCCGGTGGTCGAACTCTCGCCGTTCACCGAGGCCATGGCCGATGAGTCCGGTTCCACGGCCACCGTCGATGCCGGATGCCGCCGTGCCCGCGACTTCGCGATCGCGCGTCGCAGCGCGGATATCAGCCTGCTCGATGCCGTCCGCGACGCCTTGGTCGCCGAACGATCGGCGGGCCGCCGCGTGGTCGTCGCGGGTTTCACGACGGGCAGTCGCGACCGGATGATCTCCCTCCTAGCGGACCATGGCGTCGATCGTCTTGTCAGCGCCGACACCTGGGCCGAGGTGTCGCGAACAACCCCCGACCATGTCGCTGTCGTGGCGTTCGGATTGGACCATGGATTCGAGACACCGGACCTACTGGTGCTGTCGGAACAGGATGTCTTCGGCGACCGACTCATACGACCGGCACGCCGCCAACGCCGCGCCGACGCGCTTCTGGCGGAGGTTTCGCGCATCGGCGAGGGCGACTTGGTTGTGCACGTCGAGCATGGCATCGGCCGTTTCGATGGCCTCCAGACCTTGTCGCTTGGGAACGCCCCCCACGACTGCCTGCGGCTGCTCTATGACGGCGGCGATCGGCTGTACGTGCCGGTCGAGAACATGGATGTCCTATCGCGCTTTGGCCCAGCCGAGGGGGACGTGCCGCTCGACAAGCTGGGGGCCGCGAACTGGCAGGCCCGCAAGGCGCGCCTGAAGAAGCGCATCAGCGACATGGCGGGGCAGCTCCTGAAGGTCGCGGCGGACCGGCGGCTGCGGCCGGGGCGGACCCTTGAGCCGACGACCGGACCTTACGAGGAGTTCTGCGCCCGCTTTCCCTATTCGGAGACCGAGGATCAGTCTCGGGCCATCGCTGATGTTCTCGCCGACATGGCGTCCGGCACGCCCATGGATCGATTGATTTGCGGCGACGTGGGATTCGGGAAGACCGAGGTCGCCCTGCGCGCGGCCTTCGTCGCCGCCATGAACGGGGCCCAGGTCGCCGTCGTGGTTCCGACCACGCTGCTTGCCCGACAGCATGCCAAGACGTTCAGCGAACGATTCGCCGGGCTCCCGGTGCGGGTTGCCCAACTCTCGCGCCTCGTGGCCGCCCGGGACGCCAGGGCCGTGAAGGAGGGGCTGGCGGACGGCAAGGTCGACATCGTCGTTGGCACCCACGCCCTGCTTGCCGCCAACGTATCGTTCAAGGATCTCGGGCTGCTGATCATCGATGAAGAGCAGCACTTCGGCGTCAGGCACAAGGAAGCCCTGAAGCAGCTGAGGGCGGACGTCCATGTCGTGACCCTCACGGCGACCCCGATCCCGCGAACCCTGCAGATGGCGATGACCGGCGTGCGCGAAATGAGCGTGATCGCGACCCCGCCGGTGGATCGGTTGGCGGTGCGTACCTTCATCACGCCGTTCGACCCCGTCGTCATCCGTGAGGCGTTGCAGCGAGAGCGATTTCGGGGCGGCCAGATCTACTATGTCTGCCCACGCATCGCCGATCTGGACGATGTCGCCCAGAGAGTGCGGGCGATGATGCCCGACATTCGCCTGGCGATAGCGCATGGCCGCATGCCTGCCAAGCAGTTGGAAAGCGTCATGACGGCGTTCTACGACGGGGCCGTGGATGCCTTGATCAGCACCGCGATCGTCGAATCGGGGCTAGACATCCCGACCGTCAACACGCTGGTGATACACCGCGCGGATCTGTTCGGATTGGCCCAGCTCTATCAGCTTCGGGGCCGCATAGGCCGGGCCAAACTCAGGGCCTATGCGTATCTGACGCTGCCGAACAAGCACGTGCTGGGGCACGCGGCGGAACAGCGGCTCGTGGTCATGCAGAAGCTCGACAATCTGGGGGCCGGGTTCAGTCTGGCGAGCCACGACCTCGACATTCGCGGGGCAGGAAATCTGCTTGGGGAGGAGCAGTCGGGACATATCCGCGAGGTCGGGATCGAGCTCTATCAACAGCTTCTTCAGGAGGCGATCGAATCCCTGCGCGCCACGCAATCGGGTGCGGCGGCGCCCGCCGGGGACTGGTCGCCGCAGATCAATCTCGGCACCGCGGTCCTGATCCCGGACGACTACGTCTCCGATCTGGATGTTCGCCTGGGACTCTATCGGCGGGTCGCGGACCTGCGAGATCGCTCCGAGATCGATGCCTTCGCGGTCGAGTTGGCGGATCGGTTCGGCACGATCCCGGATACCGTCAACCATCTCCTCGACATCGTCGCGATCAAGCAGCTCTGCCGCGCGGCGGGCGTCGCCAAGCTGGACTCCGGCGATCGTGGCGCGATACTAGCGTTCCGCAACGACAGCTTCGCGAACCCGGAGGGGCTCGTGGCATTCATCGCCGCGCAGGCAGGCACCATCAAACTGCGGCCCGATCATCGCCTGGTGGTCGTGAGGGATTGGGGCCTCGTCGACCGGCGCGTGAAGGAGAGCCAGCGCCTCCTGGCCGACCTAGGTAGAATTGCCGCCGCCGCGCCGCGCTGACGTCAGCGTCGCAACTCTCCGCCCTGGTCGATCTGTTCGAGGCTGTCCAGCAGTCGAGAGAAGACTTCGGAACCTTGCGCGCCGGAGATGGCGTAGCGCTCGGCCACGATGAAGCACGGCACGCCGTTGATGCCGATCTCATGGGCTAAATCGTTCTCGGCGAGGACCAAATCGGCGCCATCGCCGCCCGCCAACATGGCGCTGACCGCGACCTCGTCGAGGCCCGCCTCGGTCGCGACCGTGCTCAACACCCGATCATCGCTCAGGTCTCGCCCGTCAAGGAAATAGGCGCGGAACAGTGCTTCGACAACGGCATCCTGCTGGCCGACTTCGCCGGCGAAGTGGACGACCCGATGGGCCTGGATGGTGTTGGGAGTCCGCCGAATGCAGTCGAAGGCGAAGGGGATGCCTTCGCCGGCACCGACCTGCTCGATGCTGCCGTACAGGTCGCGCGCCTTGGCGTCACCCCCGAACTTCAGGGTCAAGTACTCCTGGCGTTCCATCCCCTCGGGCGGCATGTCGCGGTTCAGGAGAAAGGCCCGCCACCGGATATCGACCGGGCGCGGTCGGTCCGCGAGCGCCCGCTCAAGACGCCGCTTGCCGATGAAGCACCACGGGCAGATCACGTCGGAGAAGATGTCGATGCGCATGGCCGGACCCCTGCCGAGGGGTCCAGGTTATGCGCTGGCAGGGCCGTCGATCTAGGACGGAGTCGTGACGGCCCGTTCGATGGCGATCGCCGCCGAAGCGAAGGCCGCACCTGACCCATCGGCGACCTGCGGGCACAAGGATCGTCGCCGCCATCTTCGTCAGCCAGGCTAAGTTTAGCTCCGCACGCAAAGGGGCGACCTGAACTCGCTACTGCGATCAATCACCTAAACCTGGATGCCGGTCCGCGTGATGTCGGTGTCGACGATCAGGGTGGCTTCGCCGTTGGTGTACGTG
>SHVY01000021.1 GCA_009694045.1 Alphaproteobacteria bacterium | reverse complement strand
GCCACCGCAGGCCCCGGATCGCGGCCTCGATCCGCACCCGGGTCGGAGAGTCGAGTTCGGCGGCCTCGGCATCGAGGCGTCCGTCGAGGCTCTGGGCGATCGCCAGCATGGGCTCGGCGAGACGGGCGAGGGCCCCGTCGAGCGCCTCGGCGTCCGGCAGGACGGCTCCGTCAAGGGGGCGCACGGGAGCCTCCAGACTATAGGGGCCGCCCTGACCTTTCGCCCGGGCGCGGACCTGCCGGCGGACCGCGGCGAGAAAGGTCTCGGTCGGCCCGTGTGCCCCGTCGCCCATCAGCCTTCGCTGCCACCCTTCGCCGGGCAGGGACCGGGCCGCCAGCAGGGCCCCCGCCAGCGCGGTCCTGCCCGCGTCGTCCACGACCAAGTCGCCGATGCGCCGATCCAGGATTCGTGCCCGCCCCGAACGTCCGCCCTCGACCCCCAGAATCCAGCGCCGCAGCTCGGCGGTCTTCTGCCCGGTCAGGTGGGCGGCGAAGGCATTGTCGGCGGCATCGAAGACATGGTGCCCCTCGTCGAACACGTAGCGGGTCGGAAGCCAAGGCTCCTCGCCAAGGCCCCGGCGCAGGACTGACTGGGTCAGGACCAGGGCGTGATTGGCGATCACCACGTCGGCCCGCCGCGCCTTGCGCACCGATCGCTCGATGTAGCAGCGGCTGTAGTGAGGACAGGCGCTGTAGATGCATTCGCCGCGGTGATCGGCCAGCGCATAGATGGCGCGGCCGCCCATCAGCTCGGCGAGCCAGGCGGGGAAATCGGCCCCGGTCAGGTCGCCGTCGCGGGTCGCCTCGGCCCAACGCGCGACCAGGCCCAGGCCGATCGCGTCGGCGGGGCGGGTGGGGATGCGGCCGACCGCTTCCTCGAGGTTGAGGAGGCACAGGTAGTTCTCGCGCCCCTTGCGGACGACGACCCGGCGCGTCTTGGTGGCCGGATCGGGGTACAGGCGGTCCAGCTCCGCGTCCACCTGGCGCTGGAGGTTCCGGGTATAGGTCGAGACCCAGACCACGCCTTCGTTCTTCTCCGCCCAGACGCTGGCCGGAGCGAGGTAGCCCAGGGTCTTGCCCACACCGGTCCCGGCTTCGGCCAGGACCATGTGCGGCACGCCCTCGTCCAGGCGCGGGGCAAAGGCTTGCGAAACCGCGGCCGCATAGTCGGCCTGCTCGGGCCGCGCCTCGGCGCTGGCCCCCAGCATCGTCGCCAGGCGCCGCCGCGACTCGGCTTCGGTGACGGGTTCGTGGCCGGCCGCGGCACGGGGTGCCTGCTCCTGCCACTCCGGCAGCCGGGTCCAGACGTCGAGGCCCCTGGCCGTGGTCTCGGCCGGGTCGAGCGCCCGGGACACCGCGGCCGACCACGGCCAGCCGCCACGCGCCATGGCGCCCGCGATCATGGCGGTGGCTTGGCGTCCCTTCTCCGGTAGACCGGCGAGCTCACCGAGAAGCACGCCCGCCGCCTGGCGCAGGAGCCGTGCCTGGCCCGCGAGATCGCGGGGACGTGGCAGGCCCAAGGCATCGGCGAGGCCAGATGGGGTGGGCACCACGAACCGAGCGGGGCGCACGAAGGCGAACAGCTCGAGAATGTCGAGAGCCGCGATCGTCTCGAGACCGAGCCGGCGCGCGATGTTCGGCGCGTGACAAAGCAAGGGCGGCGGCCCGGTCTGGATCCGCGAACGCGCGGCCGCGAGGGCGAGAGTCGACACCTCTCCATCCGCATCCAGCCACCCGGTCACCGCCACGCCAACGGCGATCGCGGGGGCGACGGACGCGGGCGCGCGGGTTGGGTCACGCATGGGCCGACTATAGCGCCCTCGGCCGTTGACGCCAGCCGATGCGTTGCCTACGAGTGCGTGATGACCGATCCCGAGCTTCGCGCGTTGGCGCGACAAAGCAACGCGTGGCCCTTCGTCGAGGCGCGCAAGCTGGTCGAGCGTTTCGCCGTCGACCCGCCGGCGAAGGGCTACGTCCTGTTCGAGACCGGCTACGGGCCATCAGGCCTGCCGCATATCGGTACGTTCGGCGAGGTTGCCCGTACCTCGATGGTACGGCACGTCTTTCACCGGCTGTGCGAACTCCCATCCCGGTTGTTCTCGTTCTCCGATGACATGGATGGCCTGCGCCGCGCACCGGACAACGTGCCGAACCAGGCGATGCTGGAGAAGCACATCGGCGTGCCGCTCACCCGGGTACCCGATCCGTTCGGCAAGTTCGAAAGTTTCGGCCACCATAACAACGCCATGCTGCGGGATTTCCTCGACCGCTTCGGATTCGCCTACGAGTTCCAGAGTTCGACGGACTGGTACACCTCGGGCCGGTTCGACGTGACCCTGCGCCGGGTGCTTGCCCACTACGACGACGTCATGGCGATCATGCTGCCGACCCTCGGACCGGACCGGAGGGCCACGTTCAGCCCGTTCCTGCCCCTATGTCCGCGCACGGGGCGCGTGCTGCAGGTGCCCATCGTCGCCCGCGACGTGGCGGCGGGGACCGTGAGCTATCGCGACCCCGACACGAACGCGCTGGTCGAGGTGTCGGTGACCGGCGGCCGGTGCAAGCTGGGCTGGAAGACGGATTGGGCCATGCGCTGGACGGCCTTGTCCGTCGATTACGAGATGTCGGGCAAGGACCTGATCGATTCCGTCAAGCAGTCGGGGCGGATCTGCCGGGCGATCGGCGGCCGTCCGCCCGAGGGGTTCAACTACGAGCTGTTCCTCGACGAGAAGGGCGAGAAGATCTCCAAGTCCAAGGGCAACGGCATGACGATCGACGAGTGGCTGGCCTACGGCACACCCGAAAGCCTGTCGCTGTTCATGTACGCCAACCCGCACCGGGCGAAGCGGTTGTATTTCGACGTGATCCCCCGGCACGTGGACGACTACGCCGACTTCCTCGCGAAGTTTTCCGGGGAGCCGCCGGCGAAGCGGCTCGAGAACCCGGTCTGGCATATCCACGGGGGCGATCCGCCAAGGGCCAATCAACCCCTGACCTACGGCATGCTCCTGAACCTGGCGTCGGTCTGCAACGCCGACGACACGTCGGTGCTGTGGGGATTCATCGGGCGCTATGTTCAAGGGGCAACGCCGGAAAGCGCGCCCATGCTGGACCGGCTCGCCGCCTTCGCGCTCCGCTACTACAAGGACTTCGTCAAGCCGGCGAAGCGGCACCGCCCGCCGACGGACCAGGAACGCGCGGCGATCGCCGAGCTGCGAACGGTTCTGTCGGGGCTGGGCTCCGGCGCCGACGGTGAGTCAATCCAGTTCCAGGTCTACGAGGTCGGCAAGCGCCATGGGTTCGCCAACCTGCGCGACTGGTTCAAGGCGCTGTACCAGGTGTTGATGGGACAGGACGAGGGCCCGCGCATGGGTTCGTTCGTCGCGCTCTATGGCGTGACCGAGACCATCGCCCTCATCGACCAGGCCCTGGCCGGCAGCCTGACCAAGGATCCTTAGGAAGGTGTGGTGCGCGGACGCCGCCGCCGTTTCGGAATGGCGAACCCGGCGGCCCAGCCCACGAAGCGGATCGTCATATAGACGAGCAGGAATCCGAGGATGCCGAAGGCGAAGGGAAGCGGCAGAAACTTTGAATGCTCGCCGAAGTCGATGCCCTTGAACATGAAGAAGGCGATCAGGAACCCAAACACGACGCTCATGCTGATCGCGAGGCGATGGGCACCCTGATTGAAGCGGCGGCGAGACAAGGTCGGCATGGCTAGGAACATGTTAAGGGTGGCCGCTCAGGGTGTCCATTCACGGCGGCGGGGCAGCAATCGTGCCGCCGATCAGAGCTGTTCGTCACCGATCGCGCGAAGCAGCACGGCGCCGCTGGTCGCGGGCCCCAGCAGGGCCGCGGCCTGGGGCAGGATGCGGTCGGCGTAGATCCGGGCCGTAATCAGCTTCGCTTGGTAAACGCCGCGGTCCTGAGGTGCGGCTGTTTCGGCGGCTAACCGGTACCGGGCGCGCATGGCCGCGGTCGCCATCACCCAGCCTCCGGCAACCAGGCCGAAGAGGCGCAGGTAATCGCTGGCACCGGCCAGGGCCGAATCCATGTCCCTGGCGGCGGTGGCGAGCATCCAGCGCGTGGCGCCGCCCAGGGCATCGACTCCCTCAGCGAGGCGTTGCCGGAGACTTGCAAGCTCCGGGACGGTTGCGAGGTCGGTGTCGCTTTGGGCCAGAAGGGCCAGGAAGGACTGGGCCGTTTTCCCGCCTTGGCCCGCCAGCTTGCGGCGAATCAGGTCCTGGGCCTGGATCCCGTTGGTGCCCTCGTAGATCGAGGCAATCCGGATGTCGCGCAGGTGCTGGGCGGCACCGGTCGCCTCGATATAGCCGGCACCACCATGGATCTGAAGGTTGCGCGACGCGATCTCGAAGCCGACGTCGGTGGCATGGGCCTTGACGACCGGAGTGAGGAGGTCGACGACGGCCAGAGCCCTCGCCCGTTCGTCCTGGTCTTCGGCCAGTCGGGCGAGATCGGCCTGCTCGGCCACGACATAGGCGAGGCCCCGGATCGCCTCGATCTCGGCGCGCATGATCAGAAGCGTGCGGCGCACGTCGGCGTGATCGGCGAGGCGCGCGGGATGTCCCTCCGGGGTGCGGCCCTGGACGCGCTCCAGTGCGTAAGACCGGGCCTGTTGATAGGCGCGCTCGGCAATCGCCACGCCCTGCAAGCCAACCGCCAGCCGGGCGTTGTTCATCATCGTGAACATGTACGGAAGACCGTCGCCCGCGTTTCCCACCAGCTCCGCGATCGCGCCCTCGCCCTCGCCGAACACCATCTCGCAAGTCGGGCTGCCGTGGATGCCAAGCTTGCGTTCCAGACGCGTGACGCGCAGGTCGTTGTGCGCGCCGAGTGAGCCATTGGTTCCGACCAGCACCTTGGGCACGATGAAGAGGGAGAGTCCCCTGGGGCCTGGGGTGGCCCCCTCGATCCGGGCGAGGACCAAGTGCACCACATTGGCGGCCAGATCGTGGTCGCCGTAGGTGATGAAGATCTTGCGGCCCCGCAGGCGATAGACGCCGTCGCGGCGCGCGGCCACGGTCGTGACGGCGCCGACGTCGGAGCCCGCCTGGGGTTCGGTCAGGCACATGGTCGCGGTCCAGGTACCGTGCACCAGGTTCCTGAGATAGCGCCGCCGTTGGTCCGCGTTTCCGTGACGCTCCAGCAGCCCTATGCCGCTCTGGGTCAGCAAGGGGCAGAGGGACCAAGCCATGTTGGCGGCATTCCACATCTCCGACACGGCCATGGCGACGGGCCGCGGCAAAGCCGAGCCGCCGAGTTCGACCGGGCAGGACAGGCCATTCCACCCGCCCTCGACGAAGGCCTCGTAGGCCTTGCGAAAGCCGTTGGGAGTCATGACGACGCCGTTCGCGAGCCGGGCACCTTCGGCGTCCCCCGTGCCATTCAGGGGAGCCAGGACCTCGGCCGCGAAACGTCCTGCTTCGTCCAGGACGTGATCGAGCCCGCCACGATCGATTCCACATCCGGTCAACGCCGCCAAGCGGTCGAGGTCGACCAATTCGTTGAGGACGAACCGCATGTCGGCGAGGGGGGCGTTGTAGGCGGTCATGGCAGTCAGTTGATCGTGGCGCAGGCCGGGTCGACCCCGTCCTGCAAGGCCGCGAGCAAGATTTCGGCGCAGGCGCGCGCATCCGACGCCGCGTGGTGATGATCCAGTTGGATCGCCAGATGCCGGCACACGTCCGGCAGCTTGGTCGGATACACCCGCCAGGCGGTCCGCGCCAACCGAACCGTGCACAGGAAGCTTCGCGGCGGTGGCTCGATGCCCGCCGCCCGGCAACAGGCGGTCAGCACCGCGCGATCGAATCCGGCATTGTGCGCGGCGATCGTATCGCCTTGGTCGAGAAACGCTGCGATCGCGGGCCACGCCTCGGCGAAACTCGGCGATGCGGCCACGTCGGCCCAGGTTATGCCATGCACCCAGGTGAACACGAACTCCCGGCGCGGCGGCCGGATCAGATGGTAGGCGGTGTCGGCGATGCGCCCGTCGGCCACCAGGGCGAGACCGACGGCGCAGGCACTGTCGGGCCGGTGGTCGGCGGTTTCGAAGTCGATGGCGACGAAGCGCTTCACCGCGCGACGACGCGCCCCGGGTTGAGCAGCCCCTGGGGATCGAACGCTGTCTTGAGCCGCCACATCAGCTCGAGTTCGAGCGGCGATTTGTAGCGGACCATCGATGGCTGCTTAGCGCGGCCGACGCCATGTTCGGCGCTGAAGCTGCCGCCGTGCCCCATGGCGACGCCCTCGACGGCCTGATTGACGCGATCCCACGCCTCGAGAAAGCGGGCCGGGTCGGCGCCCTTCGGCGGCAGCACGTTGAAGTGGATGTTACCGTCGCCGATGTGGCCGAAGGACGAGATACGAACCCCCGGAACGACCGCTTCGGCCGCGGCTGTCGCCTGCTGGAGGAAGTCCGGAATCGCCGAAATGGGCACCGCTGTATCGTGCTTGATGGCGGAACCCTCGCGCCGTTCGGCCTCCGGCATCTCTTCGCGGATGGCCCAAAGGGCCTTGGCTTGGCCGACGCTGGCGGCGACGGTGGCGTCCGCGACCCAGGCGCGCTGGCTGCCCTCGGCAAGGATGCGCTCCAGGGTCGCCCCGACGCCTGAATCCTGCCCGCTGGTGGCAAGCTCGATCAGCAGATAGGCGGGGTGCGGCGCGGCGAGCGGTAGGCGGTGGCCGGGCAAGTGGCGCAGGACCAGATCCACGCAGAAGTGCGGCATGTATTCCCAGGTCGTCACCAGGCCGCCCGACTCCGACTGCGCCAGGGTCAGGAGGTCGATGGCCGCGCGGGCGTGGGGGATGCCCACCCAGGCGGTCACCACGTCGTGGGGACGCGGGAACAGCTTGAGCGTGGCCGCCGTGATGATGCCGAGGGTGCCCTCGCTGCCGAGGAAGATCTGCTTCAGGTCGTAGCCGGTGTTGTCCTTACGCAGGCCCTTGAGGCCGTTCAGAACGCGGCCGTCGGCCAGCACCACCTCGAGCCCCAGAACCAGATCCCGGGCACTGCCGTAGCGCAGGACTTGGGTGCCTCCGGCGTTGGTCGAGAGGTTGCCGCCGATCGTGCAGCTTCCCTCCGCCGCCAGACTGAGGGGGAACAGCCGATCGAGGGCGGCGGCGGCGGTCTGCACGTCGGCGAGAATCCGGCCGGCCTCGACCGTGAGCGTGTTGTTGATGGGATCGATGGCACGCACCGCCGTCATCCGCGACAGGCTGAGCACGATTTCCCGGCCCGAGGCGTCGGGGATGCCGCCGGCGACGAGGCCGGTGTTGCCCCCTTGCGGAACGATGGCAACACCCGCCGCGGCACAGACCGCGACAACGGCCGCCACTTCGGCGGTCGCGGCCGGTCGCACCACCAGGGCCGCGGTGCCCGGGTAGCGCTTGCGGTGATCCTCGACATAGCGGCCCATCAGCGCCGGGTCATCGATCAGCCCAGGGGTTCCGACGATCGCGCGCAAGCGTTCGGCAAGACCGTCGGGCAATGGGGTCGGTCGGCCCGGGATGGGTTCCGCTTGAGGCATGGCGGGAAAGGTTTAGGCCAAGGGGCGGAGGCCGGCAAGCACGGCCCAGCAGTGGTCCGACACAAACGCGTAATTCATCGACGTGTTTGGGGCGGGCCGAAGCACTAACGTCGGGCCGCGCGGGTCAGCCGGTCGTTGATCGCCTCGCCCAGGCCGTGGGTCGGAATCGGCATCACGGCGATGGCGCTGAAGCGCGGGTCGTCCAGTTCGTGCAGCATGGCGAACAGGTTCGCGGCCGCCTCCCTCAGGTCCCCGGTGGGGCTCAGGTTGCGCATCGTCGCGGCACCGCCGAGGGGCCGCGGGCCGAAGGCAAGCAGGGCCTCGCTCGCCGCGACGACCCTTGCGTCGGTGCGCAAGGGTATGCCGGGAGCATAGTGATGCGCGAGCCGTCCGGGCGAGGCGGGCGTCAACCCGTCGGCTGGGCCCGGCTCGAGGGCTCCCGCGATGATCTCGATCTCCTCGCGCGGGATGGCGCCCGGCCGCAGCAAGCGTGGCACGGCGCCGGAAACGTCGATCACCGTCGATTCGAGCCCAAGTGGCGTCGGGCCGCCGTCCAGGACCATGGCCACGGCGTGACCCAGGCCGGCGGCGACATGACTGGCGAGGGTCGGGCTCAGTTGTCCGGACGGATTGGCGGAAGGGGCCGCGATCGGCCGTTCGGCGGCCTCGAGCAGGGCGCGCGCCACGGGATGGGCCGGCACGCGGATCGCGACCGTCGGCAACCCGGCGCTGGCGAGCAACGAAAGACCAGCGCGCGTTCGCCGGTGCAGCACCAAGGTGAGCGGCCCGGGCCAGAATCGCTCGGCCAAGCGTGCTCCAAGCGGAACGAGCTCGGCGATTCGTTCCACCGCGGCAACGTCCGTCACGTGGACAATCAGGGGATTGAACCGGGGCCGGGCCTTGGCGGCGAACACCGCCGCGAGCGCCCGATCGTCGGTCGCGTCGGCGCCAAGGCCGTAGACCGTCTCGGTCGGAAATGCCACCAGCCGGCCGGCGCGCAGATGATCCGCCGCCGCGGCAATCGCCTCAGGAGTCGCGGCCGCGAGCGATGAAGGCTGGGTTTGCGAAGCCGTTCTTGCCATAGGTGATCTCGATTCCGGCTAGATCGCGGACGCTGCCGCCGGCCGCCCGCAGGACCGCATGGCCCGCGGCCGTGTCCCATTCCATGGTGCGGCCGAAGCGAGGATAGACGTCGGTCTCGCCACAAGCCACTAGCCCGAATTTGAGCGAACTGCCGGCCGACCGGACGGCGGTAATGCCGTGCTTGGCGAGGTACGCCTCGCTGTCCTTGTCCAGGTGCGACCGGCTGATCGCCGCGACGGCCCCGGTACTCGGCACTGGCCGCGCCTGGATGCGGCGCGCCTCGCTCCCCTCGGTCGTGGCATAGGCGCAGCCGTCGTCGGCGGCGAAATAGCTCACGCCCAACGCCGGCGCCAGCACCACCCCAAGCGTGGGCAGGCCGGCCACGATCAAGCCGATGTTGACGGTGAATTCGCCATTCTTGTTCAGGTATTCCTTCGTGCCGTCGAGCGGATCGACCAGCCAAAAACGCTCCGCTGCCGTGACGGGAAAGCCCTCCCGGGCCACGTTTTCCTCGGCGATGATGGGGATGGTGGGGTCAAGCCGTGCCAATCCCGCCACAATGATCCGTTCTGCTGCCTCGTCGGCGACGGTCACGGGGCTGGCATCGCTCTTGAGGTGCGCGGTGGCCGTTCCGTAGTGGCGCATGATCTCGCGCCCGGCCTCGTCGGCCAGGCGGCGCAGGGCGTCGGTCCAGGGTTGGGTCATGGCGTTCATAAATTATCAGGGCTTTGGTTAGAGATTCATCAACCAGTAGGCAAGCCAACTGAGTGTTGGACAGGATTCGGGAGCGATGAACGTTATGGCTTTGCGTCGATGCGGCCGGTGGGTGCGCGGAACGGTCCTGGCCGGGGCGTTGCTCGCCTACGCCCATGGGGCCGATGCCGCCGACTTCGACCTGGGCCTCAGCGCCTACGCGGCCGGCGATTACGCCACCGCGGTCCGGGAATGGTCGGCGCTGGCGGCGGCTGGCGACACCGAAGCGCAATACAGCCTTGGCGAACTCTACGAGCAGGGACGCGGCGTCAAGCAAGACGATGCGGCGGCGGCGAAATGGTACGAGCAGGCGGCCGACAAAGGGCATATGCGGGCACAGATCAAGCTCGGATCGATGCTCGCCGCCGGCCGGGGCGTAGCCCAGGATCAGGTCAAGGCGATCGCGCGCTGGCAGCAAGCCGCCGAGCACGGCAGCGTCGCGGCACAAGTGCATCTGGCCGAGGCGTATCGTGGCGGGCACGGCGTGGCCCGCGACTATGCCGAGGCGGAACGCTGGTACAAGGCGGTGGCGGACGGAGGTGACAGCACCGCGCGGGTCAAGCTGTTCGAGCTAAAGCAGGAAATCGAGCGCGAGGAGGCGGCTCGGGCGGAAACGAGCCTTGCCTCGACCGCACAATCCCAAGAGATCGCCGAGCCGGCCGCCGAGGACGTGCCCGCCGCCGAAGACGCCGTCGCGCCGGCGGACGACGAGGTCGCCGCGAACCACGGGGAACCCGAAGCCGCGGATGACCACGGCACCGAAGCGCCGGACGAGGCCCACGCGGGAGCGGCCGAGGAGCCATCCGAACAAGAATCCACCGACAGCCATGCCGAAGACCCAGGAGACGAGCATGCACCGGCCGCCGAGGCAGAGACCGAGACCGAGACCGAGGACAAGTTCGCAGGCTTGATCGCGGCGAAGCAGGCCGTGGTCCTGTCCTTGGTTCCCGAAGCCGAGAACCACGAGACCGATCCGGCGGAGCACGGCGGAGAATCGGTCGAGACCCATGCAGAGCCAACCCCTGATGCTCACGGCGAGGAGGTTGTGGCCAGCGAGGCCGAAAGTGCCGCGGAAGTGTTGGTTGTGCAACCCGAGCCGGAACCGACCACGGCGGATGTTGCCGGCACCATCGACCTGGCGCACGAGCCCGGAACCGAGCCAGCCGCCGATCCGACATTCCGCGTTTGGCTCGCCTCGTTCGACGCCGCGACCGCAGCGGAATCCGGCTGGCTGACGCTCGTGGATCGCCACGGCGACCTGCTGGCGGCCCTGATCCCTTTCGTGATCCCCGCGAACGGACATGACGGTGAGGAGCTGTACCGATTGCAGGCCGGCCCGTTCGCCACGGTGACCGATGCCCAGGACGTCTGCCGCCTGTTGGGCGAACGCGATATGGATTGCGTTGTGGTCCAGCCGTAGCGGTACAATCGCGGGGTGACGAGCGCCCCACACCCCTCCACCTCCGTCGGCTCGTGACCGAACGGGTGTCGCGGGTGCCTCCCTCGGCGGCCGCCAATCGGCGTGGCCTCATCGCCATCCTGGCGGGTATGACGTTCATCGGCATCAACGTCGGGCTCTTTCACCCCCTGGTGGCCCTGAACTTGGAGGCTCGGGGGGTCAGCACGACATTCAACGGGCTGATCGCGGCCATGCCCTACATCGCCGCCATCCTGACGGCCCCGTTCCTGCCCCGTTTCGTCGCCCGGCTCGGCCTCCTCGGGGTCCTGTTTCTGGCCGGAGCGATCGATGTGGGCGCGATCCTGCTGTTCACGGTGTTCGACAATCCGTGGAGTTGGCTGCTGCTGCGCTTCATCCTCGGCATCGGCATGATGTTCCACTGGATCGGCAGCGAAATCTGGGTGAACGCGGCCGTCAGCGATGCCCATCGGGGCAAGATCGTCGGCCTCAACGGTGCCCTGTTCTCGGCCGGAATGGCGTGCGGACCCCTCATCCTCGGAGAACTCGGAACCGCTGGGTCACGTCCCTTCCTCGTCAGCGCCGGCCTGGTGACGTTGGCGATGACCCCGCTGCTCTTCGCCTTCGGTGCGGCGCCGATCGCCTCGCACAAACGCCGAGGCACCCTGTGGGCCTCCTGCCTCGCCGCCCCCACCCCCATGGTCGCGACCTTCGTTTCGGGGATCGTTGTCCTGGCGCTGTTCGTGCAGTTGCCGATCTACGGCCTGCGTAGCGGCCTTGGCGAAACCGACGCCGTGCGGCTCCTGAGTGCCCTGGTGATCGGCGGGATGGTGGCGCCGGTGCCGATCGGTTGGCTGTCGGATCACGTCGACCGACGCAGGCTCCTGGTGGCGTGCGGCGTCGTGATTCTCGCGTGCGCGCTGATCCTGCCCTGGGCGTTCGCCAGCCCCCCATCCCTCTGGCTCCTGCTGTTCGTTTGGGGGGGCGCCGGGGCCGGGCTCTACACCCTCGGCATGGTCCGGCTCGGGCAGGTGTTCGGTCCCGACCAGCTCAGCGCCGCGACCGCGGCCTTCATCATGATCACCCACATGGGCAGCATCGCCGGCCCGCTGCTGATCGGCGGCGGCATGGACCTGTGGAATCCCGATGGATTCGTGGTCGCGACCGTGGCCGCCGCCGCCCTGTTCGTGGCGTTCGGAACCTATCGGCTGATCGCGGTACCCAGCCGGCCCGCCGCGCCGTGAGCCTACACCTGCGGCTCGCCGAGGCGGGCGACATCCCCGACCTCACGGACATCTGGCTCGATTCAACCGATCCCGGCAACCCGCCCGCACCTGCGCCGGCGCCCGTTTGGCTCGCGCACGAGCTTGCGACCGGAAAAGGGATCATCGCCGTGGCGGATGATCGTGCGGTGGGGTTCGGGGTGACGATCCAGCGCGGCGAAGTCGGCAACCTCGCGGAGCTGTTCGTGCGGCGCGAGGTCCAGTCCCAGGGCGTCGGGACAAGGTTGCTCGGAAGACTTCTGGATGGCGCGCCGCGAACGTTCTTCACGGTGGCCGCCGGCGATCCCCGCGCCGTGGCGCTGTACGCCCGCCATGGGTTGAAGCCGCGCTGGCCCTTCTACCGCCTGTGCGGGCAGAGCGGACGGCTCGATCTACCTTCCGGCATCGTGACCGTCGCCGAGGCGAGTTGGAGCGATCCCGCCTTCCTGACCTCGGACCTCAAGAGTTGCGGGCGTTCGCGGCTGGTCGACGTCGACTACTTCGTGACCGTACGCGGTGCCATTCCGCTGTGGTTCCGCCGCGGGTCCACCACGATCGGCTACGGCGCCGTGCAGATCCGGACGGGCGAGTTCGCCGACCAGCCGGAGACCGCGATGATCGGACCCGTGGGCGCGCGCGGCCCGCTCGATGCCGCGGCCTGTGTCCTGGCCGCCGTACGCTGGGCGATGACCCGCGCCCGGGTACTGCGAATCGGGCTCGCGGCGCCGCACGCGGCCCTGGTGCCGTTGTTGAACGCCGGATTCCGCATCGTCGACGCGGACACGTTCATGGCGCGCGGCCGTGCCCGGTTCTGCGATCCGCGGACCTACGTTCCGAGCGGGGCGGAGTTTTATTAGCCGCCACGTGGCGGACGACCTTGCGCATGACGCTGGGAAGGCCCGCATCGGCCAATTGTTCCACCGTATGCCAGGACCCTCCCGCTCCGCCGCCGACGCCGGACCACACGGACAGCGTGAGCCGGAAGTGGGTGAACATGTGCTCCACGGTACCTGGCAGCGGGTGCCAGGTCACGGCGGCTGGGCCGTGGCGCCGCGCCTCCGTGCCGGTCCAACGGTCCTCACGCCAGGGCGTCGATGGCACCTCGAGCATGCCGCCGAGGAGGCCTTCCAGTGGGCGGCGTTGCAACAGCACGGCGCCATCCGCGCGCTCGAGCCAGAACGCGACTCCATGGCGATGGGGGCGGATCGATTTGGGAGCCGGCGTGGGCAACCGACCGACAATTCCGAGGGCGTTGGCACGGCAATTCCTCTGCCATGGACAGCAAGGGCAATCGGGGGCTCGCGGGGTACAGACCATGGCGCCCAGATCCATCAACGCCTGGGCCACGTCGCCGGCCCGGTGCGATGGAACAAGGGCGGCGGCGCGTCGCCTCAGCTCCGGTTTGGCCCGCGGCAGGGGTGCCGTGACCGCATGGATCCGGGCGAGAACGCGTTCGATGTTGCCGTCGAGCGGGACCACCGGTACCTCGAACGCGATCGCGGCGATCGCCGCCGCGGTGTAGGCGCCGATCCCCGGTAAGGTTCGGAGCCCGGCGACATCGCGGGGAAACCGGCCGCCGTGCTCGCCGATGATCGCGCCGGCACAGGCGTGCAAGCGCCGGGCGCGGGCGTAGTATCCGAGGCCGGCCCAAGCGGCGAGCACGTCGTCGAGGTTGGCGTTCGCCAGATCGTCGAGCCGCGGCCAGCGCCGGATGAATCGCTCGAAGAACGGGATCACGGCCGCGACGGTGGTCTGCTGCAGCATGATCTCCGACAACCAGACCCGATACGGGTCCGGACTTTCGCCGGGTGCTGCCCGCCACGGCAAGACGCGGCGCGCGCCATCGTACCAGGCCAACAGGGGGTCCAGGTCGGGCGATCCGATTGACGAACGGCGTGGCGGCATGATCCCTTGGTACCGGCAAGCGTTTCAGGGCGCCAGATCCATGCCGGCCAGCACCCACCGTGGACCCCGAATCGTCGGACGGCTGTTGCCGCCGGACCTGAAGCGCGCCTTTCGCACCCGCGGCTTCGTCGAAGCGGCCATCCTCACCGAATGGCACACGGTGGTGGGGGAAACGTTGGCGGCGCGATCCTGCCCGGAGCGACTCGGGCGGGATGGAACGCTCCGGATCCGAGTCGCCAGCGGCGCGGCGCTCGAGCTCCAGCACCTGGCGCCACAGATCATGGAGCGGATCGCCACGTTCTTCGGCTATCGCGCGATCGCGCGCCTCGCCCTGATCCAGGGTCCGGTCAGGTCACCCCGCCGACCGGTTCGGCTCAATATTCCGGCCCCTAGCCCCGAGTCGGAGGCGAGGATCGCAATGGCGACAGCGGAGATCGCCGATCCGACGCTGCGCGAGGCTCTGCGCGGCCTCGGCCGCTCGGTTCTGGGGTCGGCGGAGGCCGGCTGAGCGTCAGAAGCTTGCGGCTCGGATTCGCGGGCCGGTATAATAGGCTCACGCGGGGGTGAAAGGAGCCGGTGTGGTTTCTCGTCGTTCGGTGCTGGTCGGCCTGGGAGTGTCCGCGGTAGCCGTGAGGCCATGGCGCGGTGTCCGGGCCGGGACCTTCGCGGAACATGCCCTGGGGCCGGAAGACGCCAAAGTCACGATCATCGAGTACGCCTCGCTGACGTGCCCACATTGCGCGGTGTTCCACCACGAGACGTTTCCACGCCTGCGGACGGATTACATCGACAGCGGCAAGGTACGCTTCGTGTTCCGCGATTTCCCCCTGGATGGCGTGGCGGTACGCGCCGCCGCCGTCGCCCATTGCGCCGGACCCGACCGCTACTTCGGGTTCGTCGACGTGCTGTTTCAGACTCAGTCCAGTTGGGCGGTCGCCGCCGATCCGGCTGCCGCCCTGGTGAAAATCGGGCGGTTGGGCGGCCTCGACGAGGCAACCGTCACCGGCTGCCTGAACGATCAGGATCTGCTCGATTCGATCATCGGATCACGGAAGCGCGGCGAAGAGGAATTCGGGGTCGAATCGACCCCCTCCCTCGTTCTCAACGGCGAGCTCTATTCGGGCACCAAGGATTTCGACGCGGTCGCCAAGGCGATCGATGCCTTGCTGCCGCCGTCCTGATCGGGTCCGCGCTTCGTGCAATTCTCCCGTCTCAAGCTTTCAGGGTTCAAGTCGTTCATCGAACCCGCCGAGCTGAACCTGAGCCCCGGGCTGACCGGGGTCGTCGGGCCGAACGGCTGCGGCAAATCGAATCTCGTCGAAGCCCTGCGTTGGGTCATGGGCGAAAACTCACCCCGCAAGATGCGCGGCGGCGAGATGGACGACGTGATCTTCAATGGCACCGCCACGCGCCCCGCGCGCAACGTGGCCGAGGTCAGCCTGCTGCTCGACAACGCCACCCGCGACGCGCCGGCAGCCCACAACGAAACGGCCGAAATCGAGATTCAGCGAAGGATCGAACGCCAAGGCGGATCGATTTACCGGATCAACGGGCGCGAGGCACGGGCCCGTGACGTCCAGCTGCTGTTCGCCGATGCCTCCAGCGGGGCGAAGAGCGCCGCCCTGGTCGGACAGGGCCGCGTCGGCGAGTTGATCAACGCCAAGCCCGAGCAGCGCCGCCACCTGCTGGAGGAAGCTGCGGGCATCGCCGGCCTGCAATCCCGCCGGCACGAGGCCGAGTTGCGGCTTCGGGCCGCCGACGCCAACTTGGCGCGGCTGGCCGACGTGATGGATCAACTCCAGGCCCAGCTCGATTCCTTGAAACGGCAAGCGCGCCAAGCGGGCCGCTACCGCCGCCTGAGCGAGCGGATCCGCGAGACCGAGGCCCGGCTGCTGGAGCGGCGTTGGCAGGCGGCCGAAGCGGCGGTCGTCGGGGCGCGCGGCGCCATGGCCGAGGCCGATGCGGTCGTGGTCGCCCGAACCGAAGCGGCCGCCACGGCGGCGACCGCGTTGGCCGCGGCCGCAGCCGATTTACCCCCGGCACGCACGGCCGAAGCCGAGGCGGGCGCGGAGCTGCACCGGCTCGAGGTCGCCCGCGTCGCGCTCGACGCCGAGGAAGAACGCCTCATGCAACAGAAACGCGAACTCGAACAGCAGCTTGCCCGTACCACCACCGATATGGAGCGCGAGCGCGCGCTGGCCAGCGATGCGGAAGCGGCGTTCGCGCGGCTGGACGCCGAGCTGGCGGATCTGCGGCACAGCCAGGACGGCGAGGAGGAAGGCTTGGCCACCGCCGCCACCGCCCGTGCCGCCGCGGCGGCCGTGGTAACGGAGCTTGAGGCGAGAGTCAGCGCCCTGGCCGCCGAGCGGGCTTCGCGGGAGGCGCGCCGCGATACCCTGCGGCGCGATCTCGAAGCGCTGACCGCGCAACGGTCGGAGATCGAGCGCCGGCTCGCCGACATTCGGCGCGAGATTGCCGAGGTGGCGGGCCGTGCGATCGCGCCGGCCCGGCACGAATTCTTGATCCGGGCCGAAGCCGAGGCGGACCAGGCGGTCGAAGCGATGCGTACGGCGGCCGTGGCCGCGGCCACGCGACGCAGTGATGCCGAGTCCGCCGAGGCCGTGGCCCGCGGGCTGGCGCAGACCGCCGAGGCGCGCCTTGCCCGAACCGCGGCGGAGGCGGCCGCGCTGGCCGAGCTCCTGGACCGTCCCGGCGCGCGGGGGACTTCGCCCGTCCTCGACGCCGTAACGGTCGACCCCGGCTACGAGCTGGCGCTTGGCGCGGCGCTCGGCGAAGACCTGGATGCTCCGGCCGACATCGAAGGGCCGGCCCTGTGGCGCACCTATCCACCGCTCGACCCGCCCCCGCCCCTGCCCCAGGGTTCTACGCCCCTGGCCGCCCTGGTTCGTGGTCCGGAGGCGTTGGCCCGGCGCCTGTCGCAAGTCGGCGTCGTCAACCAGGGCGATGGCGATCGTCTGGCCGTCATGCTGGCACCGGGACAGCGACTCGTGAGCCGCGAAGGCGGGCTGTGGCGATGGGACGGGTTCACGGTTCAGGCCGGCGCGATGACGAGTGCCGCGACGCGACTTCGCCAACGCAACCGGCTTGCCGATCTGAAGATCGAGATTGCCCCGCGCGCCGCCAATTTCGAGACGCTGGGAGCGGCGCTGGCCGCGGCTCAGGGCGAACACCGGGTCGCCGTCGCGGCGGACGGGGATGCCCGCGAACGGCTGCGGCAGGCGCATGAGCACCAGAGTGCCGCGCGCGCGGAGCGTACGGCGATCGAGGCCGAAATCCAGGCTCTCGCCATGCGCCAGGCCGGACTCGAGGAGCGCTTAGCCCATCTGGTGTCCGAGGATTCCGCCGTCACGGCGCGCCTCGCCGATGTCGCGGCGGCCCTAGCCGCCCTGCCCGCGCCCGAAGCAGGCGATGCGGAGCTTGTGGCGATGCGGCGGAATCTCGACATCGGCCGCCAGACATTGGCCGAGCGCATGGGTGCCCACGAGATCATGCAGCAATCCGCGCGCAACCGGCGGGAACGCCTGGCCGCCGCCGCGAACGAGCAAGCTGCGTGGCGAAATCGCGCAACCGGCGCCGCGAACCGGCTGGCCGAGCTCGCCGAGCGTAAGGCGCGCACGGAGGCCGAGCGCGCCGCGCTGGCGGAGCGCCCGGCGGAAATCGCGGGTCAACGGGCCCGGTTGCTCGATAGCCTCGGTGCCGCGGAGGCCCGCCGGTCGCAAGCGTCGGACGCCCGCGCCCTGGCCGAGGAGCGCCAGGCTTTGGCCGATCGCGGGGCGCGGTCGGCTGACCGGTCACTCGGCGAGGCTCGCGAGGAGCGCGTGCGGCGCGAGGCCGCGCTCGAGCAGTCCGAAACCCAGCGTCAGGACCTGGCGGTCACGATCGCCGAACGCCTGAACGTGGAACCCGACCAGCTCGGGGACCTGATCGCCGCCGGTCCCGCCGAGGATCCGGAGGCGGCGGAGGCGTCGGTGGCCGAGCTCGCGGCCGGCCTGCAACGCATGCAGCGCGAGCGCGACGGCATTGGCCCGGTCAACCTGCGGGCCGAGATCGAAGCGCAGGAGGTCGAGCAGCAGCATGGCGTCATGGCGTCCGAACGGGCCGACCTGGAGGCTGCGATCGCCCGGCTGCGGCGCGGAATTGGCGAACTGAATCGGGAAGGGCGCGACCGCCTGATCGCGGCGTTCAATGTGATCGATGGGCATTTTCGATCGCTGTTTTCCCGGTTGTTCGGCGGTGGAGAGGCGCATCTGGCCCTGATTGACGCCGAGGATCCGCTCGAGGCGGGTCTCGAAATCAACGCCAGCCCGCCGGGCAAGAAACTTCAGACCCTGTCCCTCCTTTCGGGTGGCGAACAGGCGCTGACCGCGCTCGCCCTGATCTTCGCGCAGTTCCTCACGAACCCGTCGCCCGTCTGCGTGCTGGACGAGGTCGATGCGCCGCTCGATGACGCCAACGTCGAGCGTTTCTGCAATCTGCTCGCGGAAATGGTGAAGAGTGGCAGCACGCGGTTCCTGGTGATCACCCATCACCCGATGACCATGGCGCGCATGGACCGGTTGTTCGGCGTGACCATGTCGGAGCGCGGGGTCAGCCAACTCGTTTCGGTCGATCTGGCCACTGCCGAAGGCCTGCGAGCGACCGCCTAGGGCGGAGTTTGTGAATTCATTTCACAGGGTTAAGCCGTGCGATGGGCGCCCGACCCCAACCTTGACAGGGTCAGGAGGCGACCGTAAGGTGCGCCCGCTTTTCGCGCCCGGTCATGCCGGGGAGGGCGCAGGCTAGGGGCATGGCGGAAAATGACCATCCCCCACCGCTGGACGAGCTGGAAAAAAGGCTCGCGGCAGCCCGCGACATCCAGGCCGACCGGGAGCGGGGCAAGGGATCCGGGTTGGCGGCCGAGGGCAAGAGTTACGGCCTCGCCATCCGCTTGGCGATCGAGATGGTGTCGACGTTGGCCGTCGGCGTGTTTCTCGGCTGGGTGCTGGACCGTTGGCTTGACTCCGGACCCTGGCTTCTGATCGTTGGGTTCTTCCTCGGCGCCGCGGCCGGGTCGTTGAATGTCTACCGCGTAAGCCAAACCATGATCCGTGAGCCCGGGGACGGTGAAACGGGTTGATGGTGACCGGAATCGGCAGGCGATCCGGTCATCGGCGGCGAACGATAAGGGGGGTACGTGTCGACCGAAGCCCATAGCCCGCTGTCGCAATTCGAGGTGCACACGCTCGTGCCGATCCAGATCGGCAGCGTCGATGCCTCGTTCACCAACGCGGCCGTGTTCATGGTCGCGGCGGCTGCGTCGGTGTTGTTGTTCCTATCGCTCGGTATGGCGAAGCGGGCCATGGTACCGGGCCGCTGGCAATCCCTGGTCGAGCTCAGTTACGAATTCATCGCCAACCTGGTGCGCGACAACGTCGGCAAGGAGGGACGCCGGTTCTTCCCCTTCGTGTTCGCGCTGTTCATGTTCATCTTGTTCTGCAACGCGATCGCCCTGGTGCCGTACACCTTCACGGTGACGAGCCATATCATCGTGACGTTCGCGTTCGCCGCCGTGGTGTTCGTGCTGGTCACCCTGGTGGGGCTGTTCAAGCACGGGCTCCATTTCTTCAGCCTGTTCCTGCCGAAGGGGGTGCCGATCGCGCTGGCACCCCTCCTGGTGCCGATCGAGATCATTTCGTACCTGGCGCGCCCGGTCAGCCTGGCACTCCGGCTCTTCGCCAACTTGACCGCCGGCCACACGATGCTGAAGGTGTTCGGCGGCTTCGTCGTGATGCTGGGTCTCGCTGGCGTGGCGCCGCTCCTGGTGATCGTCGTGCTGTACGGCCTCGAGACCCTGATCGCCTTTCTGCAGGCTTACGTCTTCACCATCCTGACCTGCATCTACCTCAACGACGCGCTCCACCTGCATTAGGGCCGTCTGACCGACCTCGTAGCGTTCAACCCTCCAGCAAAGGAACTTTCGTCATGGACGTCGAAGCAGCAAAGCTCGTGGGAGCCGGTCTGGCCGTCATTGGCCTGTCGGGCGTGGGCATCGGCATCGGCAACATCTTTGCCTCGTTCATTTCCTCGGTCGCCCGCAACCCGGCGGCCCGTGCCACGGTGTTCCCTTTCACGATGCTTGGGTTCGCTCTGGTCGAGGCAGTGGCGCTGTACGCGCTGCTGATTTCGTTCCTCATCCTGTTCGGCTAGTCGAAGCCCCGAGATCCTCGGAGGCCCGCGATGCCCCAGCTCGACACGGCGACCTTCATGCCCCAGCTCGTCTGGCTGGCGCTGACGTTCATCGTCCTCTACGTGGTTCTTTCCCGTCGCCTGCTGCCGCGCATCGGCGAGATCCTCGAGGCCCGCAAGGACAAGATCGCGCACGACCTCGGGGCCGCGGAGGCCGCGAAGAAACAGGCGGAAGCGACGCTCGCGGCTTACGAAGCGGGAATTGCCAAGGCTCGCGTGGAGGCACTAGGGCTGCACGCCGCCGCCCAAGAGGCCGCGGCCAAGGCTTCGGCCCAACGGCGCGAGGAAGCGGAGGCGACGCTTGCCCGCGAAGGCGCCGCCGCCGACGCGGCGATCGCCGCAGCCAAGGGCCGCGCGTTAGGCGAGATCCGAGAGGCGGCCGCCGAGATTGCCCAGGCGGCCCTCGCGCGGATTGTCGGTATCGAGGTCGACCGCGCCACGGCCTTGAAAGCCGCCACTGACGAAGGGGTAGCCTGATGTTCGAGGATCCCGCGTTCTGGGTCTTCGTCGCCTTCGTGCTGTTCATCGCGGCGGCGGGCCGGAAGATTCTGAAGCTGGTGGTGGCCGGTCTCGACAAGCGGACGGCGGCGATTCGGAGTGAACTCGACGAAGCCCAGCGGTTGCGCTCCGAGGCCCAGGTGCTGCTGGTCGACTATCAGCGCAAGACCCAGGACGCGACCCGGGAGGCCGCGGCGATCATCGCCCACGCGCGCGACGAGGCGGCGCGGATCGGTGCCGAAGCGCAAGGAGACCTCGAGGTCACCCTGGCCCGGCGCCGCGAACAGGCGGTCGAGAAGATCGCCCGGGCCGAGGCGAGCGCCGTGCAGGAAGTCAGGAACGCCGCGACCGATCTGGCGCTTCGGGTCACCCGCCGGCTCATCGCCGAGCGGCTCGATCCCCAGCGTGATACCGAGCTCGTGGCCGCCGCCATCGCCGAAGTCGGCACCAAGCTGCATTGATAGCCTTGGCCTAGTTGGGCCGCTCGCCCAGGTAGGCGCGATAGAGGCGCTTGGCCTTGCGCTCGGTGCGGGGCATCGAGCCCGAGGGTCGTATGCTTATCTCGGGCGTGAACACCAGAGCCTCGCGGATGCGGCCGGCGAGGCGGCGCGCGACATCCGAAAATTGCTCGGCCGGCAGATCGGGCCCGGCTTCGACCCGGATCACGGGGTCGCGGGTAATCGGCGGCGTTTGGTCGAGCACGATCTGGAACTCGCCGGACAGATCGGGTGCAAACTGGGCGATGACGTCCTGCACGCCGAGCGGAAAGACGTTGATGCCCTTGACGATGAACATGTCATCGCTGCGCCCCAGCACGCGGAAGCGGAAGCCCTGTCGACCGCAAGGGCAAGGCGAGGTCCACAGGGTCACGCGGTCGTGGCTGCGGAAGCGGATCAGGGGATGCGCTTCGCGTTCGATCGTGGTGAACACCAGCTCGCCGGTGGCACCGTCGACCATGGGGATGGGCGACCCGCCCTCGGGGTCGATGAACTCGGCGATGACGAGTGCCTGCCCGAGCCAGTGGAGCCCGTTCACGTGCCGGCATTCGGCGGCGGGGGCGCCGAGTTCGCCCATGCCCCACATATCCCGGGCAACGAGCCCGAGCGCGTCCTCGACACGTGCGCGATAACCGGGAACCGCGAGGCCGGCGTCGCCGGAGAAGAACCCCTTGCGGATGCCCAGCGTCCGAGGATCGACCCCGTCCTCGCGCGCAACGTCCGCCAGATGCAGGGCGTAGGACGGCGTCGACCACAGGGCTACCGGTATCCGCATGTCCTTGAGAATCTCGATCAGCCGCTTCGACTGCCCGATACCCACGGGTGCCACGCAGGCGCCGACGGTCTCGAAGGTCATGTGGTCGCTGACCCCGCCGGCATAGAGGCTGTAGTTCATGCACTCGAACAGCACGTCGCCCGGCCGAAGCCCGTTGCACCAGGCGGCGCGGGCGCCGATCTCGTTGTAGACGGCGATGTCGGCGCGGGTCATGCCCATGCGCAAGGGCCGGCCGGTGGTGCCGCCGGTCGCCTGCATGCGTACCAGGGCGTCCAGCGGCGCCGTCTGGTTGGCGCCGAAGGGTGGGTTCGCCTGCTGACTGTCCTGAAACTCGCGCTTCTCGGTGAAGGGCAGGCGGGTGAGATCATCGAGGCCGCGTATCGTCTCGGGATGAACCCCGGCCGCGGCCCACTTGGCGCGGTAGAAGAGGCTGTGCGCTGCCGTGTACGCGATCTGACGAACGAGCTTCGCAGCCTCGATCCGCCGTAGGGCGTCAGTGGGCGCGGTCTCCAGGTCGGGGTTCCAGTGCTCCCGGTCGGTCATGCCAACAGGGCCTCGAGGATCAGGCGGTGGAACCGATGCAGGTTGCTCTCGCTGAGGTACGAGCCCGCCGGGTCGATGACCAGTGGGCCATCGCGATAGGCCAGGCTATGCAGGCCGCGCTGCACGCTCTCGACCAGGGCCACGTCCTGGGGGCGCAGGACGTCGCGGAAGTAGGCGACCGCCGCGGCCTCTTCCGGGCTGGGCGTCGCGTCCAGGAAGTAGAAATCGAAGTGCTCGCGGGTGCGCTCGGGCCCCAGCGGCAGGATCTGGTGAACCGTGAGGTTGCAGCGGCCGGGAAATGGCCCGAACAGCAGATTCGGCCACAGCCAGAACGACGCGAAATCGTAAGCGGCATCGCCTGCGAACCCGTAGGCCGTGTTGTCCGGGCGGCCGGCCCGCCCCACGTGCACGGCGTGGATGTCATGGACCGTGATCCGATACGAGTCGAGGTCGAGCAGGCCGTCGAAGTCGGGGTGGGCGACCGGGCAGTGGTAGCACTCGATCGAGTTGTCCACCATGACCTTCCAGTTCGCCCGGAAATCGCTGGTGATGCGCGCGGCGAAGGTGAGCCGTTCGAGATCGGGAACCCAGCGCCGCAACGCCTCCGCCAAGCCGTCGAGCCGTGGCGTCAGCGCCGTGGCGTCGGCATCCGGACTGACCATGACGAGGCCGCCGATGTCATTGACGGCGGCCGGTGCGCCTGACTCGATGTTGGTGGCCCGCAGTTCGCCCCCGTCGCGCGCGACGGTGATGCTCCGGCCCCCGACCCGGCAGTGCAGCGACGAGCCCGGGGCGGCGAGGGCCGACAGGAGGCCGGCGAAGGCCCAGCCGCGACCGAAGATGCGGGCCTGCTCGAGTTCGTAGATCGCCGGATCGACGTAGTAGGGCGCGGGCAGGGTGTACGAACCGGCCGCCTCCGCCCCCACCCGATGCGACGGCAAGGCGGCCAAGGCGTATTCCTACTCCGCCGCCGCCGCCGGTGGGGCGGGCGGGCGCCAGCGCAGGACTGGATGCCGCGCCGCAGAGGTCTCGTCGAGGCGGCGGCGCGGGGCGAGCGTCGGCGATTCGTGGAAAAACTCCGCGTCGCCCGACTTGGCCCGGAGCGCCAGCGCCCGCATGGCGGCGATGAATTGGTCGACAGAAGCCTTGCTCTCGGTCTCGGTCGGCTCGATCAGCATGGCGCCGTGGACGACCAGGGGGAAGTACACGGTCATCGGATGGAAGCCTTCGTCGATCAGGGCCTTGGCGATGTCGAGGGTGGTGACCCCGGTATCCTTGAGCGCGTGATCGTCGAGCAGGCACTCATGCATGCACGGGCCCAGGAACGCCGGGCTCAGGAGATCGCCGAGCCGGGCCATGACGTAGTTGGCGTTCAGCACCGCGTCCTCGGCGGCCTGCCGCAGGCCATCGCCCCCATGGCTCATCATGTAGCTGAGCGCGCGCACGAACATGCCCATCTGTCCGTGGAACGCGCGGATGCGGCCGAAGGCCTTTGGATCGCTCTCGATCAGGCGGAAGCCGCCCTTGTCATGCACCACATAGGGCACCGGCGCGTACGGGGCGAGTGCCGCGGACAGCACCACTGGGCCGCTGCCCGGCCCGCCGCCGCCATGGGGAGTCGAGAACGTCTTGTGCAGATTGATGTGCATGGCGTCGACGCCGAGGTCGCCGGGGCGGACCCGACCGACGATGGCGTTGAAGTTCGCGCCGTCGCAGTAGAAGTACCCGCCGGCCCTGTGCACCAGATCGGCCGCCTCGATCACCTGGTCCTCGAACAGGCCGCAGGTGTTGGGATTGGTCAGCATCAGGGCGGCGACCGAACCGTCCAGTTTCGCCTTGAACGCGGCGAGGTCCAGCCGCCCCCGGTCGTTCGCCGGGATCGGATCCACGTCGTAGCCGCAAAGCGCCGCCGTCGCCGGATTGGTCCCGTGGGCGGACTCGGGCACGAGAACCTTGCGGCGCGCATCGCCCCTGGCCTCGTGGGCCGCCCGGATGGTCATCAGGCCGCACAGTTCGCCATGCGCCCCGGCCGCGGGCGAGAGCGCCACCGCCGGCATGCCGCACAGGGTCTTCAGCCAATGGGCGAGGGTATCGACCAACCGCAAGGCGCCCTGCACCGTGCGGACCGGCTGCAGCGGATGCAGGTCGCCGAGGCCGGGCAGCCGCACCACCTTCTCGTTCAGCCGCGGGTTATGCTTCATGGTGCACGAACCCAGCGGGTACATCCCGGCATCGATCGCGTAGTTGCGTTGAGAGATGCGGGTAAAGTGCCGCACCACCTGGGGTTCGGCCATTCCCGGCAGGCCGAGGGGTCGGGAACGCCCGAGACCGCCCAAGCGATCCGGCCCCCCCTTGGGCAGCGGCAGGTCGACGCCGGAAAGGCCCGGAGAATCCTGCTCGAAGATCAGCGGCTCCTCGTGGTCGAGGCCGCGATGGCCGGTCGTGGTCATGACAGCACCTCCGCCAGTGCCTTGGCGAGTCGCTCGATTTCGTCGGGCGTGTTGACCTCGGTGGCGGCGACCAGCAGGAGATCGGCGAGCGCGGGTTCCGACGGGTACAGTCGCGAAACCGGCACGCCCCCGAGGATCCCGGCGTCCACGAGATCGTCCACCACGGCGGCCGCCGGCTTCGGCAGGCGGACGGCGATCTCATTGAAGAACGTGTCGTTGACCACCGTAACGCCCGCGACCTGCCCGAGCCGCTCGGCCAGGGCCATGGCCGCCTCGTGATTGAGCCGCGCCAGGCGCGCGAAACCCGCTTCGCCAAGCAGGGTCAGGTGGATGGTGAAGGCGAGGGCACACAGCCCCGAGTTCGTGCAAATGTTGCTGGTCGCCTTTTCCCGCCGGATATGCTGCTCGCGGGTGGCAAGGGTGAGAACCCAGCCACGCCGGCCCTCCACGTCCACGGTCGCGCCAGCCAGACGTCCGGGCATCTGGCGGACGAACGAATCGCGGGTCGCGAAAAGGCCCAGGTACGGCCCGCCGAATCCGAGTTGATTACCGAGCCCCTGACCCTCGGCGACGACGATGTCGGCACCCATCTCGCCTGGGGTCTTCAACAGCCCGAGCGCCACCACCTCGGTGACGACGACGATCAACAGGGCTCCGGCCGCATGGACCTTGGCCGCGAGCGGCGCGAGGTCACGAATCTGGCCGAAGAAGCCGGGATACTGCACGACCACGGCGGATGTGGTGGCGTCGATCCTGGCCGCCAGATCCTCGGTGGCGGTCGGATCGGGTGGGGCGAGATCGACCTGGAAGTCGCTGTAGCGGGCATACGTGGCGATGGTTTCCCGGTAGTGGGGATGGAGCCCGCCGGACACGACGGCGCGTTTGCGGCGGGTCACCCGGTTGGCCATCAAGGCCGCCTCCGCGGTGCCCGAGGCCCCGTCGTACATCGAGGCATTGGCGACATCCATGCCGGTGATCATCGCCACCAGCGTCTGGAATTCGAACAGGGCCTGCAGCGTTCCTTGGCTGACCTCGGGTTGATAGGGCGTATACGAGGTGAGGAATTCGCCGCGCTGGATCAGCGCATCGACCGACGCGGGCACGTGATGGCGATAGGCCCCGGCGCCGAGGAAACTGGGGGCCGACCCGGTACCCAGGTTCTCCCGGGCGAAGGCCTGGAACGCGCGTTCGACCTCGATTTCGCCCTGAAAGGACGGCAGGCCGACGGGTCCGGCGCGCCGGGCCGTCGCCGGCACGTCGACGAACAAATCATCCACGCTCCGTACCCCGATCGCCGCGAGCATGGACTTGCGATCGGTTTCAGTCAGCGGCAGATAACGCATTAATGACTCTCCGCCACGAAGGCGCGATAGGCCGCCTCGTCCAACAGGCCGTCGAGCTCGCTCGGGTCCTTCACTTTCAGCTTCATGAACCATCCCCCGCCGAACGGCTCCGCGTTGACCTTGGCGGGCTCGCCCGCCAGGCCGTCGTTCACCGCCACCACGGTTCCGGCGATCGGCGCGTAGACTTCGCTCGCGGCCTTGACCGATTCGACCACCGCGGCCTCGCCGCCCTTGGTCACTTCCTTGCCGATCGCCGGCAGGTCGACGAAGACAACGTCGCCGAGCTGTTCCTGGGCGAAGTCGGTGATGCCGACGGTGGCGATGTCGCCGTCGACGATGATCCATTCGTGGTCCTTGGTGTAGCGCCGAGCGCTCATGCGCGAATCCCTTTCCTCTGACTTCAAGGTTTGGCGTAGCGGTGGGGTACGAACGGCATGGGAGCGACGGCGGCGGCCTTCGCCGTCCCGCGCACCATGAGCTGGACCTTGGTGCCGAATGCGGCGGCGCGCGCCGCCACATAGCCCATGGCGAGGGGCCCGCCGAGCGTCGGCCCGAAGCCGCCGCTGGTGATCTTGCCGAGGAGTAGCCCGGCGGCATCGAGGATCTCGGTGCCCTCGCGGGCCGGGGCCTGGCCTTCCGGCACCAGGCCGACGCGCCGGCGAGACGGCCCCTCGCGAAGTTGCCGCAGGACGATGTCGGCGCCCGGAAACCCGCCCTCCTGCCGCCGCCGCTTGGCGATCGTCCAGGCGAGCCCCGCCTCGATCGGCGTGGTCGTGCCGTCGATGTCATGGCCATGGAGGCAAAGCCCGGCCTCGAGCCGGAGGCTATCGCGGGCACCGAGCCCGATCGGCCGCACCTCCGTCTCCGCCAGCAGCCGCCGGGCCAGACCGAGCGCCGCGTCACCCGGGACCGAGATCTCGAAGCCGTCTTCGCCGGTGTAGCCGGAGCGGGAGACGGTGCAGGCGATGCCGGCGATCGAAAGGCCGGCCTGGGTCATGAACGTCATGCGACCCGCCCCCGGCGCCAGCCGGTCGAGGACCCTCGCGGCGGCGGGCCCCTGGAGGGCGAGAAGCGCCAGGTCGGGCCGTTCCTCGACCGTCACGGCTCCGGCGATGCGGGCGCGAAGATGGGCCACGTCCTCCACCTTGCGGCCGGCGTTCACCACCAGGAACAGATGATCGGGTCCGCGGGTGACCATAAGGTCGTCGAGAATGCCGCCGTCCTCGGCGGTGAACATCGTGTACCGGATGGCACCGGGGGCGAGATCGCGAACGTCACCGGGCACGAGGCGTTCGAGTTCCACCACGGCGCCCGCGCCGCGCAGGAACACCTGGCCCATGTGGGACACGTCGAACAGGCCGGCGGCGGCGCGGGTGTGGCGGTGCTCGGCGAGAATTCCGGTCGGGTACTGCACGGGCATGTCGTAGCCGGCGAACGGGACCATGCGGGCACCGAGCTCGACGTGGAGCGCGTGTAGTGGCGTGCGGTGCAGCAAACCAGGGTCGACCAGCGTGCCCTCCGCCAAAAGTGACACCGGGACAGGGTATCCCCGTCCCGTCGGTGCCCCCTCTGTCGCGGGGCCTGAGAGATTGACCGGCCGCTTGCCCGTTGGCCGGCTTTCCCCGTCGGTGAGGCGCGTTACCCGCGCCTGCTTTCCAGAGTGCCCTGTGCCGCGCGGTCCTTCTGCCTGAGAGTTTCCGGGGCGGTCGCTCCTTCGGCGCCGGGCTTCGGGTGTATACCGAGATCCGATCTCTCCCACGCGGCGGCAGGAGGTTGGCACGGCCGAACCCGGCGGTGCAAGCGCGAAGCCTAAAGGGCCTTGCGATTGTTCTCGAGCTGGGCTTCGTCGAGCTGGAAACCGATGTAGAGCTGGTGGGCCGCGCCGTTGTCGGGATCGTGAACGTAGAACGTCGCGCCCGCGATCCGGCGCTGAATTTGGGTCGTCGAATTGCCGGCGAACTCCACGACCAGGGTGAACTCCTGCTTCGCCAGGATTTCGCGATCGGGATCGGCGATCACCACGAAATAGGGGAAGCGGCCGACATCGTCCGCCGCCGCCGGGCCACGGAACGCGGAGAAATCGATGGCGATCTCGATATCGATGCTGCCATCGTCGTCGTACTCGCACGCCCAGTTGAAATCGGCGATCGCCGCGGCGAAGCGTACTTCGGTCAGATCGGTGCCCGAGCCCTCACGATACTGGGTGATCTTGCCGGCTTCGCCGACGACATAGACGATCGGACAGGTGACCGGCTTGTCCGCGCCCGTAAAGGTCTCGCAGCCCGCGATTGCCAGCAGGCACAAGGCGGCAAGGAGGGCTGGCGCGGCTCGCACGCGGCGAAGACCTAGTTCCTTGACTCCGACGGATCGTTCACGATCCGCCGGGCCAAACCCCTAGGCACGATTCTCATGGTGTGGCCCACCTCAAACACGATGATGAAGCGCGCGTTCGTGTCGGGCCACTAGATGCGGCCGTGGGTTCCGTCGCAGTAGGGTTTCTTGCCGCTGTGCTTGCACCCGCAGAACCAGGCCTTGGTCGTCGACTCGGCAACGACCTTGACGGGGGTCAGGCTCGTGGTCTTGTGTGAACCGTCGCAAAACGGCTGCTTGGCGCTGCGTCCGCACGCACACCAGTAGTACGTTTTGCCCGCCTCGACATCGATCGGGTACGGGCCCTTCTGGGCGATGACGACTTCGGACATGGCTGGACCTCGTACGGTTGTCGGCGCAATCTAGTCGGTGGTTGTGACACAAACAAGACTGCGGCTTCCGGTTATGGCTCGCCTCGTGCGTGGTCAATGATCTAGGATGCGCGGCATGGATCGTCGCCAGCTCTCGGTATTGCTTGCAGCCCCGCGCGGATTCTGCGCGGGGGTCGATCGCGCCATTCAGATCGTCGAGTTGTCGCTGGAGAAGTTCGGCGCGCCCGTCTACGTCCGCCACGAGATCGTGCACAATCGGTATGTCGTCGAGCAGCTCGAGACCAAGGGCGCCGTGTTCGTGGACGAGCTGGACGAGGTGCCGGACGATGGCGCCCCGGTGGTCTTCTCGGCCCATGGGGTACCGAAGGCCATACCCGCCGAGGCCGAGCGCCGCAATCTCACCTATGTCGATGCGACCTGCCCCCTGGTGAGCAAGGTTCACCATGAGGCGGAGCGGCATTTCGCCGCGGGACGTCAGATCATCCTGGTCGGGCACAATGGCCATCCAGAAGTGGTGGGAACCATGGGTCAGTTGCCGGTGGGCAGCATTCTCCTGGTGGAAAGCACCCAGCAGGCGGCGACGGTCGAACCCCGCGACGCGAACAACCTCGCCTACCTGACGCAGACGACGCTGTCGGTCGACGACGCTGCCTGCATCGTCGATGTGCTGCGCCGACGGTTCCCGCGCATCGCCGGCCCTCACCGCCAGGATATCTGCTACGCCACCACCAACCGGCAGGAGGCGATCAAGGCGATCGCTGGACGCTGCGACTTGATCCTGGTGATCGGCTCGCCGAACTCGTCGAACTCGCTCCGGCTGGTTGAGGTGGCCCGTACGGCGGGCTGCCCGCGCTCCGCCCTGGTCCAACGCGCCCGCGACATCGACTGGTCCCTGTTCGACGGGGTCGAGCGGGTGGGCCTCACGGCCGGCGCCTCGGCGCCGGAGACCCTGGTGGAGGAGGCCTTGGGCGCGCTCGCCGGGGCCTACGAACTCACCGTCGAAGAGGTCGTCGTGCGGCGCGAGGATGTCCGCTTCAACGTCCCGCGCGAATTGCAGGACTGAACGGCGCGTCGAGCCGAGGGGCGATGGCGGTCTATACCGACGTCGGGGCGGAGGACCTCGAGGCGTTCCTGGCCGACTACGACGTGGGACGGCTCCGGTCGTTCAAGGGGATCGCCGAGGGGGTCGAGAACAGTAACTTCCTGGTCCTGACGGATCGGGCCCCGTTCATCCTGACCCTCTACGAGAAGCGGGTAGAGCCGGCGGATCTGCCGTTCTTCCTCGGCCTCATGCACCACCTCGCGGCGCGGGGAGTTCCCTGCCCGACGCCGATCCGCGCCCGCGACGGGGAGTCCTTGCGCGATCTGTGTGGTCGACCGGCCGCCATGGTGTCGTTCTTGTCCGGGGTCTGGCCGCGGCGCATCCTGCCCGGCCAATGCGCGGCGCTTGGCGGCGCGCTGGCCGGAATGCATCAGGCCGGGGCGGATTTCTCCCTGCGGCGGCCCAACAACCTGAGCGTCGCCGGGTGGCGCTTGCTGTTCGCCGGATGCGAAGCCCGCGCCGATCAGGTCGAGTCTGGCCTGCGCGCCGAACTCGCCCGCGACCTCGCGGACATCGCCGAGTCCTGGCCGGTAGGGCTGCCGTCGGGAGTGATCCACGCCGATCTCTTTCCGGACAACGTATTCTTCGACGGCGAGACGCTGACCGGGCTGATCGACTTCTACTTCGCCTGCAACGACTTCCTGGTCTACGACCTGGCGGTCTGCCTGAACGCTTGGTGTTTCGAGCGCGACCTGCAGTTCAACGCCACCAAGGCGCGGATGCTGCTGAACGCCTATGCCCGGGTGCGCCCGCTGTCGCCGGCCGAAGTTGCGGCAATTCCGCTTCTTGCGCGGGGAGCCGCCGTGCGGTTCCTGCTCACGCGGCTGTACGACTGGCTGAACCAGATCGAAGGCGCGTTGGTGACGCCGAAGGATCCCCGCGAATACCTCGCCAAGCTCCGCTTTCACCGGGACGTGCGGAGCGCCGCCGCTTACGGTCTGGCGTGACGGCCAAGGCCGCTGCCCGCGTCGTCTCGGTGTTCACGGACGGGGCCTGCTCGCGCAATCCCGGTCCCGGGGGCTGGGGCGCCCTGATGACCTGGGGCGATCACCAGCGCGAGCTCAGCGGCGGCGAATCCCAGACGACCAACAATCGCATGGAGATGATGGCGGCGATCATGGCGATCGAGGCGTTGAAGCGCGCGACCGAGGTTCGCCTCCACACCGACAGCGTCTACTTGAAGGACGGCATCACCCGTTGGATCCACGGGTGGAAGCGCAACGGTTGGCGCACCGCCGACCACAAGCCCGTGAAGAACGTGGATCTGTGGCAGCGGCTCGACGCGGCTCTCGCCACCCACCACATCACCTGGATCTGGGTGAAGGGCCACGCGGGCCATCCCGGCAACGAACGAGCCGACGAACTCGCCCGCACCGGCATGGCGCCGTTTCTAGGCTCCGTCTAGAGCACGTTCCGTTCATGTTGACCCGCCCCTCCCCCTTCCCCTCCCGCAAGGGGAGGGGGACGCACGGATCATGTCTTGCTTCTCCCCTCCCCTTGCGGGAGGGGAAGGGGGAGGGGGCCAATCCGACCGAGTCACCGTGGTCGGAACGTGCTCTAGGGTCGTGGTTTCGAAGTTCGCCCTTTCACGCGGCAACCCTCGGGGCGAATTTCAGAACCGGGACACTAGAGTTTTTCCAGCATTGCCTCGGCGGAGGAGTCCTTGAGCCCGCTGGTGTCGACGTTGAGCTGTGTCACGACGCCGTTGTCCACGACCATCGAGAAACGCATGCCGCGCCGACCCATGCCCCACTTGCGAGCGTCGAGGCCAAGGCCGAGCTTGTCGGTGTAGGCGGCGTTGCCGTCCGCCAGCATTATCACCTTGTCGCCGACCTTTTGGGCCTTTCCCCAAGCGCCCATGACGAACGCGTCGTTGACGCTGAGGCAGGCGATCGTGTCGATGCCCTTCGCCTTGAGCGCGCGCGCGTTCTTCACGAACCCGGGTAAATGGGCGTTCGAACACGTGGGCGTGAAGGCACCTGGAACCGAGAACAGCGCCACGCGCTTGCCCTTGAACAGATCCGCCGTCGAAACTTCGGCGGGGCGGCCATCCTTCATCGACTGCAGCTTGCCGCTGGGCACGCGGGCACCAACCTTGATCTTCGCCATGAACGTCCTCCGAGGAATGTGGGCGGGGAGAATATCGGTCGCGCCGGTCGCCAATCAACCACGCCCGACGTAGGGCATTTTCGTCGCCATCACCGTCATGGTCAGGACGTTGGCGTCGAGCGGCAGGCCCGCCATGTAGACGACTGCCTGGGCCACGTTCTCGACATCCATGGTTGGTTCGGGTGCGACCGTGCCGTTCGCCTGAATGATGCCCTTGTCCATTCGCCGGGTCATCGGGGTGGCCGCGTTGCCGATGTCGATCTGGCCGCAGGCGATGTCGTACTTGCGCCCGTCGAGCGCCGTCGACTTGGTCAGACCGGTCATCGCGTGCTTGGTGGCGGTGTAGGGCGCCGAGTTTGGTCGGGGCGTGTGGGCCGAGATCGAGCCGTTGTTGATGATTCGACCGCCGCGCGGATCCTGATCCTTCATCAGGCGAATCGCCTCCTGGGTGCAGAGGAAGGCCCCCGTGAGGTTGGTATCGACGACTCTCTTCCACTGCTCGAAGGTGAGATCCTCGAGCAGGATCGGGGGACCGCCCACCCCGGCATTGTTGAACAGCACGTCGAGCCGGCCGAAGGCGGCCTTCGTGGCGGCAAAGAGTGCGTTCACCGATGCCGGGTCGCCGACATCGGTCGGCACCGCGAGAGTCTTCGTGGGCCCGGCGGCGGCGGCGACGTCGTCCAGCACCTCCTTTCGGCGTCCCGCGAGGACCAGCGCGTAACCGGCCTTGCCCAGGGCCAGGGCCGCAGCCCGGCCGATGCCCGTGCCTGCGCCAGTCACCAGCGCGACCTTGGTCATGACCCGTTCTCCCTTACGATCCGAGAAGTTCGCGGGCGACCGCCGCGATCCCCGTGGCGTCCAACCGATAGTGGGCGTACAGGGCCGCCGGCGGCCCGACCATCACGAAGGCATCCTGCACGCCATGGCGGCGGAACGGCTTGCGCGGCAGCTCGACCAGGACCTCGGCCACGGCGCTGCCGAGCCCGCCCGTCACGTTGTGTTCCTCGACCGTCAGGACGGCACCGGTTTCGGCCAAGGCGCGGTGGATCACGTCCTCGTCCAGGGGCTTGAGGGTCGCCATGTCGATGACCCGCGCCGCCACCCCCGTCGCCGCCAACGCCAGGGCGGCATCAAGGCAGGGCCGGACCATCGACCCGGTGGTGATGATCGTCAGGTCCCGGCCGTCGTGCAACGTGGCGGCATGGCCGAAACGGAAGTCAGCCGGGACGGTCGGATAGACCTCGGGATCGCGGCCACGGCTCAGGCGGATGTACATGGCGCCGGGACGATCGAGAGAGGCGCGCAGTACGGCCCGAAGATGGTTGGCATCCGTGGCGCACACCACGGTGAGATCGGCGACGGTTCGCATCATCGCCAGGTCTTCGAGCGCGTGGTGGCTCGTTCCGTAGAAGCCCATGGACATGCCGGAGTGGGTGCCGACGACACGCACCGGCATGCGCGGGTAAGCGCAGTCGGTGCGGATCTGTTCGGCCGCCAGGATGGCGGAAAAGGCCGCGAACGTCGCCGCGAAGGGAATCTGCCCGGCCGCGGCCATGCCGGCGGCGGCGGTGATCATGTTTTTCTCGGCGATGCCGAAGTCGAAGAACCGATCCGGGTGGCGCAGCTTGAAATCCCGGGTGCGGTTGGCCGAGGCTAGGTCGGCGGTCAGCACCACGATGCGCGGATCACGATCCGCCAGATCGGCCAGTTCCTCGCCGAGTACGAAGGCTGGCAAGACCCGGTTCGGCGTGCCCTGAACCGACGTTAAATCCTTAAGTGCCAGATCGCCGCCGCCGGCCGTACCGCGAAACAGGGCATCTTCGCCCCCTTGGTCCTCGGTCGTCTTGTTCTCAACCATGGCGGACGACCTCGCGCGGACGCGGCTGCAACCCGGCCTGGATCTCGGCCACGGCGTCGTCGTAATCCTGGCCGACCAGGTTACCCACGTGCCAGTCCAGGCTCAACTCCATGCGCGCCACGCCCCGGCCCTTGACCGTATCGGCGATGATCATCTGGGGCCGGCCATGGCCTGCCGGTTTCAGTCCGTCGAGGGCATCCAGGATCTCGGCGGTGTCGTGCCCGTCGATGCGGCGGACATCCCAGCCGAAGCTCGTGAAGCGGTACTCCAGGGGTTCAACCGCCATGACCTCCTCGGTCGGCCCGTCGATGCAGAGCTGGTTGCGATCGATGATGCCCACCAAACCCTGGACGCGGAAGTGGCCGGCCGCCATCGCCGCCTCCCAGATTTGGCCCTCGGCGAGCTCCCCGTCGCCCATCATGCAGTAGACGCGATAGTTGCGGCCCTGCACCCGGCCGGCCAGTGCCATGCCAAGTCCGATGGAGAGTCCGTGGCCGAGCGAGCCCGAACTGAAGTCGATGCCGGGTATGCGTTTCATGTCGGGGTGGTCGCCGAAGGGGCTGCCCAACCGGGTGTAGTCGTCCAGCGCACGCGGATCGAAGAAGCCCACGTCGGCGAGAATGGGGTAGAGCCCGATCGCCGCATGACCCTTGCTCAGGATGAACCGGTCGCGGTCGGGCGAGGCGGGCTCGGCCGGGTTGTAGCGCAGGTGCGCGTAGTACAGAGAGACGAACAGTTCGGCCGCGGAGAACGTGCTTGAATAGTGCCCGGCGCCGGCGATGCGGGCGAGCCGCAGGGTCTCCAACCGCACGAATTTGGCGCGATCAGCGAGATACTCGGGCGAGACATTGCGTCCCGCCGCCTTGGTCGGTGTGCTCAACGGTCGAACCTTCCGGCGACGACGGCCAGGGCGGCGTCGGCCGCCGCCAAGGCCTCGTCGATGTCGGCTGCCTGGTGCGCGACCGACAGGAACAGGGTGTGGGTGGGGTGCAGGTAGACCCCGCGCTTCAGGGCCTCGACGCAGAAAAGGTTCCCCTTTGCCCGATCGGCGTCGTCGTCGAACAGCAGCACCGGCATCTGCGGTGGGCCGCTCTGCCTGAGTGGCAGGCCTAGCTTGGCGGCGGAGGTCGCCAGGCCGGTGCAAAATCGTTCGCCCATGCGGCGCATATGATCGATCCCGTTCAACGCCTCGAGCCGATCCAGGGTGGCGAGCGCCGCCGCCATGGGAACGGCCGCGGTCCAGAACGAGCCGGTGGCGAAGACCTGCGAAGCGGCCTCGCGGAATCGGTCGTTGCCGGTCACAGCGGCCAAGGAATGCCCGTTGGCGATCGCCTTGCTCCAAGCCGAAAGGTCGGGGCGCACGCCCACCAATTCCCAGCTTCCGCCCAAATTGAAGTCGGAACCCCGCCCGCACGTCGTCCACCACCAGGGCCACGCCCGCCGCGTCGCAGATCGCCCGCGCCCGCTCGGCGAACTCACGCGTCGGCAGCACATGCTCCTTGCCCACGTCGTGCTTGAAGCCCGAGACGAAAACCGCGGCGAGGTCGCCGGTCGCCTGATCGGCCGCCATGCTCAGGCTTTCGGGGTCGTTGTAGTCGAAGGGAACAATGTGGGCGCGGTCCTCGATCGTGGCCCCCAGGGGGTACGGATTGCACCAGGGAACGGCGCCATGGTAGGCGCCGCGCGCGACCAACACCTTGCGCCGCCCGGTCGCGGCGCGGGCGATCACGGCGCAGGCAGTGGTCGCGTCGGTGCCATTCTTCTGGAACATCGCCCAGTCGGCGTGCGGCACGAGGCCCACAAGGCGCTCGGCGAGCTCGACCATGCGCTGCGACGGGCCATTGAGACAATCCCCCTGGCGTCGCTGCCGCTCGGCCGCCGCCTCGACATGGGCATCGCCGTAGCCGAGGACGACGGGCCCCCAGCCGCACATGAAGTCGATGTAGGACTTGCCGTCGATGTCCCAAATGCGACAGCCCTCGGCGCGGCTGAAGAACTGGGGGTAGCCGGCGGGCAGACGCCGGGCGTGCTGATGGCCCCACATGCCGCCGGGAACGACGCAGGCCGCGCGTTCGCGCAGGCGGTCATCGAGCAGGTTGACGGATTGTGGCGAGGCGCGATTAGGCATGGCGCATCCTCGACGGGGGCCATCCCGGCGTCAACCGGAACGGGTTTGAGCTCAGTAGCGGAGGCGGAACAGGCCGCGACGTTCGTAGACGGCGGCCGCCTCCTCGATGAAGGCGGCCATCAACATCGCGCCATGGTCGTCGCGCAAGGCTCGGGCGGCGGTCAGGATCTCCTCCTTGGCCTTGGCGCGGCCGGGTCGCAGCAGCTCGTACACGCGGATCACTACGTCTTGGGGGACGGCGACGAGTTCGGCGGCGCGCCGGAGATTCTGGCCGAGGGTCGGGCGCCCCGCCGCCTCGGCGATCTCCGCCTGCATGACCAGGGCATCGGCGGTGATGCTGAGGTCGGCGATCGCGATGTCACCCCGCTCGATGGCGTCGAGGGTGATGGCATTGAGCGGCTTACCGGTCGGGGTCCGGATCAGGTCGGGCCGCCGTTCGGCGAGGGGATAGTCGGCGGTCGTCAGCGGTGGCCGGGTCACGCTGGCTTGCCCAGGAACGTGACGGAGAGATCTTCCGGCGTCAGGTCGTCGGTGACCAGCGAAGTCTCGATCGCGTAGATGAGGGCGACCTGGGCATGAAACCGCGCGCCCATGGCCTCGCCGCGTTGCGGCACGACGACCGGGTCCGGCAACTCGCCCAGGGCGTAGGCGGCGGCATTCTCGCCCAGGCGGCGGTAATGGGGCAGACGGGTGATCGGCGCGTTGGAGAAGAGCTCCAGGTTGTTGTGGGGCAACCGGTCGCGCTGGTGGATCACGGTCGTCCCCTTCGCCTGGATGCCGATGCCGATGCCCGAACCCGCGAGTCGGGCCGCGCTCAGGCCTAGAAACGAGGTATCGGCGGTGTGCCGGACGCGGACGACGCGCGCGGCCAGGCCACGGCTCTTGATGCCGGCGATCAGCTCGGCCAGAACCGCCGACAGCGGATGCCCGGCGACGGTGCGGAACAGCTTGACCCCGAAGGCCGGGCTCACACCGATCACGACCTCGCGTGTGTCGGACCCGGTGCCCGCGTCGCCCACTACCCGGTAGGCGATACGGCGGTTCTCGTCGCGGGCGTGGCGGGCTTCTTCATGAACCACCGTCGGTCGGTCCAGCACGTCGCGCAGGCCAGCCATCTGGTCGCGGCGAGCGGGCGACACCCGATAGCCGGTGCCGGGGCCACCGTAGTCGTTGGGGTCGTTGACCGCGCTCAACACCCGGCCGTCGCGGATCATGGCCGAGGTCTGCAGGTAGTCGCCGGACAGGCGCAGGCGAACGAGATTGAGCAGGTTCTGGGCCTCCGCGCCGAAACCGCGGCGCGCCAACGCGCGAATCACGTCCACCACGTCGAGGCCGCGGGCCTGGATCCCTTGGGCGATGAGGGCCGCATCGCGCGGCCCGAAACTCTCGGTGTCGTCGGACCCGGACGCGACCACCACGCTCGCCTTCATCGCCGCGGTCGGGCTGGCGAGCCCCAACTCGTCGAGCACGGCGGACAGAGCCTCGACCGCGCGGCGGCGAAGGCTCAGCGCCCGTTCCTCGCCCAAGGGCGTCAGGCCGCCGTCCACCTCGAAGTCCCGCTGCAGCGCCAGGTAGTCCTCCATCTCCTCACCGTTGAGAAGCGATGGGTTGAACGAATTGTCGTACTTGAGGATCGAACCCATGCCCGAGCAGATCAGGTCCGATCCGGCCATGAGGAACGGCATGATCTTGGCGCCGACCCGGATCTCGGATTCCGAGGTGCGGCTGTCGTTGCCCGAGGCACACTCCAGGTCGAGCCAGACCGCGATCAGGTTCTCCGCCATCAACTCGCGCGCCCCGCCGGGGACGGTGGAGGCGAGCGGCGCCCCGTCGATGCCGCCGTTCTGGGTGCCCTGCACCCCCATCGCCCGCTGCAGGCAGAGGCAACGGGCCTCGAGGTAGAGCAGTGACTTGCTCTCGTGGAAGCCCATCAGCAATTCGGAGCCGGCGCCCGACGTACAGCGCATCTTGATCCCGCGCGAGGCGTAGGCGGCGGCAAGAAAGGCCTTCGACCAAGGGGTGTCGTCGCCGTCGATGAACGCCCGTTCGGTGCCGTAGACCGACACCGTCTCGGCGTAGGAAGTGAACCCGGCGAGCCCGATGCGCAGTTCCTCGGCCTCCTCGCTCGAGCACTGAAACAGGGTGCCCCACCGCCCCACCGCCGCGCCGACGGCGCAGGCCATGGCGTTCGACCAGGCGTTGCGGGCGACCCGTTGGGTGGTTTCGATCTCGTCGAAGCCGAGCGCCACGGCCACGGCCGCGTCCGCCGCGAGCTGCAGGGGGTCGTCCTTGGCGTTGGTGACGTGGCCCTGGTTGCCTGGGGTTCGCCGCGCCCGCATCTTGGCGTAGGCGAAGGCGATCTCGAGCATCGAAAGCTGGGCCACGACCTCGGCGAGGCGGGCGGGCGTGAGGCCGCGGGCGAGGCACACCAATTTGGTCCGCGGCACGTGCAGATCCACCAGCATGCGGGCGAGCGTGGTGGCCGGGATCGCCATCGCCTCCAAGGTCATGTCCGGATCGAGATGGTGGCGGGCGATGAATAGATCGATCATGTCGAAGTCGGCGGCTGCGATCCCGTCCATCGATGCGATGCGCCCGCCCGCGACCGTGACCCCGGGCTTGGGGTCGTGGGGGCTCGAAAACGCGGCAAAGCCGTTGTCCGGATCCTCGGCCGCGAAGCGATCGAGCCGAAGTGGCCGCTCGTCCCAATCCTGGAAGCGACGCCAACGGTTGGCGCCCGGGGGCGTTTCGTCGTTCATGGTCGGACGATAGCGCAATCGCGACGATTCTGCCTCCTCCTCCGTGTCCCGCCGGCGTCGGTTGAGTTTGTTTACCGTCCAATGATAGGATTACGAAATTGTCCGAACGCCCCGGAGGAAGATTAAAATAGCGCATCTTCCTCTTGAATCGGCGCACATCGTCACAAATCGAAGCGTAAATCATGATTTTCAATTCTTAATATATTAATTTTTTGTCTTTCTTCCAATCACTCTAATCAGATTTCCTTTCTTTAAAAACTACTATTTCGATCTGAGAATATTGTTTGACTTGTAATGGCTTCATTATCATTTTACTCGTGGTGGAATGCTGGCTATTATTTTCTTATATTAGGATAAATACTTGCAAATTATTACCTTGTAATCTTTATTTCTAAACATAGTTTGACTATGATGAGAAGGTTATGTCTTATTTTCGGTATATAAGGAAATATTTTAGTATTTTAATATTATAAATACGAAAATTTCCTGCTAAACATCTTTTAATTTTTCGATATTGCGTCGTTTGACGCATTCTATATCATTTCATACATTTTAGAAGATTGCGTTTCTGGTCGATTCCTATCGGGGCGCGGCGGAGGAACCGAGCATCGCGCGCTACTTCCTGTTCGTGACGTTCTTTCCCCAGCTCATCGCCGGCCCGATCGTGCATCACAAGGAGATGCTGCCCCAGATCGCCGAGCGCGGCGGCCGCGGCGTGCTTTTGCCGGACCTGTCCGTTGGCCTCGTCATCTTCGGCCTCGGGCTCTTCAAGAAGGTGATCCTGGCCGACGGCATCGCCGTCTACGCATTGCCGGTGTTCGCCGCGGCCGATGTGGGTCAGACGGTCGGCTTTCTCGAGGCCTAGGGCGGCGCGCTCTCCTACACGTTCCAGCTTTACTTTGATTTTTCCGGTTACTCGGACATGGCGATCGGGCTGGCCCGGATGTTCGGGGTGCGCCTGCCCCTCAACTTCAACTCGCCGTACAAGGCCGGCAGCATCATCGAGTTCTGGCGCCGCTGGCATATGACCTTGTCCCGCTTCCTTCGGGATTACCTGTACTTCCCACTGGGCGGGAACAAGCGCGGACGCGGCCATCGCTACGGCAACCTCATGGTCGTCATGTTGCTCGGCGGCCTCTGGCACGGCGCCGGCTGGAACTTCGCCCTGTGGGGCGCGCTGCACGGGACCTACTTGATCATCAATCACCTGTGGCGAGGCCTTGCGCACGGCACGAGGCCGCTGGCTCCAAGTTTCCTGGCTCGATGGGCGGGTCGCACCATCACGTTGCTAACGGTGGTGGTGGCATGGGTTCTGTTTCGGGCGACGACGATTGAGGGCGCGGGCGGGCTGCTGGCAAGCATGTCCGGTCTGAACGGCATCGATGACGTGCTCGGCCTCGCGGGTTTGATGCCGAGACCAAGTGCCGACTTCGCCTACCTTTCGCCCCGGCAACTGCTGTGGATCGGTGGCCTGTGGGCGGTCTGCTGGTTCTGTCCCAACACCCAGGAGTGGATGTGCGGCCAGCGTCCCGCCCTCGACTTCAATCCGCGTCCGTTTCGGCGGTCGCCGTGGTTCCCTTGGCGCTGGCGAACGACGTGGCCCTACGCCGTGGCGACCATCGGCGTGACGAGCTACGCGGTGCTCAACCTGTTCGCGCCGAGCGAATTTCTCTACTTCCAGTTCTGACCATGGACACGCGACGATTGCACCGATTCGGGATGGGCTACATCGCGGGCTTGATGGGCACGCTGCTGGCGGTGGTTGCGTTCAACGTCGCGGTCGATCTCTATGGGGCATTAGGCACGCCGGTGATCGCCGGCTGACGGACGTGAAGGTCTCCGTCTATCCCCGCATGCGCTTCGCGAAAATGATCAAGGTCGCGCAACGCAAGCCGCGCGCGATCCTGCTGGGGAGCTCGCTGGTCTTCGCCGGACAGAGACCCGCGCACCTCGCATCGATCCTGGCCGTTCCCGAACGGGCCGTCTTCAATCTTGGCGTTCCGGGCGCCAGCATCGTCGACATCGTGCGGTTTGGGCGCCATGCCATGGCCGCTGGCGGCGTCGAGACCATCGTCGTCGGATTGGATTACTTCGCGTTCAACGCCCATTCGCGGGACCTATTCGATTATCGAATGCTGATGACCCAAGGCGACCCCTAGCCCTGCCGGCGTACCTCGTGCGGTGCGCTCTATCCCTCTCGGCCCTCGAGGACTCAATCGTGACGTTGGCGGGCGACGACGACGCGCGGCTCGTCGGGGACCTCAGCGAACGCACGGATCGACTCGCGTTCAGCGTCCATCCGCGTGAGCGTTTCGAATTGACCGAGGTGCTCTACCACACCAGCACCGACTACTACCGGGACATCGCCGTGACCGAGGACCAGTTCGAGCTCCTGCGATCCCTGATCGCCGACGCTCGGGTCGAGGGCGCTCGGCTCGAGCTGTTTGTCAGCCCCGATCATGCGCGGCTGATCGAGGTCATCCGCCAAGGCGGTCACTTCGAGGACTATCTGGCTTAGAAACGCCGGCTTACGGCGATCGTCGATGCGGCGCGCTCTCGCGGCGACGCCGACGTCGAGTTGTGGGACTTTAGCGGTTACTTGACCGTCACGACCGAGAATGTGCCCCCGCGATCGGATTCGGCGGCGGAGATGACGTGGTACATCGACTCGTCCCACTACAGCTGCGGATGGGAGAGCTCATCTTGGACCGCATGTTCGGGGTGCCGGGACCCGATGCGGATCGGCTGCGTGATTTCGGCGTACTTCTATCCACCGCCATGATCGACGAGCACCTCGCGATGCAGCGTCGCGGCGCCGAACGGTATGGCCAGGAGTTCGGCGCCGAGATCGGCGCGTTGCTCGCACATTCGCAATAGCCAGGCCGCCGCGGCCCGCCGGTTAACGATTCGGCAATCGGTGTGCATCATGGTGGCATCCGTGAGCCTTCCCATCGCCGCATCCACAGGTGCATCCCCCGGCACGATCCAGGCGATTCGCGCCGTGGCCAAGGGCAACGGCGTCGATTTCGCGTTCATGGTCGCCCAGGCCGCGGTGGAGAGCGGACTCGATCCGCGGGCCCATGCCGCGACCAGTTCCGCCCGGGGCCTGTTCCAGTTCGTCGAGGGCACCTGGCTCGCCATGGTGCGCGATCACGGTGCCGAGGTTGGTCTCGCCGATCTCGCCGGCAAGATCGGTACCGACGCCAAGGGCAACCCGGTGGTGGACAGCGCGGCCGATCGCCGCCGCATCCTGGCACTCCGGGATGATCCACGCCTGTCGGCGGAGTTCGCGGCCCGGTTGGTGGAAGACAATCGTCGGGTTCTGGAGGCACATGTAGGTCCGGGGCTCGGCGCGGCCGATCTCTATCTTGCCCACTTCCTTGGCGCGGGCGACGCGAGTCGGTTCCTGGGCGCCATGCGGACCACGCCTTCGGCGGCGGTGGCCGATCTTTTCCCGGTCCAGGCCGCCGCCAATCCCGGCGTGTTCTACGGGGCCGACGGCCATGCCAAATCGCTGTCGCAGATCCACGGCGCCTTCGAGCGCAAGTTGGCCGACGCGGCCAAGTCTCTCGCCGTCGGACTCGCTTCCGGCGCAGGGGCGAACGTCGTGGCCCGATCGGATCTTCTCCATCTCGTCGGCCCGTCCTGGCGCCCCGGCCAAGCCCCGACTCTCAGGCTCGATCCCTTGGTGACCCTGATGCTCGCGAGTTTGGACGCACCGTCCGACGCACGAACCGATCGCCCGCGATCGCCAAAGCTGACCGAAAGGGTTTAGCGCCGGCCGAAGAGGCGTTCGATGTCATGGAGCTTGAGCTCCACGTAGGTCGGTCGGCCATGGCCGCAGCTTCCTGAATTCGGTGTCGACTCCATCTCGCGCAGGAGCGCGTTCATCTCCTCGGCTGACAGCGTCCGCCCGGCCCGGACCGAGCCATGGCACGCCATCGTGGCGCAAACTCCGGCCAGGCGATCCTTGAGGCTGGCGGCTTCGTCGATCTCGGCGAGATCGTCGGCCACATCGCGCACGAGTCCGGCCGCGTCGGTCGCCCCGAGTGGCGCCGGAGTCTCGCGGACGACCACGGCCCCGGGCCCAAAGCCTTCGATCACCAGGCCGAGCTCGGCGAGCTCCGCGGCCCGGCCGACAAGCCGCTCGACGGCCGCGGGTTCGAGTTCCACGACCTCGGGCAGAAGCAGCGTCTGGCGGCCCACGCCGCCCTCCGCCATGGCCGCCTTCACCCGCTCGTAGACCAGCCGCTCATGGGCGGCGTGCTGGTCGACAATGACCAGGCCGTCGGCGGTCTGGGCGACGATATAGGTGGCGTGAAGCTGGGCTCGCGCGGCACCCAGGGGATGGTCGCCGGGATTCCCGTTCGCCACCTCGACCCGGCCGGTGGGTTGGGCGAAACCGGGCGCCAGGGGCGCATGGTAGCTGGCCGCCGCTTCCGCCATGCCCCGCGGCACCCAGGACGCGGCTCCGCGGTAGGGCAGAGAGCCGGGAATCGCCCCGGCGATCACCGCGGCGGCGCCATGGGTCGCGGTCCGGTGTCCCGCCCGGTCCAACGCGCTGCGCACTCCGACCACGATGATCGAGCGGACCAGGCTGGGGTCGCGGAACCGCACCTCGGCCTTGGTGGGATGAACGTTCACGTCCACCTCGGCCGGGTCGAGTTCGAGAAACAGGGCCACGACCGGGTGGCGGTCGCGCGGCAGCAGATCCTGATAGGCTCCCCGAATGGCCGATAGCAGCTGACGGTCGCGGACCGGCCGGCCGTTCACGACGACGTGTTGGCCCTCGCTCGTGGTCCGCGAATAGGTCGGCAAGCCGACCTGGCCCGTCAGCCCGACCCCGCCGCGCTCGAAGGCGATGGGCACGGAATTGTCGCCGAACCCGCGCCCGACGACGGCGCCCACCCGGGCGCGACGCGCGTCGAACAGATCCCCCTGGGGCGGATCCAGGCGCAGCATCGGGCGCCCATCCGCCGTCAACGTGAACCCGACCTCGGGATGCGCGAGGGCCAGGCGCTCGATGGCTTCGCGCGCCCGTTCCAGCTCGGTCCGCTCGGTCTTGAGGAACTTCAGCCGGGCCGGTGTGGCGAAGAACAGGTCGCGAACCTCGACGCGGGTTCCTGGTGCGTGCGCCGTCGGACGGGGCCCCGACGGCACGCCACCCTCAACCGTCATGCGCCAGCCATCGGCCGAACCCGCCGCCCGGCTGGCGATCGCGAGCCGGGCGACCGCGCCGATCGACGGCAAGGCCTCGCCACGAAAACCCAAGGTGGCGATGCGCGCCAAGTCGTCGTCGGCGAGCTTGGATGTCGCGTGGCGTTCGATCGACAGGGCAAGATCGTCCCGACCCATGCCGCAGCCATCGTCCGCGACGGCGACCAGGGTGCGACCTCCGCCGTCGACGGTGACGGCGATGCGGCAGGCTCCGGCGTCCAGGGCGTTCTCGACCAGTTCCTTGACGACGGCGGCCGGCCGCTCGATCACCTCGCCCGCGGCGATGCGGTTCACGGTCGTTTCAGGCAGGCGGCGGATGGCCATGCGGCGGAGTCGAACCTCTAGGTTCCGGCAAGATACCGCTTGGTCAGCACCTTGCCCAGTTCGACAGCGGGTTGATCGAAGGCGTCGACGCCCAAGAGGTCCGCCGCGAGGATGGTCTCGACCATGAAATGCATGAGGAGTGCACCGAGTTCGAAGGCGTCGAGCCGGGCGAGCTTGATCACGCGGGTGGGGCGGCCGGCGCCGATCATCACCTCGGCGGTCGCCTTCTGCTCGGCTTCCAACAGGTCGCCCAGCCGGCGGCCACGGAAATAGTCCAGGGAAGGGTCGCCCGAGAGTTCGGGTCTGATCATGGCCCCGGTCCCGGCCCGGTCGAGGGTGACCAGGGTGAAGAGCTTGTCCCGGGGGCCGTCCAGGTAGAGCTGGAGCTGGCTGTGCTGGTCGGTCGCACCAAGGGCCTTGACCGGCAGGGTGCCCTGACCATCCTTGCCGAGACTCTCGGCCCAGAGCTGCACGAACCACATGGCGAAATGGGCGAGCCGGTCGGCGTAGACCATGAGCACCGCGGTGGTGACGCCCCTGTCCTTGTTCAACGCCACGTTCAGGGCCGCGCCCTGGGCGGCGGGGCAGTCGGCGGCACACTTGGCCGCGAGAAGCTGAGCAAGCACGGCCTGGGCTCCGGACCGCACTCCGGCGGCATCGACCCCAGCGATCATCGCCGGCAGCAGTCCCACGTTGGCGAGGACCGAGTAGCGCCCGGACAAGTCGGGATCGTGATCGAGGACTTGCAGTCCGTGGCGTTCGGCGATCGCCCGCAAGGGGGTCTTCCCCGGCCCGGTGAGCATTAGGAAGTGCCGCGCCACTTGATCCGCCGCCAGCTTGCTCCGCAACAAGTCGCAGGCAAGCAGGGCTTGGGCGGCCGTCTCCGGCGTTCCACCGGATCGCGACACGGCCAGGAACGTCGTCCGCGTCACGTCCAACCGACTGATCGTGCCCTCCCACGTCACGGGATCGATGTTCTCGATGAAGTGGAGGCGCGGTCCCGATTCGTCCCCCAAGGCGACCAGGGTCTGGCCGCCCAGGCTTGCGCCGCCGATCCCGAGGACGACCACGTCGTCCGCCCCTGCCCGCACGTGATCCGCGACCGCTCGGATTTGGGCGAGATCGTCGGTGCGTCCGGCGAGGACCAAGGGAGGGAGCGTGCCCGCCTTAATCCGAGTCTTGAGCCGCGCAAGGGCAGCGTCGGCCTTGGCAAGCGCCGCGGCGAAGGTTGCGGCGTCCAGGGCATGGGCGCCGGCCCGACCGGCAAGGCAGCCGCTTACATCCTGGCGATAGGGAAGGGTCAGGATCGACTCCCGCGGCGCTAGTGCTTTGACTCCGACGGATCGTTCACGATCCGTCGGAGTCAAAGCACTAGGAAGATTCTCATTCTGTGGCCCGCCCCAAACACGATGATGAATCATGCGATTGTGTCGGACTACTAGAAGAGGTCCTCGAAGATCGCCTTCTCGCGTTCCTCGATGATCGGGGTGATGCCCGCCGTCGGCGGCAATCCAGTCGCGGCGTTCTCCGCCAGCCGTTGGGCCTCCGTGGCGGCGTCCACCACCACGGACGTGTCGGGGGGCGGACGCCAGAAGATCAGTCGATCGGTGAACGAGGTGTCGGCGGCGAGGATGGCATTGTCCTCATTGATACGGGCGCGGATCGCCGGATCGGCACCAGCCGTACCCGCTTGATCGAGGATGGTTTGCAGGCTTGGGCTGATGCCACTCCCACCGGCCGCGCCGCCGAGCAGCAGCGCCGCCGCCGCATCGCGCGGCTCCTCCTCCTGTGGTCGCGCGGCGCCAGGCTGGGGTGGTCGCAGCCCGAAGTCCGGCGGCACCGACAGGGGTGCGCGACTTACGACCTGAAACTCGTCCGGGGCCTGCTTGCCGAGGCCGAACGAACGCTTCGCGGCGTCGCATCCGGCGAGCGCGAACGCCGCCGCGCAGGCGAGCGCGATCAGGGGCAGGGTTCGGTGCGACATGGTTCCTATGTAGCCTTCGACTTCCGCCGAAGCAAGCCGTCGGCAACCAGCGCCACGACCCCGATCGAGATGGCCGCGTCGGCGAGGTTGAACGCCGGCCAGTGGGTATCGCCGAGGTGGGCGTCGAAGAAGTCGGCGACGGCCCCGAAGCGGACCCGATCGATCACGTTGCCGACCGCCCCGCCGATGATGGCGCCGAGAACGGCTTGGAACCAACGCTCGCGGGACCGCCGCAGCCAGACGAACAGGGCGGCGACGACGTTGACGGCGATCCCGACCAACAACCACCGCTGCCCCGGCGCTCCGTCCCCCTCATTGAGGACGCCGAAACTCACGCCCCGATTCCACACCATCACCAGGCGGAAGAAGCCGGTCACCACGATCGGCTCGTCGCCCCGGGACAGCATGAGATCGATGAGCAAGGCCTTGCTGACTTGGTCGGCGGCGATGACAGCCAGGGCGACGAGGAGCCCGAACCTCATGCGATCGCGTCGGCGCAGCGGTGGCATAGGTCGGGATGCGCGGGGACCGCGCCGACCTCGGGCAGGACCTGCCAGCAGCGGGCGCACTTGACACCGTCGGCCAGGCGCGAGACCACGCCGATGCCCTGGACATCGTCGAGCCTATGGGCTCCGTCGGGGGCCGTACCTTCCACCAAAGTCGCGGCCGAGGTGATGGCGATCTCGGCGAGATCGAGGCCGGCGAGCGCGGCGACCGATGACGCATCGGCATAGACGGTTGGATGGGCCTGCAGGCTGGCGCCGATCCGCTTGTCGCGGCGTTCGATCTCGAGCGCACCGGTGACGACGCGGCGAAGGCGCCGCACGGCCTCCCACTTGGCGCCGAGCGCCGGATCGTGCCAATTCGCTGGAATCGTCGGAATCTGGCGGAGGTGAATGCTATCGGCGTCGTCCCCATGGCGGGCGAGCCACGCTTCCTCGGCCGTGAAGCACAGGATCGGCGCGAGCCAGGCGGTCAGGAAATCGAAAAGGGTATCCAGCACCGTCCGTGCGGCGCGGCGCCGGAGATTCGAGGCGCGATCGCAATAGAGCGAATCCTTGCGCACGTCGAAGTAGAACGCCGAAAGGTCGCTCGCGCAGAACGTGTGCAGGGCCGTGAACACCGTGTGGAAGTCGTAGGCGTCCACGCCCGCGCGCATCTCCCGGTCCAGCTCGGCCAGGCGGTGCAGTACCCAGCGCTCGAGTTCCGGCATCGCTCCCCGCTCGATCCGCTCGGCCGGGTCGAACCCGGCGAGGGCACCCAGCAGGTAGCGCAAGGTGTTGCGCAGCCGGCGGTACGAATCCGCCTGGTAGGCCAGGATGTCCTGGCTGATGCGCATGTCCTCGCCGTAGTCGGCGCTCACCACCCAGGTGCGCAGGATATCCGCCCCGTAGCGGTCGATGACGGCCTGCGGGGCGACCACGTTGCCGAGTGACTTCGACATCTTGCGACCCTCGGCGTCGACGAAGAAGCCATGGGTGAGCACCGCCTCGTAGGGCGCGCGCCCACGGGTGCCGCAGGATTCGAGCAGCGAGGAATGGAACCAGCCGCGGTGCTGATCGGAGCCCTCCAGGTAGAGGGACGCGGGCCAGGCGAGCTCCTCCCGCTGTTCCAGGACGAAACTATGGGTTGAGCCCGACTCGAACCACACGTCGAGGATGTCCCGGACCATGTCGTAGTCCGCGGCCGGGTAGTCGTGCCCCAGGAAGCGCGCGGGTTCGCTCGCGAACCAGGCGTCGGCGCCCTCCTTGGCCACGACCTCGGCGATGCGGTCGATCACCCTCTGGTCGCGGATGACCGCCCCGGTCTCCTTGTGGACGAAGACGGCGATCGGCACGCCCCAGGCCCGCTGGCGCGACACCACCCAATCCGGGCGTCCCTCGATCATGCCGCGGATGCGGTTCTCGCCGGTGCGGGGGAACCAGCGGACCTCGCCGATCGCCCGCAGCGCCTTTGCCCGCAGATCGTTGGTGGTCATGCTGATGAACCACTGGGGGGTGTTGCGGAAGATGACCGGGGCCTTCGACCGCCAGGAATGGGGATAACTGTGGGTCAGCTTGGACGTGGCGATCAGGGCGCCGACCTCGTCGAGCAGCGCGATCACGGCCCCGTCGGCGTCGCCGGGTTTGCCGAGGGGGGTGAGCACCCGCTTGCCCGCCAAAAGCGGGACTTTCGGCCCGAATGTTCCGTCGGATTCGACCGTTTCGGGCACTTCCAGCCCGTATTTCCGGCCTATTTCGAAATCTTCGGCGCCATGTCCGGGCGCCGTATGGACGAAGCCCGTGCCCTGGTCGGTGGTGACGTGATCACCGGGCAACAGGGGTACCTCGAAGTCGTAGCCCCGACCCCGCCAGGGGTGGCGGCAGATGGTGCCGGCCAGGGCGTCGCCCTTCAGGCTGCCGAGTTCGCGATGGGCGGTGACGCCGGCGCGGGCGAGGAACGCGGGAAGCAAGTCGGCGACGGCCACCAGGCGTTCGCCAACCCGAGCCCGGGAACCGTCCTCGACCGCTGTAACCTCGACGGCGACGTAGTCATAGCCGAGACCATAGGCGATCGCCCGGTTGCCGGGGATGGTCCAGGGGGTGGTCGTCCAGATCGCGATGGCGGCATCCTGGAGCAGCGGGTGCGATGGCCGCGTCACCGGAAAACGCACGTCGACCGTCGTCGAGGTGCGGTCGTGATACTCGACCTCGGCCTCGGCCAGCGCGGTCTTCTCGACGATCGACCACATCACCGGCTTGGCGCCCTTGTACAGGCCGCCGTTCATGACGAACTTGCCGATCTCGCGGATGATCTGGGCCTCGGCGGCGAAGGTCATCGTTGTGTAGGGGTTGTCCCAGTCGCCCAGCACGCCAAGGCGCTGGAACTCGGCCGACTGCACGCCGATCCAGTGTTCGGCGAATTCCCGGCATTCGCGCCGGAACTCGGCGATCGGAACCTGGTCCTTGTCGCGGCCGGTCTCGCGGTAGCGCTGCTCGACCTGCCATTCGATCGGCAGGCCGTGGCAGTCCCAGCCGGGGACGTAGGGCGCGTCCTTGCCCAGCATCTGCTGGGTGCGGTTGACCACGTCCTTGAGGATCTTGTTGAGCGCGTGGCCGAGGTGCAGGTGGCCGTTGGCGTAGGGCGGGCCGTCGTGCAGGATGAATTTCGGGCGCCCCGCGGAGGTTTCGCGCAGGCGTCGGTAAAGCCCGATCGCCTGCCAGCGCGCCAGGATCTCGGGTTCGCGCTGGGGCAGGCCGGCTTTCATGGGAAAGTCGGTCTTGGGCAGGAAGACGGTGGCTTTGTAATCGGCGGGCATGGTCGGGACCCCGGATACGATCAGCGTGACGGCTGCGTCAAGGGCCGGGATTCGAGGACCGCCCTGGCGTCGTCGCAATCCCGCGCCATTTGCGCCGTCAGGGCCGCGACGTCATCGAACCGCAGCTCGCGGCGCAGGCGATCCACGAAGGCGACCCGCAGGCGGCGGCCGTAGAGGTCGCCCGCATAGTCGAAGATGAAGACTTCGAGCAGGGTCTCCTCGCCCTTGAAGGTCGGGCGGGTGCCAAGGCTCGCCACCGCGTCGCGCCAGACGGTCGTGGAACCTTCCCGCAGGCCGGCGCGCACCGCGTAGATGCCGGGGCTCGGGTGCAGCCGGCCCGCGACCCCGAGATTGGCGGTCGGGAAGCCGAGCGTGCGGCCGAGCTTGGTCCCGTGAACCACGCGGCCTTCGAACTCCCACGCCCGGCCAAGGAGCGTCGCCGCCGCCATGACTTGCCCGCGCCGCAGGAGAACCCGAATATCGGTGGCCGAGCACGCCTCGGCGCCGGCTATGACCGTGTCGATCTGAGTGTAGCCGAATCCTTCCATCTCGGCCATCCGGGACAGGATGGTGGCGTTGCCCTTGCGCCCCTTTCCGAACACGAAGCCGGGGCCGGTCACGATATGGCGGATGCGCAAGCGCTCGAGCACGATCCTCTGGACGAAGTCCTGCGCCAGCATGCCGGCGAGGTTGGGTCCGAAGCGAAGCACGACCATCACGTCCGCTCCAAGCTTCCGCAGGAGGTGCGCCTTCGATCGGAACGGCGTGATGCGGAACGGCACGGTCGAGGGCTGGAAGAACTGGCGCGGATGCGGCTCGAAGGTGAGGACGCCCCAGGGGGTGTCGGCCTTGGCCGCGATCGCCCGGGCCGCGGCGATCACCCCTTGATGGCCGAGGTGCAATCCGTCGAAGTTGCCGAGCGCCACGACGGCGCCACGCACCTTGTCCGTCGCCGCCCCGCCGTGCCGGACGATGAGCATGCGGGCGTGTAACGCAATCCGGCCGGCGAAACAACCGGCGGTTCGCGGAAAAGGAAAGGGGCGGGTTTTGGCCCGCCCCTTTGTCGTACGCAGTCCGCGTTTGTTATGCGGCGCGGACGTTTCGCAGGAACTTGTCGACCTCAGCCTTGAGCGCCTCGGACTGTTGCGAGAGTTCGCCGGCGGCTTGGCCGGTCTCGCTCGCCGCCTGGGTGACGCCGGCGATGTTGGACGAGACC
>SHVY01000077.1 GCA_009694045.1 Alphaproteobacteria bacterium | reverse complement strand
GAGGGAGCCGGACCCGGAGCGGATTCTCGTCATCCGGTTGGGGGCGCTGGGCGATCTGATCCTATCCCTGGGGGCCTTCGCCGCCATCCGCGCCCATCACCGGGACGCCTTCATCATTCTCCTGACGCGTGGCGTGTACGCCGCCTGCGCGAGCGAGATGCCCTATTTCGACGACGTCTGGATTGACGACGATCCGAGGATCTGGCGGATCGGGCGGGTCCTGGACCTGCAGCGACGGCTGCGGGACGGTCGCTTCACCCGGGTCTACGACCTGCAGACGTCGGACCGCAGTGGCTGGTATTTTCGTCTGCACCCACACCCGAGACCCGCATGGTCGGGGATCGTTCGCGGCTGCTCCCTCCGCCATGACGATCTCGCGCGCACGACTATGCACACGATCGACCGGCAGCGGGCGCAGCTCGCGCTGGCTGGGATCGCCGCAGGTCCGAAGCCGAACGTGGATTGGGCGCAAGCCCCGATCGAGCACCTTGGTTTGCCGCGCCGTTATGCGGTTCTCGTCCCGGGAAGCTCGGGCCATCGCCCGGACAAGCGCTGGCCGGTGGAGCGCTATGGCGCGCTGGCGGACTGGCTGGCCGGCAAGGGGCTCGCGCCCCTCCTGGTCGGGACCGAGGTCGATCTGCTCGGTTCCATCACCGCCGCGGCACCCGCGGCCGTCAACCTGTGCGGGCGGACGACCGTGCTCGAACTGGCCGCGATCCTGCGCCGCGCCGCGGTCGCGATCGGCAACGACAACGGTCCCATGCACCTCGCGGCGGCGGCCGGCTGCCCTTGCCTGGTTCTCTTCGGGGCGGCCTCGGACCCGGCGAAGACCGCACCGCGCGGGGATCACGTCAGGATCGTCGGGCGGCCCCGGCTCGACGATTTGGCGGTCGCGGCGGTGACCGACGCCTTCGGCTTCCTTCACAGCGGCATGGAACGCCCTTACGAGGCCGCCCCTTGATGGGTTATTAACCAGAATAGACCGACAAGGCCTTGCCATGAACGACGCCGATCAACGCACCGCCCTCGCCATCACCCTGCCCGACGGCCGGGTGCTGACGCTGGACGCGCCGACCACGGCGGCGGACGTCGTCAAGCTGATCGGACCCGGCCTGGCCAAGGCGGCGCTGGCGGCGAAGGTGGACGGCCGGCTGGTCGATCTCGGGCTGCCGATCGAGCGCGACGCCCGGATCGAGATCGTCACCCTGAAGAGCCCCGACGCCCTCGAGCTGGTGCGCCACGATGCCGCGCATGTACTCGCCGAGGCAGCGAAGGAACTCTATCCCGACGTGCAGGTGACCATCGGGCCGGTGATCGAGGACGGATTCTATTACGACTTCGCCCGGGACAAACCGTTTACGCCCGAGGACCTCGCCGCACTGGAAGCGCGCATGCGCGAGATCGTGGCGCGCGACGAGCCGGTCACCCGCGACGTGTGGCCGCGCGACAAGGCGATCGCGTTCTTCGAGAGCATCGGCGAGGGCTACAAGGCCGAGATCGTCCGCGATCTCCCGGGCGACGAGGAAATCCGCATCTACAGCCAGGGCAAGTTCATCGACCTGTGCCGCGGCCCGCATCTGCCCTCGACCGGCAAGCTGCCGACCGCATTCAAGCTGACCAAGGTGGCGGGGGCGTACTGGCGGGGCGACAGCCGCAACCCCATGCTGCAGCGAATCTACGGCACCGCCTGGCTGACCCAGGCCGACCTCGATGCCTACCTGCACCGGATCGAAGAGGCGGAGCGGCGCGATCATCGCCGGATCGGCCGCGAGATGGACCTGTTCCACATCCAGGAGGAGGCGGTCGGCGCCATCTTCTGGCACCCGAAGGGCTGGACCCTGTACCGGCAGCTCGTGGAGCACGTGCGCCGGCGGCTGGACACCGATGGCTATGTCGAGGTCAACACGCCCATGCTGGTGGACCGCTCCCTGTGGGAGGCGTCGGGGCACTGGGAGAAGTTCCGCGAGCAGATGTTCACGACCCAGGCGGAGGAACGGGCGCTGGCTTTGAAGCCGATGAACTGCCCGTGCCACGTGCAGGTCTTCCGCCAGGGGCTGAAGAGCTACCGCGACTTGCCGACACGCATGGCGGAGTTCGGCTCGTGCCACCGCAACGAACCGTCGGGCGCCCTGCACGGGATCATGCGGGTGCGGGCGTTCACCCAGGATGACGCACATATCTTCTGCACGCCGGATCAGGTAACCGCCGAGGCGGTGAAGTTCTGCCGGCTGCTCGCCCAGATCTATCGCGATTTCGGGTTCGAGGAGTTCAGCGTGCGGTTCGCCGACCGGCCGGCGGTCCGGGCCGGCGAGGACGCCGTGTGGGACAAGGCGGAAGCCTGGTTGAAGGCGGCGATTGAGGCCGCCGGCCACCCCTACCAGTTGAGCCCGGGCGAGGGCGCCTTCTACGGCCCCAAGCTGGAGTTTCACCTGAAGGACGCCATCGGCCGCACCTGGCAGTGCGGCACCTTGCAGCTCGACTTCGTCCTGCCGGAACGGCTCGATGCCACCTATGTGGCGGAGGACGGCAAGGAGCATAGGCCGGTGATGCTGCACCGGGCGATCCTGGGATCGCTCGAACGCTTCGTCGGCATTCTGATCGAGCACTACGCCGGGCGGTTCCCGCTGTGGCTGGCGCCAACCCAGGTGGCGGTCGCCACCATCACCAACGACAGCGACGCCTACGCGGCGGAAGTGGCGGCGACATTGAAGGCCGCGGGCCTGCGGGTCGAACTCGACGCCCGGGCCGACAAGATCGGCTATAAGGTACGCGAGCACACCCTGGCCAAGGTTCCCCTGCTGATCGCCGTCGGCAAGCGCGAATCCGAAACCCAGACGGTTTCGCTGCGCCGCTGGGGGACCGACGGACAGGAATCGCTTGCGCTTGCGGAGGCCGTGGCTAGACTTCGTGACGAGGCGCGACCGCCCGCTTGAGCGGCGCGTCCGATACGGCTTTCCGCCCCGATAGCGGGGCATTTGCGAGGGAGAACGGTACATAGCGCGAATGGCAATGGCACCCCAGCCCTCCCGTGATGGGCCTCGGGTCAACCAACAGATCGGCGCCTTTTCGGTGCGGCTGATCGATCATCACGGCAACCAGGTCGGCGTCGTCAGCCGATCGCAAGCCCTCCAGATGGCCGAGGATGTCGGCCTTGACCTGGTGGAGGTGGCCCCCAATGCGGAGCCGCCCGTCTGCAAGCTGCTGGACTACGGCAAGTTCAAGTACGAGGCCCAGAAGAAGGCCGCCGAGGCGCGCAAGAAGCAGAAGGTCATCGAGGTCAAGGAGATCAAGATGCGGCCCGGCATCGACGACCACGACTACGAGGTCAAGATGCGGGCGGTGAACCGGTTCCTCGACGAGGGCAACAAGGTCAAGCTGACGCTCCGCTTCCGCGGCCGCGAGCTGGCCCACCAGGAACTGGGCGCCCAGGTCCTGGACAAGGTGCGCGACGAGGTCGCCGAGAAGTCCAAGGTCGAGCAGTTCCCCAAGATGGAAGGCCGCCAGATGGTGATGGTTCTGGCGCCGAAATAGCGGCGGGGAAGGCCAACCACCCGGCTTGCAATCCGGCGGGGCCACGGCTATAACCCGCCCTTCCGGCGCTCGGCTGCGCCCTCGGGCACGATTGGTCATGACGAAGCTGAAGTCCAAAAGCGGTGCCAAGAAGCGGTTCTCGTTCACCGGCACGGGCAAGATCAAGCGCAACCACACGGGCAAGCGCCACAACATGCGCAAGCGCGCGCCGCGGATGATTCGCAGCACTCGGGGTACCACCTTGGTCGACGAGGCGGATGTCGGGCACGTAAAGAAGTTCCTGCCTTATCGGTGATGGTGAAAGACCATGTCGCGGGTCACAAGGGGCGTCACGACGCACGCCCGTCACAAGAAGGTCCTGCAGCAATCCAAGGGCTTTCGCGGGCGTTCGAGCAAGGTCTATCGCGTCGCCTTGGAGCGGCTGGAGAAAGGCCTGCAATACGCCTACCGCGACCGGCGCGTGCGCAAGCGCGAGTTTCGCGGGCTGTGGATCCAGCGGATCAATGCCGGCGTCCGCGGCCATGGCCTGACCTACGGGCAATTCATGCACGGCATCAAGCTGGCCGGCATCGAGGTGGATCGCAAGGTGATGGCGGATCTGGCGGTGCGCGAGCCGCAGTCGTTTAACGCCTTGGTCGAGCAGGCGCGCGGGGCGCTTGCCACGGCCGGGTAGGGCGAGACGCGCCCAAGCGCAGCGAAAGGCCCCGCGAGGGGCCTTTTTCATTGATGGCACGACGAGGACGATGAGCGAACAACCCGACGTCTTGCAGGCACGGCTTCTGGTCGAGGTTGCTGCGGCAGCGTCCGCGGCGGCCCTCGAGGCGATTCGCGTGGCGGCGTTGGGCCGCAACGGCGACGTCACCCGGCAGATGGCGACGCTCGGCAAGCTGCCGCCCGACGAGCGCAAGGCGGCGGGCCAGCGGTTCAACACCCTGAAGGAAAGGGTGGCGGACGCGATCACGGCGAAGGCCGCGGCCCTCGCCGGCGCGGACCTCGAGGCAAAGCTCGCGGCCGAACGCCTGGACGTGACGCTGCCCGCGCGGCCCGAAGCGAGCGGGCGCATCCATCCGGTAAGCCAGGTGATGGACGAGCTTACCGCCATCTTCGCCGAGATGGGCTTCACGGTGGCCGAGGGTCCCGACATCGAGGACGATTTCCACAACTTCACGGCGCTCAACATCCCGCCCGAGCATCCGGCGCGGCAGGAGCACGACACGTTCTATTTCCCCGAAGGCGAGGACGGCAGCCGCAAGGTCTTGCGCACCCACACCTCGCCGGTGCAGATCCGGCACATGCTGACGCACAAGCCGCCGTTCCGGGTGATTGCCCCCGGTCGCACCTACCGCTCGGATTCGGACATGACCCACACGCCCATGTTCCATCAGGTCGAGGGTCTGGTGGTCGGCTCCGACATCCACATGGGTCACCTCAAAGGGTGCCTGCGCGACTTCTGCGAGGCGTTCTTCGAGGTGCGCGACCTGAAGATGCGCTTCCGCCCCAGCTATTTCCCGTTCACCGCCCCGTCCGCCGAGGTCGACATCGGCTGCGCCCGCGACAAGGGGCAGATCCGGATCGGCGCCGGGGAGGATTGGCTGGAAATCCTCGGCTGCGGCATGGTGCATCCCAAGGTCCTGGCCAACGGCGGCGTCGATCCCGACCACTGGCAGGGGTTCGCCTTCGGCATGGGCATCGACCGCATCGCCATGCTGAAATACGGCATTCCCGATCTGCGCGCCTTCTTCGACGCCGATGCGCGTTGGCTCGGCCACTACGGCTTCGGGGCCGAGGACGTGCCGACCCTGTTCGGCGGGCTGGCACGATGAAGCTGACCCTCTCCTGGCTTCGCCGCCACCTGGACACCGAGGCGTCGCTCGCGGCGATCGCCGATCGCCTGGTCACCCTCGGCCACGAGGTCGAGGACGTGGTGGATCGGACGCGAGACCTGGCGCCCTTCACCGTCGCCTACGTGGTCGAGGCGGCGCCGCATCCGAACGCCGATCGCCTGCGGGTCTGCAAGGTCGATACCGGACGCGGGGTGGTCGAGGTGGTGTGCGGCGCGCCGAATGCGCGCACCGGGATGAAGGGCGTGTTCGCCCCCGTCGGCACCACCATCCCCGGCACCGGGATCACATTGAAGCGGAGCGAGATTCGCGGCGTGGCCAGCAACGGCATGCTGTGCTCGGAGCGCGAGATGGGCCTGGGCCAGGATCACGACGGGATCATCGACCTGCCGGACGACGCGCCCCTGGGCAAGCCCTTCGCGGCGTTCATGGGGTTGGATGATCCCGTTCTCGACCTGAAGATCACGCCGGATCGGGCCGACTGCTTCGGCGTCCGCGGGATCGCCCGCGATCTCGCGGCCAGCGGTCTCGGGCGCCTGAAACCCTATCCCATCGCCGCCATTCCCGGCCTGTACCAAAGCCCCGTGACGGTCCGCCTCGGCCTCCACGCCGCCGCCCGCGATGCCTGTCCCCTGTTCCTCGGGCGCCACATCCGGGGCCTGAAGAACGGCCCCAGTCCGCGCTGGTTGAAGGACAAGCTGATCGCCGTCGGCTTGCGGCCGATCTCCGCCCTGGTGGACGTGACCAACTGGCTCACCCTCGACCTCAATCGGCCGGTGCACGCCTTCGACGCCGGCAAGCTCACGGGCGACATCCAGGTTCGCCTGGCGCGGCCAGGGGAGCGGTTGGCCGCGCTCAACGGCAAGACTTATGATCTCGACGCCGACATGACGGGGATCTGTGACGACAGCGGCGTCCTCGGCCTCGGCGGCATCATGGGCGGGCAATCGACCGGTTGCTCCGAGGGTACGCGGGCGGTCTTCATCGAGATCGCGCTGTTCGACGCCCGGCGCACGGCGGCGACCGCGCGGCGGCTCGCCATCGAATCGGATGCGCGCCAGCGGTTCGAGCGCGGGCTGGACCCAGCCTTCGCCGGCGCTGGCATGGAGGAGGCGACCCGCCTCGTCCTCGAGCTGTGCGGCGGCGAGCCGAGCCACGTGGTGGTCGCCGGCGAAGCCCCACCGGGATTGCCCGCGCTGAGCCTCAGGCCCTCGCGCATCGCCGGGCTCGGTGGCCTCGCGGTCCCCGCCGGTGTGGCCCGGACCCGGCTCGAGGACCTGGGGTGCGGGGTCGCGGTCGAGCAGGCCGACCGCTGGATAGTGACCCCCGCCACCTGGCGCCATGACCTGCTGGTCGAGGCGGACGTGGTGGAGGAGGTCCTGCGGCTCGGCGGGTTCGATGCGATCCCGCCCGCCTCGCTGCCGCGCGCGGCCGCGCTGACCCGCCCGGTGCTGACCCAGCGCCAGAATCGGGCACGGCGGGCGAAGCGTTGCCTGGCGGCGCGGGGGGCGCTGGAGGTGATCACCTGGTCGTTCCTGCCCAAGGCGCACGCCTTGCTGTTCAGCGGCCCGCATGGCGCGCACCCGGACCTTCGGCTCGCCAACCCGATCAGCGCCGAGCTCGACTGGATGCGGCCCTCGGGCCTGCCAAACCTGATCGCCGCCTGCGGCCGCAACGCCGATCGCGGCATCCACGACCTGGCCCTGTTCGAGGTCGGACCGGCCTACGCCGACGCGACCATCAAGGGCCAGACCCTGGTCGCCGCCGCCATCCGCCGGGGCCTGACCGGCCCGCGCCATTGGCTCGAGAAGCCGCGCGCCGTGGACGCCATGGACGCCAAGGCCGACGCACTCGCGGTGCTGGCCGCGTGCGGGGTCGCGGGCGCGAGCCTTCGCGTCACCCAGGGCGGGCCCGACTGGTATCACCCGGGACGGTCCGGCGAGCTGCGCCAGGGCAACGTCGTTCTCGCCCGGTTCGGCGAGCTGCACCCGCGCGTGCTCGCGGGCCTCGACGTGGCCGGGTCCGTGGTCGGCTGCGAGGTCATCCTCGACGCCGTCCCCGACCTCAAGGACCGCGGCAGCCGTACTCGCCCCGCGCTCGACGCCTCAGCCCTCCAGGTGGTGGAACGCGACTTCGCCTTCGTGGTCGATCGCGCCGTCACCGCCGAGGCGATCGTCAAGGCCGCGCGCGGCGCCGACCGAGCGTTGATCGCCGACGTCGCGGTGTTCGACGTCTATCAGGGCAAGGGTCTGCCCGATGGCAAGATTTCAATCGCCATCGCCGTCCGCCTGCAACCGCGCGCGGCGACCCTCACGGACGCCGAGATCGAGGCGGTTGGCACCAGGATCGTCGCCGCCGTCACCAAGGCAACCGGCGGAACCTTGCGGACATGACCCCGCAAGCGCGCATCCGCAACGTCGCCATCATCGCCCACGTCGACCACGGCAAGTCGACGCTGGCGGATCGGCTGATCGAGATCTGCGGCGGGCTTGAGGCCCGCGAGATGCGGAGTCAGGTGCTCGATTCCATGGATATCGAGCGCGAACGCGGCATCACCATCAAGGCGCAGACCGTGCGCCTCGCCTTCACGGCGGCCGACGGCGAGACCTACCAGATCAACCTGATGGACACGCCCGGCCACGTCGACTTCGGCTACGAGGTGAGCCGCAGCCTGGCTGCCTGCGAGGGCTCGATCCTGGTGGTGGACGCGAGCCAGGGGGTCGAGGCCCAGACCCTGGCCAACGCCTATCAGGCGATCGCCGCCAACCACGAGATCGTTCCCGTCATCAACAAGGTCGACCTGCCGGCCGCCGATGTGGAGCGCGCGAAGCAGCAGATCGAGGAGGTGATCGGCCTCGGCGCCGAGGACGCGGTGCTGATCTCGGCCAAGACCGGGCTGAACGTGCCGGCGGTCCTCCAGGCCGTGGTCGATCGCCTGCCCGCGCCGATCGGCGATCCGGCGGCGCCGCTCAAGGCCCTGCTGGTGGACAGTTGGTACGACACCTACCTCGGGGTCGTCATCCTCGTCCGGATCTTCGAGGGGCGCATCGCCCGGGGCCTGCGCGTCCGCCTGATGGCGACCGGCGCGGTGCACGAGATCGAACGGGTCGGCGTCTTCACGCCCAAGCCGTTGCTGGTCGATGGCCTGGACCCCGGCGAGATCGGCTTCATCAACGCCGGCATCAAGGCGGTGGCGGAATGCCGCATCGGCGACACCATCACCGAGGAGCGCCGCCAGGCGGCGCAGGCATTGCCGGGATTCAAGCCGAGCCAGCCGGTGGTGTTCTGCGGCCTCTTCCCCGTCGATACCTCCGAGTTCGAGAACTTGCGCGAGAGCCTGGCCAAGCTCCGGCTCAACGACGCGAGCTTCCATTACGAGCCGGAGACCTCGGCCGCCCTCGGCCTCGGCTATCGCTGCGGGTTCCTCGGGCTCCTGCATCTCGAGATCATCCAGGAGCGGCTGGAGCGCGAGTTCAACCTGGACCTGATCGCCACCGCGCCCTCGGTGATCTACCGGATCCACGTCCGTGCCGGCTCGGTCCTGGAACTTCACAACCCGGCCGACCTGCCCGACCCATCGCGGATCGAGCGGATCGAGGAACCTTGGATCAAGGCGACCATCCTGGTCCCCGACACCTACCTGGGATCGGTGCTGGCGCTGTGCCAGGACAAGCGCGGGGCGCAGCAGGAGCTATCCTACGTCGGCGACCGGGCCATGGTCGTCTACCGGCTGCCGCTCGCCGAGGTGGTCTACGACTTCTACGATCGGTTGAAGTCGGTCAGCCGCGGCTACGCGAGTTTCGACTACCAGATGGACGGCTACGAGGAGGGCGACGTGGTCAAGCTCTCCATCCTGGTGAACGCGGAACCGGTGGATGCCCTCGCCATGATCGTGCATCGAGCGCGCTCCGAGGCGCGCGGGCGCGCGATCTGCGTGAAGCTCAAGGACCTGATCCATCGCCAGCTCTTCAAGATCGCGATTCAGGCGGCGATCGGCGGAAAGATCATCGCGCGCGAGACGGTCAACGCCCTGCGCAAGGACGTGACCGCCAAGTGCTACGGCGGCGACATCACCCGCAAGCGGAAGCTCCTCGACAAGCAGAAGAAGGGCAAGAAGCGGATGCGCGCCATCGGCAACGTCGAGATCCCGCAGGAAGCCTTCCTCGCCGCCCTCAAGACCGACGACCGCTGAGCCTAGGGCGGGTTTAGCGGAAACGGAGTCGTTGATGACGCCCTAGATTGTTGATTGGGCGCGTTTTCCGGGCGGCGAACCGGTGCCCACTTCGCCTGAAAGCGCGCTAGCGCCGCCGGCGCTCCAGGCCCGTACGGCCGCGCCGGGACCGGCAGAGGATGACGAGGACCAGGCCGGGCACGCCAAGAACCGCGGCGAGCGGCCAGACGAGGATCGGCAAAATCACCTCGGTCCACAGGTCCGGATCGACGCGGTTCTCGACGATGGCGCCGAAGCCCACCAAGCTGTTGGCGTTGACGCTCGCCCATGCCTCGCCCACCGAGGTGGCGATGAACGGCGCCTCGCCCAGGGACGGCACGACGTCGATCGCGAGCACCGTCACGGCGGCGATGAGCAGGACCCAACCGATGATTTGCCCAGCAATCATCCCATCCCAAGGCGGCGCCCCCGCCGCCCCTCCCTCTTGGGTTCGGCCGGGACTCTAGCAGGCCGACGGGCCCCCGTCAGTCGTGGCGCGCGAAGGTCTCCGACGAAAGCCGGGTCGATTACCCCGGCCGCGTGCCCCGTTCCACCCGTCATGGCATCGCTTGGCGTAGGGCCGCGATGTGATCGGGCGTGGTGGCGCAGCAGCCGCCGACGATCCGGGCCCCCATGGCGAGCCAGCGGGACGCGTCGGCGGCCAACTGGGCCGGCGTATAGGTCGTGGTGTCGAGGCTGTGCCACGGATGCCGCGCGTCGAAGTGGTCCGTGGAGCGGTCGTAGCCGATGTTGGGGTAGCCACCGATCGGACCGGCGAAGGCCCGGCGCAGCCTGGGTAACCCGGCCGTGATGGCTGCCGGGCTGCTGCACATCAGCAGGATCGCATCGACCGTCCGCGGCCCAAGCGCCGTCATCAGCTGGTCGAAGGTCTCGCCGTGCTGCATGAGACCCGCGGCGGTGATCTCGCGGATCCCGACCATGACCGGCAAGCCCGTGGGGGCGACCGCGTCGATCGCCATGACGATATCGTCGACATGACCGATGTACTCGATCAGCAAGAGGTCGACACCGCTCTCCCGCAGTGCCTGGGCCTGCATGGAGAACTCACGCGGGAGATCCACGGGATCGACTTTGGCGAGGCCCCCGTGGGGTGGTGCCATCCCGCCGGCGACATAGGCCTGTGGGCGCAAACGGTCGCGGGCATCGACGGCGATCTTGCCCGCGAGACGGGTGTAGTCGGCCGCCCGGTCGCCGAGGCCGACGAGCCCCAGCTTGACCGAGTTCGTCCAGAAGCTGTTGGTCGTGGCGATGTCGGCGCCGGCGCGGAAGTAGTCCTCGTGGACCGCGCGCACGACGTCGGGCGCGTCCCGCATCGCGGTCGCGGACCATGCGCCGAGCTTGCCCTCGATGGCGCCATGGGACACCCAGACCCCGCGCCGTTGCAGCTCCGACCCCATCGCGCCGTCAAGCACCAGCGGTTTGCCGGTCGCCAGCCGTTCACGGAAGTCGGGTCGTGCCATGGTCGATCTCTCCTGGGTTCGCCCAGGATCGTAGCATTTGCGTGCCCGACGTCGAGGCGGGGCTTCCGCCGGGGGGCAGGGCGCGCGATAATCGCCGGCGCGGTTCCCCTGGCCGGGGTGTGTCGGCGGGGACATCGCGACGGCGACTGGAAGGATGCCCCGATGAACGTGATCGCGACGGCGGACCTGGCGGTCGAGACCTTTCGATTGGCCGGCGATGGCCGATTCCCCAACTCGGACCTTCCGGTGTTGGTCTATCGGCGGGTGGTCCCGAGCGATCCGGACGCGATCGAGGCGCTTTTGCTGCGGAACCGGTGGGTCCCGGCGTGGCGCGCCCCGATCGGCTTCTATCCCTTCGAGCATTTTCACAGCAACGCGCATGAGCTGGTGGCGATCGTCGCCGGCGAGGCCAAGGGTCGCCTGGGTGGATCGGGTGGCGCGTCGGTCACGCTGCACGCGGGCGACGCCGTGCTCATACCCGCCGGCGTGTGCCATTTCGGGGAGTATTCCTCGCCCGACATCCTGGCGATCGGCGCCTATCCGCTGGGCGCGCCCGTGCCGGACATGCGGCGCGGCGAGCCGATGGAGTACGCCGAGGCGAAGGGCAACGCGGCGCGGACGCCCCTGCCCCCGGCCGATCCCATCCTCGGGATCAAGGGGCCACTCGCGGATCACTGGACATCGAGGCCCGAAGCGTCGCGATGACTGGCGTCGCCGTCAGGCCTCGACCATGCGGGACGGTCCGTCCAGGTTGTCGAGCCACATGGCGGCGGCCAGCAACGGCTCGGTCCCGGTCCGCATGGCGTGGCTCTGCATCGATTGGTGGACGATGAACGTGCCGGGTTCGCGAAGCGTCCAGGGTTCGTCGCCCCGTTGCCAGTGCGCGCGGCCGGCGATCACGTAGTAGATCTCGAACGCCATGTGCCGATGCGCCGGATAGGTCACCCCCGGGGCCATGATGGTGAC
>SHVY01000076.1 GCA_009694045.1 Alphaproteobacteria bacterium | reverse complement strand
GCTGACATTGGAGCGCGCAGGGCTGATCCGACGACAGCCCGGCGTCGCACGCAGCGTCGAACTCCTGGTCGATCCAGAAGCCCTGCCAATCCTACGCGCAAGACACCATCAACCCGTCATATCCTCAGTGCAGAGGTACTAGGCCCCAGGTCGCGGCACCGGCAATGGTTGCGATGACCCGGCATGGGCCGATCTGGTACAAGGCCGGCCATGGGGGCAAAGACGACCTTTCCGGGACGTATCGTCATGCTGGGGTACGGGTCCATCGGCCAGTGCTCCCTGCCGATGCTGCTCGATCTGTTCGATCTTCCGCCGGAGCGCTACCTGGTGATGGCGCGCGACGAGCGCCTCGATCGCTTCGCGCCCTTCGCCGCCCGGGGCTTGCCCTTCGAACGGCGGTCGCTCGACCGCGACAACCTCGCGGAAACCCTGGCCGCGACCACGCGTCCGGGCGATCTGCTGCTCAATCTTTCGGTGGGGGTCGATTCGATCTCCCTGGCCGATTGGTGCCAAGGGCACGGCGTCGCCTATGTCGATACGGCGATCGAACCCTGGGAGGACGTCGGCTGGGACTTCAACCTGCCGGCGAACGAGCGAACCGAATACGCCTTCCATACCCGTGCCCGCCGGACCGCGGAGCGCTGGCGGCCGGATGGCCCGACCGTCGTCTACACCCATGGCGCGAACCCAGGCATCGTCACCCAGTTCGTCAAGGCGGCGCTCCTGGATGTCGCCGGCGCCATGAACCTCGACCTGCCGACGCCCGCCACGCGCGAAGGCTGGGCGCGGCTCGCCCGCGCCACGGGTACCAAGGTCATCCACATCGCCGAGCGCGACACCCAGACCTCGTCCAGGCCGAAGCAGCCTGGCGAGTTCGTCAACACCTGGAGCATCGCCGGATTCGTCGAGGAGGCGATGATGCCGGCCGAGCTGGGGTGGGGTACCCACGAGCGCACCCTTCCCGCCGGTGCCCACGAGCATCCCGCCGGGCCGCGCAATGCCATCTACTTCACCAGGCCCGGCGGCGAGGTGTTCCTGCGGTCCTGGGTTCCGCTCGGCGGACCGATCGCCGGCGTCGCCATCGCCCACAGCGAGACGGTCACCCTCAGCCATTACCTGACTCTCGTGGAGCATGGCCGCCCGGTCTATCGCCCGACGGTTTGCTTCGTCTATCTGGCGTGCGACGGCGCCATGTCCAGCCTGCATGAGACGATGATGCGCGGTTGGCACATGCAGGATCGCCAGCGGTTGCTGAACGAGGATGTGGTCGACGGACGGGACGAACTCGGCGTCCTCTTGCTCGGCCACGGCAAGACCGGCTGGTGGTACGGATCGCAGCTCGACATCCACGAGGCCCGTCGCCTGGTTCCGGGCAATAACCCGACCGCCGTGCAGGTCGCGGCGGGGGTGGTCGCGGCGACGGTCTGGGCGGCGCGCAACCCTCGCGCCGGCTTCCGCGAACCCGAGGACCTGCCGCACGAGGAGATCCTGGCGACGGCCCTCCCCTACCTCGGTCCGATGGTCAGCCAGCCGACCGACTGGACCCCGCGCAAGGACCGGCGGGTCCTGTTCGACGAGCCCTGGGCCGATGCGGGCGACCCCTGGCAGTTTGGGAACTTCCTGATCCGCTGAGGCCTACTGGGCCTCTACGTCGGCCGCCACGGCCAGCTTGACGATCTTGTCGGGCTTGGCCGGCGGCTCTCCCTTGGCGATGCCATCCACCAGCTCCATGCCCTCGGTGACCTCGCCCCAGACGGTGTACTGGCCGTTCAGGAAGGGCGCCGGCGCGAACATGATGAAGAACTGGCTATCGCCGCTGTTCGGGTCGTTCGCGCGGGCCATGCCGATGACGCCGCGGACATAGGGTGTCTTCGTGAACTCGGCCTTGAGCTTCTTGCCGGACCCGCCGCGCCCGGTCCCCGTCGGGTCGCCGGTCTGGGCCATGAACCCGTCGATCACCCGGTGGAAGACGACGCCGTCGTAGAACCCTTCCCGGGCGAGTTCCTTGATGCGCTCGACATGGTTCGGGGCGAGATCGGGTCGCAGCTTGATGACGACCCGTCCGGACGCCAGCTCCAGGTACAGCATGTTCTCCAGGTCCTCTGTGGTTTGGAAGGGTGCAAGGGCCGGCACGAGAACACCAAGGATGACCGTGACGGCCAGGATCAAACGCGACATCGAGGGAAGCTTCATGCGGCGAACGGGAGAGGTTCTAACCCGCTTTGCCTCCGAGATGGCGGGAAAAAAGACCGTGCGCCACGGGGTTCCGGTCGGCATGATGCGGCCCGTTTGCCAAGCGGGCCCGTCGATGGATTTCAGCTTCTACCTGCCGTGCTACTCGCCCGACACGTCGGTTTCCGGCCAGGTGATGTACGGCGAGATGCTGGAGCAGGCGCGCCATGCCGAGGATCTGGGCTTCAAGACGCTCGGAATCCCCGAGCATCACTTCATCAACTACCTGACGCATCCGAACGCGCTGATGACCGCGATCAAGGTCGCCTCGGTCACCCGGCGGATCCCGATCATCACCGCCGTGCTGGTGCTGCCGTTCTACGACATGCGCAAATTGGCCGGCGAGATCGCCCAGGCCGATTGCCTGACCGACGGTCGCATCCAGCTCGGGGTCGGGCGCGGATCCTTTCGCTACGAGTTCGATCGGCTGGGCGTCTCGTTCGAGGAAAGCCGCGAGAAGTTCGACGACTCCCTCGCCCTCCTGATACGCCTGCTCACCGACTACGACGTGGCCTGGGACAGCAAATACTATAGGTTCCCGCCCCTTACGATCACACCCCGGCCCCAGCAACGGCCCCATCCACCGATCTGGATCGCGGCCCTGGCACCCACGGCGATCTACCACAGCGCGAAGCGCGGGTTCCACGTGCAGACCACGCCCTTGCGCGATCCGTTCGAGGCCGCCAAGGCCCAGGCGGAAGCGTTCCACAAAGGCGCGGTGGAGGCCACGGCGGGCGGCGCCGCGCAGCGTCTGTCCATGCTGCGCATGGTCTACGTCACCCGTGACCACAAGGACACCCAGGAGAAGCTCGCGATCGCCCATGCCAACCATCGGCGGTTCGTCAACGTCTTCACCACGCCGGGCCAGGTGGAACGCGGCGCGATCGTGCCGATCGACGTGCCCGAAACCGTCGAGGACATGAGGAACGTCCTGGTTCTCGGCACGGCCGAGGAGTGCATCGAGAAACTGAACCGCTACGCCGCCACCGGCATCCACGACCTTCTGCTGAACATGAGCTTCGGCGCGAGCCATGCCGACGTCATGGCGGCGATGGACCGGTTCGTGACCAAGGTCGCCCCGTTCGTCGGAAAGGCCTAGCCATGGTGTCGCCCGCCGCCCTCGCCCTGCACCGGGACGCCCTGATCGTCGACGCCCTCAACTTCTTCTCGGACGGCGATCCGGGCGTGCTGGCGGACGCGAACGTCGCCGCCGTCAACATCACCGTCAGCCACTTCGAGGCGGACTTCGAAGCCACCTGCGACCAGGTCGCGGGCTGGCTCGCCCGCTTGCGCCGGCCCGATTGTCCCTGGCGGCTCGTGCGTGCGGCGGCGGACATTCCGGCCGCCCGGGCCGCCGGCAAGACGGCCTTGATCATGGGCTGGCAGAACCTGCGCCCGATCGCCGACAAGCTCGATCGCCTGGCGCTGTTCCACGACCTCGGCGTCTCGGTCATGCAGCTCACCTACAACCAGCGCAATTTCATTGGCGACGGCTGCCTCGAGCCCGACAACGGCTCACTCACCGCCCTCGGCATCCGGGCCGTCGCGCTGATGAACGAGCTTGGAATCGCCATCGACCTCAGCCATGTCGGCGAACGCACGTCGCTCAAGGCCGCCGAGGTCTCCACCCGGCCGGTGCTGGTCACCCACGCCAACGCCAAGTCCGTGACCAGCGCCCCGCGCAACAAGAGCGACGACGTGATCCGGGCCATCGCCGCGACCGGCGGAGTCATCGGCGTCAGCATCTACGGCCCCATGTGCTGGGACGGCGATCCGGCCCGCGCCCCGTCCCTCGACGATTTCCTGCGTCAGCTCGACCACGTGGTCAATCTCGTCGGCCTTGGCCACGTCGGCCTCGGAACCGACCTGCCGGCCGTCCGCGACCCGCGCGCCGTGGCGGATATCATCGCGATGACCCTCGCGCGCTTCCCCGCCGCCATCGCCGCCTATGCCAAGGCGTTCGGCAACGACATTCGCACCCGCTATCTGACCGATTGCAGCAGCCACGCCGATCTGGTCCTGGTGACCGACGCGCTGCTCGTCCGCGGCTGGCGTCCGGCCGATGTGGCGGCCCTCCTCGGCGGCAATTGGCTGCGCGTCCTCGATCGCATCTGGACCACACGATGAGAGTCTTGCTTGGGGTTCGGCCCGACGGATCGGGTACGATCCGTTGGAGTCGAACCCCTAACCCGACGCGTCAGTGAACCGTGTCGGTGCCGTCGCTCGTCGGCTCCGCGTCGGGGGCCGGTCCCGCCTGGTGGTGGATCATCCGCCAGGCGCCGTCTTCCAGGACGAAGACGTTGGTTCCGACCAACCGCGCCCCGTGGACATGCTCATGGCAAACCACCACCGCCATGCCGCCACCAACCACGACGTGCGGTTCGCTGGCCTTGATGCGTGGCCGCCCGGAGTTGGCGAGGATGGCGGCCCAACTCGCCATCACCGCGCCGCGCCCGATCAGGACGTCCCAACCCGGGTGGATGCACGTCACGGTCGCCTGGCTGGACCACAACGCGTCCATCGCCGGCATGTCGCCGCGCGTGAAGGCCGCGTAGAACGCGTCGTTGGCCGTCTTCACGTCGTCCGCGTCGCTCATGGATCAGGTGGCCGCCGCCACATCGTCGATGACGAGTTGCACGCTCGTCTCGCCCTGCCAAGGGTTGGACCGCACCGTTCCGGCCAGGTGAAGCGGCGGGCCGCCCCGTGTCAACAGGGCACGGCCCAGGGGCGTGTCCACCGCACGGAAGGCGATCGCCTTCAGGCGGCTGCCGTCAATGCCGGTGACGAAGCAGCGCACGTGCTGGCCGCCGACCACGTCCGCCCGGCCGATGTGACAATCGCGAACCGCGAAGCGTGGCTCCGCGTTGCCCGTGCCGAACGGCCCGGCCTGCTCGACCAGGTTCATCAGTTCGCCGGTCACGGCTCCGACCGCGAGCGCCCCGTCCAACATGAGGGTCGGCGTCCCCCCGGCCGCCGTCGCCGCTGGCCCAAGCCTCTGCTCCAGGAACGCCGCGACGCCCTCCAGGCGTCCCTGGTCCACGGTGATGCCGGCCGCCATCGGGTGACCGCCGCCGTTCACCAGCAATCCCGCCTGCCGCGCGGCGATCACCGCCGCGCCGATGTCGACCCCGGGGATCGATCGCCCCGAGCCGCGGCCGACGCCGTCCGCGATGCCGACGACGAAGGCAGGCCGGCGCATACGCTCGACCAGGCGGCTGGCGACGATCCCGACGACGCCGGGATGCCAACCCTCGCCCGCCGCGAACGCGATCGCCCCGCCCCGGGCTCGCGCCGCCGCTTCGGCGCTCACGAGCACGGCCGCCTCGATCGTCCGGCGTTCGGCGTTGTAGCCGTCCAGCCGCTCGGCCAGCCCGCGGGCCTCGATCGGATCGTCGGTCGTCAGCAGCCGGACCCCGAGGTCGGGTTCGCCCACCCGCCCGCCGGCGTTGATGCGCGGGCCCAGGATGAAGCCCAAGTGATAGGCGCCCGGCTTCGCGTCCAGATGGGCCACATCGGCCAGGGCGGCGAGCCCGACGTTGCCGCGCCGGCCCATGGTCCTGAGGCCTTGGGTGACCAGGGCGCGGTTGAGCCCGGTCAACGGCACCGCGTCGCAGACCGTGCCCAGGGCCACCAGATCGAGCCATTCCCGCAGGTCGGGCTCGGGGCGATCGCGATACCGACCGGCATCGCGCAACGCACGGTTGACCGCAACGGCGAACAGGAAGGTCACACCGACCGCCGCCAGTTGTCCCAGGCCCACCGGCTCGTCCAGACGGTTCGGGTCGATCACGGCCGCCGCGGGCGGCAGATCGGCGCCGGGCAAGTGGTGGTCGATGACGATCACGTCGAGACCCAGATCGCGTGCCGCCGCCAGGGGTTCATGGGCGGAGATTCCGCAGTCCATGGTGATCGCGACGGTCGCCCCCTGGGCGTGCAGCCGGGCGAGCGCCGGGGTGTTTGGGCCATAGCCCTCCTTGATGCGATCGGGAACATAGGTCGTGACCCGCCCCCCCACCGCCCGGAGAAACCGGTCCAGCAGGGCGACCGAAGTCGCGCCGTCCACGTCGTAGTCGCCGAACAGGGCGATCAGATCACCCCGCAGAATCGCCGCCACGGTGCGGGCGACCGCCTTGTCCATGTCCTTGAGACGTCCCGGATCCGGCATGTCCCGCCGCAGCGACGGCTTCAGAAAGGCCTCGGCGCCATCGCAGGTGACATCCCGAGCCGCCAAGACCCGGCCCACGATCTCGGGCACGCCCAGACGCTGGGCGATGGCGATCGCCTGCCGATCATCGGCCGGCCGGGATGTCCAGTGGCGCCCGGTCAGCGACTGCGCGACACCCAGGACGGTGGCCGTCTTCACGATCTGGAGGACGGGTCCAAGTCGCTCTTGCGGCTCAGATCGTGTTCGGCACGGATGTACCGGGCCGTGCCGGTCGACGAACGCATGACCAGGGATTCGGTGACGATGTGCTGTCCGCCGCGATTGACGCCCCCCAGCATCCAGCCGTCGGTCACCCCGGTGGCGGCGAAGAAGATGTCGCCATGGGCCATATCGCCCAGCACGAACTTGCGGTTGAGATCCGTGAGCCCCATGCGCCGGGCGCGCGATTTCTCGTCATCGTTGCTGAAACTGAGCCGCCCCTGCATCTGCCCCCCGGTGCATTGCAGCGCGGCGGCGGCGAGCACGCCCTCGGGGGCGCCGCCGATCCCGAGATAGATGTCGATGCCCGTCGTCGGCCGCGTGGTCGCGATCACACCGGCCACGTCACCGTCCTGGATCAAACGGATTCGGGCCCCGACCTCGCGCACCTTGGCGATCAGTTCGGCATGGCGGGGACGGTTGAGGATCATCACGATGAGGTCGCTCACGGCGCGCTTCTTCGCCTTAGCCAGGCGCTTGAGGTTTGTGGCGGGGGTGTCGTCCAGGTCGATGACGCCGTCGGGCAGGCCGCCTCCGACCGCGATCTTGTCCATATACGTATCGGGCGCATGCAGGAATCCGCCGTCCTCGGCCATGGCGAGAACGGCGAGCGCGTTCGCGCCGCCGGTCGCGCAGATCGTCGTGCCCTCCAGGGGATCGAGGGCGATATCCACCTTCGGTCCCCGGCCGGTTCCCACGCTTTCGCCGATGTACAGCATCGGGGCCTCGTCCCGCTCGCCCTCACCGATGACGACGGTTCCGCGAATGTCCAGGCGGTTGAGGCCGCGCCGCATGGCATCGACCGCAGCCTGGTCGGCCGCCTTCTCGTCGCCACGGCCCATCAGCGTCGCGGCCGCCAAGGCGGCGGCCTCGGTGACGCGCACGGCTTCCAGCGTGTACTTGCGATCCATCACGGCGCGGTCGGGCATCGTCTCCACCATCACCTAGAACTGTTCGATACGGATCATGCGCGGCGGTTCCCGCACGGTCTTCAGTTTGCCGATGCGCTCCAGCGCGCGGCGCATCGCCGCCTCCTCGGTCTCGTGGGTGGTCATCACCACGGGCACCACGTCGCCGGGACTGCGCGCCCGCTGGATCAGCGATTCGATCGACACCTGCTCGTCGCGGAACGCCGCCGTCATATCAGCCATGACCCCGGGCCGATCGACCACGGTGAAGCGGACGTAGTAGGCGCCGCGATGGCGCTCGATCGGCGACACGGGCACCGGCCTGAGGCTCGCCGCCGGGACGTTGAACACCGGCAGACGCTGCTGTCGAGCGATATCCACCAGATCGGCGACGACGGCGGATGCCGTGGGCCCCGCCCCCGCCCCCCGCCCCACCGCCATGTTGCGATCGGCGAAATCGGCTTCCACGACCACGGCGTTGAACGCGCCATCGACGTGGGCGATGGGGTGGGCGAGCGGTACCATGCAGGGGTGCACCCGCTGTTCCAGGCCGTGTTCGGTCAGTCGCGCGAGGCCCAGGAGCTTGATGTGGAACCCGAGCTCGCGCGCGAAATCGATGTCCGACAGCCCAACTTGGGAGATCCCCTCGACATGGATTCCGGCGAAGTTGACCGGGCAGCCGAATGCCACGCTCGCCAGGATGGCCAGCTTGTGGGCGGTGTCGATGCCTTCGATGTCGAAGGTCGGATCGGCTTCGGCGTAGCCCAGCTTCTGGGCGTCGGCGAGCGCCCGTTTGAATTCCCGCCGGCTATCGCGCATCGAGGTCAGGATGAAGTTGCAGGTGCCGTTCAGGATGCCGTAGACGCGCTTCACCTGGTTACCGGCGAACCCTTCGCGCAAGGCCTTGACGATCGGGATCCCGCCGGCGACCGAGGCTTCGTAGCCGAACGAAATGCCCTTCGCCTCGGCCTTCGTGGCCAGGCTCGTCCCGTGCATCGCCAGCAGGGCCTTGTTGGCGGTGACCACGCCCTTGCCGTTGGTGATCGCGGTCTCGATCAGCTCGCGCGCGACCCCCTCGGCCCCGCCGATCAGCTCGACCACCACGTCGATCTCGGGATCGCGGGCAAGCGCCACGGCATCGTCGAGCCAGCGCACTCCCGTCAGGTCGACGCCGCGATCGGCGCCACGGTTGCGCGCCGACACCGCGCCGATGTCGATCCGCCGCCCACAGCGGCCGACCAGCAGATCACCATGGGTTCGCAGCAGCCGCACGACTCCAGTGCCCACCGTGCCGAGACCGGCGATTCCGATTCGCAGCGGCTTGGTCATCGCAATCCTGTCTCCGGTGGAACGGGCAAATTACTGACTGAGATAGACGTCGACCCTGCGGTCACCGAAGGCGCCGTCGGTGGCGATGATGATCGCGTCAACGGCGCCTTCCGGCTGCGCCTCGACGGTCATCTTGGCCGCTGGTACCCCAAGCCGCTCCAGCTCGCGCGCCACGGCGACCGCCCGATCCAGCGCGACCCCCAGATTGGCGGCCTTCCTCTGGGCTTCGTTGGCCGATCCGGTGGGGCTGGCGTGCCCGACGATGCGGATCGGCCCGCCCGTCGCGCCATAGAGATAGGCGATATCCAGCAGGACCTCCCGCGCTTCGCCGCCCAGTCGTGCCGAGCCTTCCGCGAACCCGACACTTCCCGCGAAGCGACCGGGCGCGCCGTAGCCCGAGCTTGGCGCCACGGATGTCGCGGTCGACGCCGTGGCGTAGGAAACAGCCGCCGCCTGGGGCAGGGTCTTCGCGGCCGACGCCTCGAAGGCGGCATTGAACAGCGCCGTGATATCCGCCGTGCCTGGAAGCGGCTGCGCGGCGGTCGGCGCAAGGGCCGAGACCTCGGTGACCGGTTCGCCGCTCAGGGTTTCGGCCGGAGGCGGTGACGCGGCTTCGGCGACGACCATCGGCTCCGGCTCTGGCGCGACCGCCGGTTCCACCGGTTCAATTTCGGACACCGTGGCTTCTTCCTCGACCGGTTCGGTCTGGGCGACAAGTTCGCCTTCGACCTCGTCGTCGGCCCGGCGAATCGCATCGTCGGTGTACTGGGCGTTGTCCCGGTCGGCGGCCAGACCCTCCGCCACCGCCGCGAAGTCCTCGGACGACGTCACGTTCTCGGGCGGCTCCGGAACGGTTCCAAGACTCGGAAAGCTCGCATCCTCGGCGTCCGCCACGGGCTCGTCGTCGCCCACCAATGCGTCGGCGGCACCTTCGTACCATTTGACGGGATTGACCGCGTCGGGAACCCAGGAACAGGCCCCAAGGGTCAGCAATCCGCACCAGATCGCGATCCGAAGTGTCACCCGCCCCCCGACACAACGCTTAGTTGTGGAAGCAAACACGATATCCTCTATTATAGTTAGCACCCACAGCTTAACGAAATTCGCACCTGGAACAAGGACCATGCGCCAAGCCATGGTGTTGTTGCCAGCGAGGAGTGAACGGGTGAAGCAGCGGACGACCGAAGAACCGAAGGGCAATCCCGAGCCGAACATGGCCGCCTGGGCCGCGATCGCCGAGAAAAGCCGCAAGGTCATGGCCGACTTCATGGAGCGCACGGCCCAAGGCGAATCGTCGGGATTCGCCGAAAGCGTTCGGATCAGCGCGGCGTTCATGGAGGCCATGGGCAAGCTGTGGACCGATCCGGTCCGCATGATGCAGGCCCAGATGTCCCTGTGGCAGGACTACGTCCGGCTCTGGAGCAGTGCCGCCGAGCGCATGGCCGGCCGCAATCCGGACCCGGTGGCGACCCACGATCCGGGCGACCGCCGCTTCCGCCACGCCCATTGGGACGAGCACCAGCTCTTCAACTTCGTCAAGCAGTCGTACCTGCTGACGACCCGCTGGATGCACGGGATCATGCGCGACGTCCGCGGCCTCGACGAGAAGACCGCCAAGAAGGTCGAGTTCTACACCCGCCAATGGATCGACGCGGTCAGCCCGACGAACTTCCTCCTGACCAATCCGGAGGCTCTGCAGGCGACCATGGAAAGCGGCGGCGACAACCTGATCAAGGGTCTGGAGAACCTTCTCGAGGACCTCGAACGCGGCAAGGGTCGCCTCGACATCAAGACCACCGATCAGGAGCATTTCGACGTCGGCAAGAACATCGCCACCACGCCCGGCAAGGTCGTCTTCCAGAACGAGCTGATGCAGTTACTCCAGTTCAGCCCGACGACCGAGAAGGTGCGCAAGCGGCCGGTGCTGATCGTTCCGCCGTGGATCAACAAGTACTACATCCTCGACCTCCGCCCGGATAACTCGTTCATCAAGTGGGCGGTCGACCAGGGGTTGACGGTTTACATCGTCTCCTGGGTCAACCCCGACGAACGCTTGGCCCAGAAGTCGTTCGAGGACTACCTGTTCGAAGGCCCCCTGGCCGCCCTCGACGCGATCGAGAAGGCCACGGGCGAGAAGCGCATCACCGCCATCGGCTACTGCATCGGCGGCACCCTGCTCGCCGCCACGCTTGCCTACATGGCCGCCAAGGGCGACGAGCGGATCGCGGCGGCGACGTTCTTCACCAGCCTGGTGGATTTCTCCGAGGCCGGCGATCTGGAAGTCTTCATCGACGACGAACAGCTCAAGGTCCTGGAAGCCAAGATGTCGGAGCGCGGCTACCTCAAGGGCTCCGAGATGTCGGCGACCTTCAACATGCTCCGCGCCAACGATCTGATCTGGAGCTACGTCGTCAACAACTACCTGCTGGGCAAGGAACCGTTCCCCTTCGACATCCTTTACTGGAACGGCGATTCCACCCGCATGCCGGCGGCGATGCACGGCTTCTATCTGCGCAAGATGTATGTGGAGAACCGACTGGTCGAGCCGGGCGGGATCACGCTCGGCGGCGTCCCCATCGACGTACGGGCGATCAAGATCCCGACCAATCTGCTCTCGACCCGCGAGGACCACATCGCGCCGTGGAAGACGACCTACCTGGCGACCCAGCTCTACGCCGGGCCGACGCGCTTCGTGCTGTCCCTATCGGGTCACGTCGCCGGGGTGGTCAATCCGCCCATGGCGAAGCGCTACGGCTACTGGACCAACGACACGACGCCCCCCAACGCCGACGACTGGCTGAAGGGCGCCATCCGCCACGAAGGCTCCTGGTGGCCCGACTGGGAGGCTTGGAACCGCCACCACGCCGGCCCCCTCGTCCCCGCCCGCGATCCCACCAAGGGCGGCCTCAAGCCGATCGAGGACGCCCCCGGCTCCTTCGTCAAGGTCGACGCGCGGTGATATCGCAGTTTCACCCTCTCCCCTTGCGGGAGAGGGTGGGGTGAGGGGTCGAGCGTCATTCGAATCGAACGACCGAGGAAACAACCCATGCCGATGAAGAATCCCTCGCATCCCGGACACAGCATCAAGGATGCCTGCCTGGAACCGCTCGGCTTGAACGTTACCGAGGGAGCGCGCGCGCTTGGCATCAGCCGGGTTGCTCTGTCGCGGGTCATCAATGGAAGAGCCGGTATCTCGCCGAAAATGGCGCTCCGGCTTTCTAAGCCCGCATTACCCAAGTGAACAATTAATTGGATGCCTTTCTCGTCAAAATATTGTATAAGAATCAATGTCTTATGACAATTTGAGGTCGGCTTGGATGCGAAACTCGGAGGGTGAATCGGATCGCGGTCCACTGCGGCCCGTTTTCGACCGCCGCCTGAAACTGGAGTTCCACGGTTCGCGGGTCACGTCCGACGCGGGTCTGCTCGCCTACCGCGATCTGGACGACGCCTTGGGACTGACCGCATTGGCCGGCAATGTCCTGGCCGACAGTCGGACCGGCAAGAACGGTTGGCATGGCGTCGTCGGACTGCTCCGTCAGTCCGTCTTTGGCCGCCTCGCCGGCTACGTGTAAGCGCCGGAGAGAAAATCCCTCAGTGAAGCGGGCGGATTGTCTGGTTGCGCCGGAGCAAAATGCCTCGGCGGATAGCTCTTTGCATGGCGTGCAGAGGGCGGTGGGATGAAGGGCGTGGAACTTTACGGGCAGGTTCCGC
>SHVY01000075.1 GCA_009694045.1 Alphaproteobacteria bacterium | reverse complement strand
ACCCGCCTATAGCGGCCGCTGCTGGGGGTACAGCCGACATCCCGGCGCCGATATCCGTGCACCCCCAGGTCCGGCCGTGCGGCAGCCGGCAGCCCGTCCACCAGCATCATATCAACAGCATCGCGGAACCGAGCCGCTGACGGTGGTGGGGCCAGTCCACCGGCAGCAGCAGGAGCCGCTCGCATACGGTGCATAGCGTCAGAGCGGATTATTACACGCGGATGGGACCCATCGATCGCCGACCCACCCCCACCCCGGCCGACGTTCCGGCGCAACCGCGAGACACCATCGCTCGGAAGATGGTTCCTTGGGTCGGCCTGGGGCGGCTGGACCTTCCGCGCCCGAACGCTCGATGGTCGTCGGCGGCCACGGCCCGATGCCGGGGTCGACTTGCCGCGCCGTGCTACCTATGTGCTACCTAGACGAATTTGGCGATCTAGGCTTCGATGATTGTCTTCCGTTTAACCTATTGATTTATAATGGTGCCCCCTGCCGGAGTTGAACCGGCACTCCCAGTTGGGAAAGCGATTTTAAGTCGCTTGCGTCTACCAGTTCCGCCAAGGGGGCCAAAGGGTCGTCACGCCGACGCCTCGATCGGGTCGCCACCCAGGTCCACGAGGGTCGTCTTGAGTTCCGCCGCGGCCGCATCGAGCTGCGCGCGATCGGTCGAGCGTAGAACCAAGTCCGCGCCGTAGCGCTCGTCGCGATAGAAGGGATAGCTTCCCATCACCACGGTCGGGTAGGCCTCCTGGAGGGCACGGAACCGTGCGGCGAGCGTTCCCTCCGGCAGGTATACCGCGATCGTGCGTGTGGCCACCTTGGGGCCGGTGCGAAGCGTCGGCGCGAGACTCTCGAACATCGCCCGCATGATCGAGGGCACGCCCGCGAGCACGAAGGTATTGCCGATTCGGAAGCCGGGAGCGGCGGAGATGGAGTTCAGGACGAGCTCCGCGCCCTCGGGCGTCCGTGCCATGCGTAACCTTGCCTCGTTCAACTCCATGCCTCGGCCGCGATAGCTGTCTTCCAGAAGTTTCACGGCCTTGGGATCGTGGCGAACCGGAATTCCGAAGGCCTTGCCGACCGAATCGGCCGTGATGTCGTCGTGGGTCGGGCCGATTCCGCCGGTCGTGAAAACATAATCGTAGGTCGCGCGCAGGGCATTGAGGGCAGCGACGATCGCATCCTCCTCGTCGACGACCACCCGCGCCTCGCGCAGTTCGATGCCAAGCTGCCCGAGCCTGGTCGCGAGGAAGTGCAGGTTTGCATCCTGGGTGCGCCCGGAGAGAAGTTCGTTGCCGATCAGGAGCACGGCCGCGGTGACGGTATCGCTCATGCGCCAATCATAGCCCAAGATCGACACCACCACGCACGGTCGCTACGCTTCGCGGATGAAGTTTCCCCTGCCCCTGCAACCCGCCCGGCTGGTGCGCCGCTACAAGCGGTTCCTGTCCGATCACGCTCTGCCCGACGGGCGGATCGTCGTCGCCCACTGTCCCAATCCGGGCAGCATGCTGGGTCTGGACGCGCCCGGTTCGGAGACCTGGCTGTCGCCGGCGCCATATCCCGAACGGAAGCTTGCGTTCACCTGGGAGATGATCCGGGTTGGGCGCGGCCTGGTAGGGATTCACACGGGGCATCCCAACGCCCTGGTGACCGAGGGGATCGTCTCCGGCCGGATCCCGGAGTTGACCGGATACGCCACGCTCAAGCGGGAGGTCAGGTATGGAGTCAACTCCCGCATCGATGTGCTGTTGACCGATGGCGAGCGGCCACCATGTTATGTGGAGGTGAAGAACGTGCACCTGAAGCGCAAGCCGGGCCTTGCGGAATTCCCGGACTGTGTCACCGCTCGGGGCGCCAAGCACCTCGCCGAACTCGGCCGGGTGGTCGCCGCCGGCGGGCGCGCGGTGATGCTGTATCTGGTGCAACGGCGGGACTGCCGGTCGTTCCAGATCGCTGCCGACATCGATCCCGGCTATGCCGAGGCCTTGGCGCTCGCGCGAGCGGCGGGAGTTGAAACCTTGTGCTATCAATGCAACGTAAACCATCGGGCGATCACACTCGATCGTCCCTTGCCGATGAATCCTTAGGACCACGACCACGGGACCCACCGCATCCATGGACCGCAACGAGGGGATGACCCCTACGAGGCGCGGCTCGAGCGCCTTCAAGCTGCACGGTGCCGACGCCTTCGATGCGATGCGTCGCGCCGGTCGTCTGGCCGCCGAAACGCTCGACATGATCACGACCTTCGTCGTGCCGGGGGTCTCGACCGACGACCTCGACAAACGCTGCCACGGCCACATCCTGGATCATGGGGCGATCCCGGCGCCGCTCGGCTATCGCGGCTATCCAAAGTCTATCTGCACCTCGGTCAATCATGTGGTCTGCCACGGCATTCCCAACGACCGCAAACTGCGCGACGGGGACATCGTCAACATCGACGTGACCGTCATCGTCGACGGCTGGCACGGCGACACCAGCCGGATGTTCCACGTGGGCGACGTGCCGCGCAAGGCGGCGCGGCTGGTCGAGGTGACGTTCGAGGCGATGTGGCGCGGCATCCGTGCCGTAAGGCCGGGGGCCACGCTGGGCGACCTCGGCCACGCCATCCAGGCCTATGCGGAAGGCGAACGGACCTCGGTGGTGCGCGACTTCTGCGGCCATGGGATCGGCCGGGTGTTTCACGACCAGCCGAACGTCCTCCACTTCGGCCGGCCGGGTTTGGGCGCCCTGATCGAGCCGGGCATGTTCTTCACCATCGAACCGATGATCAACCTTGGCCGCCCCGACGTCGCCATCCTGCCGGACGGATGGACGGCGGTGACCCGCGACCGGTCCCTGTCGGCCCAGTTCGAGCACACGATCGGCGTGACCGAGGGCGGCTTCGAGGTGTTCACGCAGTCGCCCGCGGGACTCGACCGCCCGCCTTATGCCGCCTGACAAGGCCGCGCCCGCGACGTCGGATCGGGTCGGTCATCGCGGGCGCCTGAAGGACCGGTTTCTGGGATCTGGCCCCGAAAGCTTCGCCGACTACGAACTTCTCGAACTTCTGCTGTTCCTCGGCATCCCGCGGCGCGACGTACGCGGGCTCGCCAAGTCCCTGATGAGGTCGTTTGGCAGCTTCGCCGGCGTGATCAGCGCCTCGCCCGAACGCCTGCGCGAGATCAAGGGCATCGGCGAGAGCGCCGTTGTGGCGATCAAGACCGTCCAGGCCGCCGCCGTCCGGTTGCTGCGTGACCAGCTCGCCGACCGACCTCTGCTGGGCTCCTGGCAGAAAGTGCTCGACTATCTGCGGGCCGACATGGCCTTCCGCGACGAGGAGCACCTGCGGGTCCTCTATCTCAATACCCGGAACGTCCTGATCGCCGACGAGCTGCAGAGCCGCGGCACGGTCAACCACGCCCCCGTGTACCCCCGCGAGGTCGCCAAGCGGGCCCTGGCCCTCAATGCCACGGCCGTCATCCTGGTGCACAACCACCCGAGCGGCGACCCCAGCCCCAGCCGAGCGGACGCCGAGATGACCCGCGAGATTCAGGACGCCCTCAAAGCCGTGGGCATTGCCCTGCACGACCACGTGGTGGTGGGGAGCGGCGGCTTCGCGAGCCTGCGTGGGCTGGGGATGCTGTAGGAGCGGCGGGAGCGCACATCACCCCGCGGCAGACGGCTCCGCTCACGTCATCCACATAGACTCCGACGACGGCCGGACCAACCCGTCCGGTGGATGGGGCGATCGGATCGCGGGTGCCCCCTCGGTGGTTAGGCGTGTCTCAATTGCGTGCCAATCCAACACGAATGGGAGCGACGCCGCGCCAAAGTCGGACAGGCACGGTCAAAGTCAAAGTCCTCGACGGCCCGCTCACGTAGCGCACCAACGTGAAGAGCATGAGGGACATGCCGGCGATCTCGAGGGTCTCCTCGCAGGTGCTGAGGATGATGAACACCGGATCGTTCATATCGCCGGCGACTGCCTCGTATCGCCAACCTCCAAGCATCTCAAAACCCACCGCACCGGCTATGAAGATGGCGCCAGCAAGGAGCATGAGCGTACGGGTCGGCGGCTCGAGACGGCGGAGCAATTTCAGCGAGGCCAAGAGTACGGCCACTGCGAAAGCCACACGAGGCAAGACCCAAGAAAAATAGAATACACCCGACAAATCGAAAAATTCGCGCGTTGGCTTCCCCAGAAGCTCATGAATTGAAAATACTTCGTCTATAGACAAATATAGGAACACCGCGGCGAGCACGATCCAGGATTTCCGGCCTGCCTTCCTCTCACTTCGTGTTTTCAGCGCGATGTACGCCAGCAGGCCGGCGATGGACAGGATCAGGACGCCCGAGTACAAGGACGGGGCATTCCATTCGCTGGACATGTAAAAAAAGGAGAGAAAACCAATTTGGTAATCGTATCCTCCGACCAGGTACAATGCGTGGACCGCTATATTCTACAGGACAATAGAAGTCAGTCCGATCACGAGGAACCTCGCCACGACCACGGATCTAATCGTCATCATGATGTTGCAATGCTGTGCCATTCCGAGCCACCTCCTCCCAGCAGCGAGCACAACGCATTTTCCGTGCCGACCCTCGGCTGTATCATTTCCGCATGATGCCAGCCGTTACCCGCGGAACCATTGACCGCCCGGCCGGTGGCGGCGATGCTGGCCATGACAACGACCAAGAGACCCGTCATGACCATCGCCAAGCTGGATCGGCCCGGGAACGGGGCCTGGAAGCACGACGACCCGGAGACCGGGTACACCCTGCCATCACGGTACTTCTACGACCCGGAACTCTACGAGGCGGAGAAGCAGACGATTTTCTATCGGACCTGGCACCTGGTCGGGCACGTCTCCGAGATCGCCGAGCCGGGGCAGTACGTGGTGTGCGACGTGTTCCAGCAGAGCGTGCTGGCGATACGCGGCCACGATCGTGTCGTGCGCGCGTTCCACAATGTCTGCCAGCATCGTGGCCATCGGCTGGTCCAGACCCGGCGGGGCAGGCTGGGCGCGGTCCTGACCTGTCCCTACCACGCCTGGGCCTACGGGCTCGGCGGCGAGTTGCGCAACGCACCCAATTGCGAAGGCGTGAAGGGCTTCAGCAAATCCGAAATCACCCTGAAGCCGGTGCGGCTCGAGGAGTTCGCCGGGTTCTGGTACGTGAACCTGGACCCGGACGCCGAGCCCATGGCCAAGGCGTTCGTCGGGGCCGAGGCGGAAATCCGACGCTACTGCCCGGACCTGGACAACCTTCGGCTCGTGCACGAGAAGGACTATCACGTGGCGGCGAACTGGAAGGTGGTGGTCGACAACGCGATCGAGGGCTACCACTTCCCGCTCTCCAGTCAGTACCACCGGGAGCTCGCCGACATCATCGACTACGACCGTTGGGATCCGCGCGCCCACGGCAACTGGTGGGTGTTCAAGGGGCCGCCCAAGCCGGGACTCACCCAGGCCTACGGCAAGCCGATCGGCAACGCGGTCTACCAGACCGACTGGTTCTTCAACCTGAACCTATGGCCGTACAACACGGTCTACGTCTTCCCCTACGCCGACTTCTTCGGCACGTTCCTGATGATGCCGGCCGGGCCCGAACAGGCGCTGGTGCGCTGCGGCTACTATCGGCCCGATCGGCCGGAGCCGGACCTGACCAAGGCGGCGATGGACTGGTTCGGCAACAAGCTGGCGGTCGAGGACATCGAGCTGAACGTGGGCGTGCAGCAGGGCTTGCGCTCGTTCGGCTACGACCAGGGTCGCTACATGATCGACCCCGCGCGCAACAACACGAGCGAGCACCTGGTGCACCACTTCCACAGCATGGTCTACGACGCGATCCATGGCTGAAACAGCGTACGATTACATCGTCGTCGGCGCCGGATCGGCGGGAGCGGCCCTCGCCGCGCGCCTGACCGAGGATGCGAGCATCACGGTCCTGCTGCTGGAAGCGGGGAGCGGGCGGCGGAGCTGGAAGTCCGACATGCCCTCGGCGCTAGCCCACGCGATCAACGATCCGACACTCAACTGGGCGTACCAGACCGAGCCGGAGCCGTTCCTCAACGGCCGGCGGGTCGGGCATCCGCGCGGCAAGGCGCTGGGCGGATCGTCCGCCATCAACGGCATGATGTACGTGCGCGGCCACGCCCAGGACTACGACCGTTGGGCGCAGAAGGGCTGTCGCGGTTGGGCCTACGCCGACGTGCTGCCCTACTTCCGCCGGTCGGAGTGCTTCGACCAGGGCGCCGACGACTACCACGGCGGCGATGGGCCCTTGAACGTCACCTCGGCCGGCATGACCAACCCGCTGTCCCGCGCCTTCGTCGAGGCCGGGCGCCAGGCGGGCTACCCCGTGACCGACGACGTGAACGGCCGGCAGCAGGAGGGATTCGGTCGCGCCGACCGGACGACCCATCGGGGCCGGCGCTGGACCACGGCGCGCGCTTACCTGGACCCCAACCGGGGGCGGGCGAACCTGACGATCGTGGCGCCCGCCTTGACCGAGAAAGTGGTGATCGAAGGGCGGCGGGCCGTGGGTGTCGTCTATCACGGGGCCGGCGGCGCGACGACGGCCCGGGCCAATCGCGAGGTCATTGTCAGCGGCGGCGCCATCAACTCGCCGCAGGTGTTGTGGCTTTCCGGCATCGGCCCGGCGGATGCGCTCCGGGCGCTCGGTATCGCAGTCGTCGCCGACCGGCCGGGCGTTGGCGGGAACCTGCACGACCATCCGGACCTCGCGTTCAAGCAGGCCTGCACCCAGCCGGTGTCGCTGCACAAGGACGTGCAGCCACTCGGCAAGCTGATGGTCGGCGTGCGCTGGTTCCTGTTCCACGACGGACTCGGCGCCACCAACCACTACGAGGCCGAGGCCTTCATCCGCAGCCGCGGCGGCATCGAGCACCCGGACCTGCAGCTCACCTTCCTGCCCATGGCGGTGGGCGGCGACACCATCCAGAGCGCGGTCAGCATCGGCCAGCACGCCTGGATGACCCACGCCGACCTGATGCGCCCGACCAGCCGGGGCCGGCTGTGGCTCGCCTCGGCCGACCCGCGCGACAAGCCGCGGTTCGTGATCAACTACCTGCAGACGGCCGAGGACATGGCCACCATGGTGCTGGCGGTGAAGCTGATCCGCGAGCTGCATGGCCAGAAGGCGTTCGATCCCTACCGTGGGATCGAGATATCACCGGGACCAGGGGTGCAGACCGATCGGGAGATCAAGGCCTGGCTGCGAGAGACCGTCGACACGTCGTATCATCCGGTCGGCACCTGCAAGATGGCGTTGGAGAGCGATCCTTCGGCCGTGGTCGATGCCGAATGCCGGGTGTACGGCATCGAGGGCTTGCGCGTGGTCGACGCCTCGATCATGCCGGATGTGGTCAGCGGCAACACCAACGCGCCCAGCATTATGATCGGCGAAAAGGCGGCCGACATGATCGGTGGACGCCCGCCCCTACCCCGGTCACAGGCGCCCGTCTGGCTCCACCCGGAGCGGGAAAGCCGGCAGAGGTAATCCTCACCAAATTCGTCATTGCGAGCCGAAGGCGAAGCAATCCAGATACCGGGTACGGGAGGTTGCCCTGGACTGCCGCGTCGAGCTTCGCCCTCCTCGCAAAGACGATTGAGGATCAGGTTTCCGGAAGCACCAGCAATCGCGGTACCCCGACGTCGTAGTTGTCGATGACCGCGTCGGCCCTATTTCGCGGATCGTGCCGCGATAGATAGATCCGCTGCGCGGCGAAGTGCCGAGCTTCGTAGCGTTCGCGCGTGGCGCCGGCGTCACGGGCAGCGGCGCGCTGGTATGCCACGTCGAACGTCACGTCGACGAAGACCGTGAAATCCCAATGATCGCGAAGCTCCGGCCGCAGGGTGAAGACCCCGTCGAACAAGAGGATCGCGTTGTCCGGGGCAAGTGACGGGTCCATTGCGACACGGCGCTTGGTACGCCAGTCGAAGGCGGCCGTGCAGTACCGACGATCGCCGTTGGGACCGAGGGGAACGAGCAGATCGCGCGTGACCCGCCGCAGGTCGAACGAATCGTCATAGTAGCCCGCCGGCGACAGATCGCCCTGGGCGTAGCGCTCGGCACGGGGACGGTGGAATCCATCGATCGAAGCGTGGATAAAGTCGCGATCGCGCGCGGTCAGCATGTCGCCCAGCTCATCGGCAAGGGTCGACTTGCCGGCGGTATCGATGCCGTCGATTGCGACCCTGACCGGGTGTGGGCAATCTATGCGCACGATCCGGGCCGCGAGCTCGTCGAGGACAAGACTCCGGCTCACCACCGCCGGATTTGCGTATGGGTCAGGAGCTCGTGGCCGCGCGGCGTGACCAGGACGGTTTCCTCGAAGTCGCCGACGTAGCCGTGTTTTTCCACCGAACGCTCGACGCATAGGACCATGTTCGGCTCGATCACGGTCTGGTCGCCGGGGACCAGCCAGGGCAGGTCCCAGCCCATGCCAACCCCGTGGCCCATGCCGTTGAACTCGCTCTTGGTGGGGAAGCCGAGCTCGACCAGCTTGGCGAAGCCGGCCTCGGCCACTTCGCCGGCCGTGGCGCCGGGGCGGATCCTCGCGATGGCGGCCTGGACCGATGCGATCGCCGCCTCGAAGGCCTCGACCTGGGGCGCGGTCGGGTTGCCGATCGGCTTCGAGCGCGAGTGGTCGAAGTAGTAGCCGCGATAGACGCCCGACAGGCCGACGTGGAACCACTCGCCATCCTCGATCGGCTCGGCGCTGCCAAAGGTCGGAAAGTCGGTGTACTTGATGTGCGGTCGGTTGCCGCCGCGCCCCGAGCCCATGAACGAGTTGTAGAGCATGACCCCGTGGGCGGCCATGGCGCGGAGCCCCTCGCCCATCACCTCGCCCTGGGTCTTGCCCGGCGCGGCCGCCGCCATCATCACCTCGATCGCCTGCCCGCCGAGCTCCGCGGCGCGGCGCAGAAGCGCGATCTCGGCCAGGGACTTGATCATGCGCAGGCGGTCGAGAACGTGGTCGGCGGGGACGAAGGTGACGCCGGGGAGCATGGCCTGGAGGCCGCGAAAGACGCTCCACGGCAAGGCGTCGGCCCCGGCGACGCCGAGGGTCGCATTTCCGAGGCCGCGATCCCGAATCGCCCGCGCGACCTCGGGCACCACCTCGTCGGCGGTGCGCACATCCCCCACCCGGACCTCGTCCGGCTTCACCGGCATGTCGGTGACCAGGACGGGATCGCCGTCGCTCGGCAGGACGACGAAGGAATGGGCGCGGGCCGACCAGTTCCCCTTCACGTCGGGGATGAAGGGGAACGAACTGTAGAAATTCGCGAGATAGAGGACGTTGGCATAGCGGTCGACGGTACCGCCGCCGCGGCTGCACACCAGCAGGCCCGCGAGCCCCTGGCCCCGAGCCGATTCGGCCGCGCGGCGCTGGCGGTCGTGGAATTCGGCAGCGGGAATATCGGCGGCGGTCATCCTAGTCCTCCCTCGCACGCGTGAACTTCTAGACCATACGACGGCGCACGCCCCAGCGCTGCACGCAGACGACGGCGGCGATGACGAGGGACCCGCCCAAGGCCTGGACCCAGGTCAGGACGCCGCCGAGCCATACGCCGAGTCCAACGGCCACGATCGGCGCCAGGTTCGTATAGAACGAGGCGACCGCGATCCCCACACGGCTCACTCCGATGTTCCACAACAATAGCCCGAGGCCGACCGAGATCGCCCCGGAGAAGGCGATCAGGGACAGCGACGCGGGCGCCAAGCTCCAGCGAGGCTCGAGCACGCCGGTGCCGAACAGCAGCAGGGAGACGACGGCGATCATCAGGGTGCCCACGCCCATGGTGAGCGTGCTGCTGCGGAGCTGGGAACTGCCGGCCAACCAGCGCTGGCTCATGGCCGCGTACCAGTACCAGGCGATGTAGCCAAGAACGACCAGCACCTCGCCGCCCCGGAACGACAGATCGTCGAGCCCCGCGCCGAAGACAATCAACGTCGCGCCCCCAACCGTGACCGCCACGGCAAGCCAACCCCAGCGGGTCAGGCGCTCGCCGAAGAACCGGTGCCCCATCAGGGCGGCGATGACCGGGCAGCCGCCCGATATGAGCGAGGTGGTGACGGCGCCGGACCAGTCGATGGCGAAGGCGAAGCAGATCACGTTGAAGAAGATCCCGACGAACCCGAGGAGGTAGACCTTGCCCCAGGGAGTCGGCCGGGTGAGGCTGGCACGGCCTTCGAACGCGACCAGGAACCCCAACAACGTCACGGCGGCGAGCGCGGTCCGGCTCGCTGACATCAGGAGCGGGTCCCAATCCGCGAGCAGGACCTCGACCACGGGGAAGTAGGATCCCCAGATCAGGACGAGAAGCACGAGTCCCAGGGTGGCGCCGACACCCCCCGCACGGGGCGCGGCCAAGGCCGGTGCGTCGGACATCGGGGGTTAGTGCATCGCCAATGATGAAGAGGCCATGCACCATGATACACCAGTCTTCAGGGTCCGGCGACCGGCGTGACCGGGATCACTGACGGATGGGACAGCGTCGTTTACGGTCGCGAACGTCATCCCTGCCCCACGAGGTCCGCCCATGGTCGCGCTGCGCACGCAGCCTCCGCACCCGCCTCCCCGAAGAGGCCTCATCGTTTCGCGCCCCTGCATTTCTGAGCTTGCGGCCGCGCGCGGCGAAACCGCGCCGCGTTGGGCTCACCTGCGTGATCGACGGCGGGCTTGGGCCGCAAGCGATGGTGGATCTGCTGGCAGGCGCGGCCCCCTTCATCGACTTCGTCAAGTTCGGCTGGGGATCCGGGGCGATTTCACCGGCGCTCCCCCAGAAGATCGCGCCTTGCGCAGCCACGGCGTTGGCTTCTGGTTCGGCGGTACCCTGTTCGAGATCGCGTACGCGCAAGGGAAACTCGATGCCTACGTCGCCTGGCTGCACGACCAGGGCGTCGACCACGTCGAGGTGTCCGACGGAACGACGCCCTGCCGGAATCGGAAAAGCTCGCCCTAATCGAGCGGCTGGCACGGGAGTTCGTCGTCATCTCCGAGGTCGGCAGCAAGGACCCGAAGGTGACGATGGCGCCCGGCGCCTGGGTCGCCGCGCTGACCCGCGAGCTCGACGCCGGCGCGTGGAAGGTCATCACCGAGGGCCGCGAGAGCGGCCCAACGGGCTGTTCGAGGCGAACGGCGACGTCCGCGACGATCTGATGGACGCGATCCTCGCCTCCAGCCTAGACACCAGCCGGATCATTTTCGAGGCGCCGCAGAAGCGGCAGCAAATCTGGCTGCTGCGGCATGTCGGTTTCGCCGCGAACTTCGGCAACGTAGCCCCCGCCGACGCACTCAACCTCGAGACCCTGCGGTTGGGTCTCCGAAGCGACACAATCTATCGTCCCGAACTCAACTGAAGGATCTCGGCACCATGGCACTCTGGCTCCTGCGTCACGGCCATACCTTCTGGAACGGGCCGCCCAAGCGGTTACAGGGGCGAGCCGACATCGGCCTGTCGATGTGGGGGCGCGCCGACGCGATCGCTTGGGGCGAGGCCATGCCGGTTCCCGCCCGGATCGTCACGAGCCCGACGCGACGCGCCCGCGAGACCATCGCGGCGGCCTATCCCACCGAAACCCCACCGATCATCGAGGACGCGCGGCTGTGGGAACTCGACAACGGCGACTGCGCCGGCCTGCTGGAAGCCGAGGCAGCCGCAAAGTATCCGACGAAGTGGCGCCGCTGGCGCACCCGGCCCGCGACCGCCCGCCTTGGTGGCGGCGAAACCGTGACCGATATGGCTGTGCGGGTGTTCGACGCGTTGTCCGAACTGGAATTCGCCATCGAGTCCAAGGACCTGACCCTGGTTGTGACCAATGGCGGGCCAATCCGGACGCTCATCTGCCGAACCCATGGCCGGTCGCTCGATGACATCCACGCGTTCGGCGTGGACAACCTGGCGACCTACGTCGTCGGGCCCGGGCTCTCCCTCGATCCCATCGCGATACCGTCGCTGGCGTTGGCCTGTTAGGGTTCCGGCCCCTTCGAATCCTCCGGGGCCGCGGATCATGAAGCCCAGACTGAACTTCGAAGCCGTCGCGCCGCCGGCGACGCGGCGATGATGGCGTTGCACGCCTACGTCGAGACCTGCGGCCTAGATCACGCCTTGATCGAGCTTGTCTCGGTCCGCGCCTCGCAGATCAACGGCTGCGCTTTCTGCCTGGCGATGCACGCGCCGCTCGCCCGTGCGGCCGGAGTCGCCCAGGCGAAGCTCGACACCTTGGCGGCCTGGCGCGAACAGCCGGCATTCTCGCCGCGTGAACGCGCCGCCCTCGCCTGGACCGACGCGGTCACCCTGATCGCCGACGGCCAGCCGCCCGAACCGGTCGGCGAACAGGTAGTGCGACTGCAGCTCGCTGAACACGCGGGTTCTCTGGCGGCGGCCATCCCCCAGGATCCGCGCCACCGCGATCCGCGTGTTGTCGTACAGGATCGACCGCGGCACCTTGCCGAAGAAGTCGAACGCCGCAACGTGACCGGAACAAAACGCCTCCGTCGTCTCCGCCGGATACGCCTGCACAAAGCCGGCATCACTGTGCGCCATGCCCATCGCGAGGAAGTGGATCTTCCGTTCCACCCCGCCATCACCGCTAAAGCCTCGCCAAAGTCGGCCTGCGCATGGCCGGGATCGTGCCGCAGCGGCACGAACATCTCGCGCTGCCGCTGACGCTGCCCCAACACGTAATCCTTTACGATCGTCAGGCCGCCAGCGTAGCCATGCTCGTCGCGAAGGCGGGTCCTATCCTCTTCCACGATCCGATCGATCACCCCGACGAACGGATCCAGCTTCGGCCGTGCCAGCGGGCGGCTCCGCCGGTACCCAGGCAGAACCGAGAAGGCCAGCATCTTCGCAACCGTCCG
>SHVY01000074.1 GCA_009694045.1 Alphaproteobacteria bacterium | reverse complement strand
CCCCGCACAACCCCGATCCCAAAATCCCCAACCAAGCCTTCGACACCAAACCACGCCAATCAGACGCCACACATCCCCGCGTCCAAAACGCCACCCGTGATCCCGCCGCACGTATCACGCTTCGTCCGGTGAATAGATCGGGATAGTCGGTTGGCGAGGCTCGGTCCCGGTGCTAACGTGCCGGCAGAGGACCGATGAACGTCACGACGACAACCATGGGGAGATGACGATGGATATCGTCCGCTTCAAGCAAGCGCTGTTCAGCCGGAGCCTGACCCGCCGGCAGTTCAAGGAGGCCCTGGCCTCGGTCGGCTTGGCCGCGACGTTCGCTCCCATGAGCGGCAAGGCCCGCGCCCAGGACGCCGATCACCCGACGTTCTACCTCTGGGCCGGCTACGAGGTTCCCGAGATGCTGCCGGCGTACATCGAGAAGTACGGCCGCGCGCCCGACTATTCGCTGTGGGGCGACGAGGAGGAGGCGCTCGCCAAGATGACGGCCGGGTTCAAGCCCGACCTCACAATGCCCTGCTCGTACAAGGTTCAGAAGTGGTACGACGCCGGCTTCCTGGGGGCGATCGACACCGCGAAGCTTAGCAACTGGAACGACATCTTCGAATCGCTCCGCACGATGAAAGAGACGACGATGAACGGCGAGACGGTCTGGGTACCGATCGATTGGGGCCAGACCTCGGTCCTGTACCGCACCGATCTGGCGCCGGAGTACGTCGGCAACGAAACCTGGAACATCCTGTGGGATCCGAAGTACGCCGGCCGGATGTCGCTGTTCGACAGCCTGATCGACGGCGTCGCCGTGGCCGGGATCGTGTTGGGGATCGACCCGTTCAACATGAACGACGAGCAGATCGAGCTGGTGCGCGCCAAGCTCAAGGAGCAGCTCCCGCTCCTGCGCTTTTATTCGAACGACATGGCGTCGGTCGAACAGGCCCTGGCGTCGGGCGAGTTGGTGGCGGCCACCACCTGGAACGCGTCCCTCGTGAACCTCAAGAAAGAGGGCCTGCCGGTCGCCTTCATGAACCCGAAGGAAGGGGCCATGACCTGGGTGTGCGGCCTGTCGGTCATCAAGGGCACCGAGCGCATGGACAAGGTCTACGAGGTGATCGACGCCGTGCTCGATCCCCGCAGCCGCGCCTGGGAGATCGAGGCGTTCGGCTACGGCTCGGCGACCAAGGGCGGCTTCGACGGCGTATCCGACGAGGTCCTGGCGAGTCTCGGCCTGCCCCGTGACCCTGGGCCGCTGCTCGCCTCCGGCATCTTCCAGGCGCCGATGGCCAACGAGTCCGCTGTTCAGACCATGTTCGAGGAGGTCAAGGCCGGCGTGTAGCGAACTCTCGGGAGCGGCCATCGGCCGCTCACGAAATCCGGGGCTGGGAGTCGCCTCACTCCACCGTGCCACCCATGGCGCAAAGGTCCTTCCATTGCGCCGGCGTCACCGGCACCACGGATAGCCGCGACATGCGCACGAGCCCGAAGTCCTTGAAGCGGCCGTCGGCCTTGACCGCGGCGAGGGTCACCGGCGTCTTGAGGACCTTGACGGCCTTCACGTCCACTCTGCCGAAGCGACCCGAGGCATCCGTGTCGTCCGGGTAGTATTCCTTGACGATCTCGACGATGCCGACGATCGCCCGTTCCTCGCCCGAGTGGTAGAAGAACGCACGGTCGCCCTTCTTCATCGCCTTCAGGTTGTTCGACGCCTGATAGTTGCGGACACCCTCCCAGGTCGTGGTCTTGTCCTTCACCATCTCGGCCCAGGAATAGGACCCGGGTTCCGACTTCATCAGCCAGTTGGCCATCACTGCCTCACGCGAAGCTGACGCTGCCGATCGAGGCCCGCCACGCGTGGATCTCGACGCTGGCGAAGACCCCGTGCTTGCGGAACGGATCGCCGGCCGCGAAACGCTCGGCGCCGGCCCGATCGGCCGCTTCGACCACCAGCATCGAGCCGGTCATCGTCGCGCCGTCGTCCGTGAGAAGCGGACCCGCCGTCTTCAGCATCGCCGACTGGGATTTCAAATACTCCAGGTGCTCCGCCCGATGGGCGAGCCGGGCCGAGCCGTCGCCCGGCTTGTCCTTGGCGTAGATCACGAACAGCATCGTCGCCCTCCTTGGCCCTCGTCGGCGGAGCCTAGCCGATCGGCGGTGATGCCGTCACGCCCGGCCGATGCCGCCGCCGACGAACGGGGCGGCGGGGTCCAGCGGCCAACGGGCCCGGGGACTCGCGTCCAGTCCATCGACCAGTCCGGCCGCCAGCCGTTCGATCCCCGCCCAGGCGATCATCACGGCGTTGTCGGTGCAGAGCGCGGGCGGCGGCACGACCATGCGAAAACCGCCCGCCTCGGTCACGGCACGAAGCCGATCCCGCAGGGCCATGTTCGCGGCCACGCCGCCGGCGACCACGAACGTATCGGCCCCCGGGAACTCCAATCGGAACCGCGCCATCGCGCCGGTCGCGCGGTCGGCGAGCACATCGGCGACGGCCGCCTGGAAGCCCGCCGCCAGATCGCGCCGGTCGCCCTCGGTGGGTTCGGCCGGGAAACCCGCGACCACATGGACCAGCGCGGTCTTCAATCCCGAGAACGAGAAATCGCACCCCACGCGCCCCAGCAGCGGGCGCGGCAGGGCGAAGCGCCGTGGATCGCCGTCCCGGGCGGCGGCCTCGATCGCCGGCCCGCCGGGATAGCCAAGACCCAGGAGTTTGGCCGCCTTGTCGAAGGCCTCCCCGGCCGCGTCATCGATGGTCGTGCCGAAGCGGCGGTAACGCCCGACCCCCTCGACCGCGAGGAGCTGACAGTGCCCACCGGAGATGAGCAGAAGCAGGAAGGGGAAGGACACCCGGTCGGTCAGCCGCGCTGTCAGGGCGTGACCCTCCAGATGGTTCACGGCCATGAGCGGCAGCCGATGCACGGCGGCGATCGCCTTGCCGGTCATCAGCCCGACCATGACCCCGCCCAGCAGTCCGGGGCCGGCGGTGGCCGCGACCCCGTCCAGGTCCGCGAACCCGATCCCGGCTTCGGCCATGACTCGGGCGATGATACCATCCAGCCGCTCAACATGGGCGCGGGCGGCGATCTCCGGCACCACGCCGCCATAGGCACGATGGTCATCGTCCTGGCCGGCCACACACTGGGCGAGCACGCGGCGATCGTCCGCCACCACGGCGGCGGCCGTCTCGTCGCAGCTCGTTTCCAGGCCCAGGACCAGCATGACGTCACCATGACCCCGCCAGCTTCCCCGGACAAGCGCGCCGGGGAACGTGCTATACGGCGCCATGATCGATCGCGTCCTTCGCATCGGCACCCGGGGCAGCAAGCTCGCGCTCATTCAGGCGGAGGAGGTGCGATCGCGCCTGGTGGCCGCCGGGCATCCCGCGGACGCGGTGGCGGTGGTCGTCATCAGCACCACCGGCGATGAGATCCAGGATCGCACCCTCGCCGAGATCGGCGGCAAGGGGCTTTTCACCAAGGAGATCGACGAGGCCCTGCTCGACGGGCGCATCGACCTCGCGGTCCATTCCATGAAGGACCTGCCGACGGTACTGCCCGCCGGCACCGTCATCGCCGCGGTGCTGCCGCGCGAGGACCCGCGCGATGCCCTGATCGCCGGGAGTGCCCGGGATCTCTCGGCGCTGCCGCGGGGCGCCGTGGTTGGAACCGCGTCCCTCCGGCGCGCGTCGCAGATCCTGATGCATCGCCCCGACGTGATGGTGCGGCCGTTGCGCGGCAACGTCGACACCCGCCTCGCCAAGATCGCCCGGGGTGAAGCCGACGCCACCCTGCTCGCGGTCGCCGGTCTCAAGCGGCTGGGGCTCATGGACCGGGCGAGCGCCATTCTGGAGCCCGACGTCATGCTGCCCGCAGTCGCCCAGGGCGCGATCGGGGTCGCCGCCCGCGATCGCGACGAGCCCGCGATCGCTCTCCTTCGCGCGCTGGATGACGGCGACAGCCGGGTGACGGTCACGGCCGAGCGGTCGTTCCTCGCGGTCCTGGACGGCAGTTGCCGGACGCCGATCGCCGCGCTCGCCCGGCTCGAAGGGTCCCGGCTCACGCTCAGGGGCCTGATCGTCACACCCGACGGCCGGACCGCCCACGCGGGCGAGCGTAACGGCGAGCGAGGCGCCGCCGCCGCCATCGGCCGGGAGCTGGGAGCCGCGCTCAGGGCCGCGGCAGGCGCCGACTTCTTCGCCGCGCTATGATGGGTTCGAGGAGGCGCAACACCATGACCGCGACCGTCGTCAAGGATCTCCCGCGCAAGTTGCGGGAGCTGGAGACCGTGTGGATTCCCATGTCCGACGGGGTGCGGCTCGCCGCCCGCATCTGGCTGCCCGATGACGCGGAGCGCGATCCCGTGCCGGCGATCCTCGAATACATCCCCTACCGGCGGCGCGACCGCACCCGGCTGGGCGACGACCAGACCCACCCCTACTGGGCCGGCCATGGCTACGCCTGCGTCCGGCTCGACATGCGCGGCTCGGGCGATTCCGAAGGCATCACCCACGACGAGTACCTGAAGCAGGAACAGGACGACGCGGTGGAGGCGATCGCCTGGCTGGCGTCACGGCCCTGGTGCAGCGGCACCGTCGGCATGTTCGGCATCTCCTGGGGCGGTTTCAATGCCCTGCAGGTCGCCGCCCGTCGCCCGCCCGCCCTCAAGGCCATCATTCCCGTGGCCTTCACCGACGATCGCTATGCCGACGACATGCATTACATGGGCGGGGCCCTGCTCAACGACAATCTGAACTGGGGCTCCCAGTTCTTCGCCATCATGGGCGAGCCCCCGGACCCGCTCGTCGCCGGCGACACCTGGCGGACCCAGTGGCAGGAGCGGCTCGAGGCCGTCGTCCCCTACTTCGAGACCTGGCTCCGGCACCCGTTTCGCGATGCCTTCTGGAAGCACGGCTCGGTCTGCGAGGACTATGGCAGCATCACCGCCGCGACGCTCGCCATCGGCGGCTGGGCCGACGGCTACTCCAACGCCGTCTTCCGCGTGCTCGCCGGGCTCACCTGTCCGCGTCAGGCGATCGTCGGCCCCTGGGGCCACGTCTACCCCCACCTGGGCATCCCGGGTCCGGCCATCGACTTCCTCGGCGAGGGTCTGCGCTGGTGGGACCACTGGCTGAAGGGCCGCGACACCGGGATCATGCGCGAGCCCATGCTACGGGTCTTCATCCAGGACAGCGTGCCGCCGCGCACCCACTACGACGAGCGCCCCGGCCGCTGGGCGTCCGAGGACGCTTGGCCGAGCCCGCGCATCGAGGCACGCCGGTTCGCGCTCAACCACGATGGGCTGGCGGCGACTCCCGGAGCGAAGAAGGCGCTGGCCATCCGCTCGCCGCAGACCGCCGGGCTGGCGTCCGGAGATTGGTGCGCCTCCGGCCTCGACCAGTTCGCGCCCGAACTGCCCGGCGACCAGCGCGAGGACGACGGCAAGTCCCTGGTGTTCGATTCCGCTCCCCTGACCGAAACCCTGGAGATTCTCGGACCGCCCACGGCCGAACTCGAACTCGCGTCCGACGTGGCGGTCGCCAACCTCTGCGTTCGGCTCAGCGACGTGGCGCCCGACGGCGCCGCGACCCGGGTGTCATACGGGGTTCTGAACCTGACCCATCGCGACGGCCACGAACGTCCCAAGCGCCTGGTGCCCGGGCGCCGGACGAAGGTCCGGCTGGTCCTGAACGACATCGCCCACCGCTTCGCCCCGGGCCATCGGCTGCGGGTAGCGATTTCGACCAACTACTGGCCGATCGTCTGGCCGGCGCCGACCCCAGCGACCATCACGCTGACGACCGGGATCAGCGCGTTCGTGCTGCCGGTGCGTCCCGCCCGATCCGACGACGTTCGGTTCAAGCCGGCGGTGCGCTCGGAGGGCGAGGGCAAGACCCAAGTCAGGCCAGCGGTCTTCGCGCGCACCGCGGCAACCGACCTGGCCACGGGCCTCACCACCTATGTGGTCGAGCGCGACGACGGCGCCTGGCGGATCGCGGCGACCGGCGTCGAGGTCGGGTTCCGCAAGAGCACGCGCTACACCATCGGCGAGCTCGACCCCGGCACGGCCCGCCATGACATCGAGTTCGACCTGACCTTCGCCCACGACCGCTGGCGGCCCCGCATCCTCGCGAACACGGCGATGAGCGCGACCCCTACCCACTTCATCGTCGAGGCGGACCTTCAGGCCTTCGACGGCACGGAGCGCGTGTTCTCCCGCACCTGGACCCGCCGCGTCCCGCGCAAGCTGGTGTAGGGGGATGGAAGCACCCCTCGCGCCTCCCCTTCCGGGATAGGGATCGGCATCGGTATGACCCCCGCTGTGCGGGCGTGGCTGGTGGTCGCGGCGGGGTTCCTGGCGCTCGCGGTGTCGTTCACGGGCCGCGCGCTCCTCGGCCTGACCATGACCTCGTGGGAGGACACGTTCGACTGGTCGCGGAGCTTCGTTTCGGCCAGCGGAGCGGTGGCCCTGGTCGTCACCGGCATCGCATCGCCGATCGCCGGCAACATCGTCGATCGCTTCGGCCCGCGGCCCGTGCTCACCGTCGGCCTGCTCGGATTGGCGGCGGCCGGCGGATTGGCATCGGTCGCCGACCAGCCATGGCAGCTCGTGCTGGCGCTGGGGATCCTGGGCGGGGTCGGCTACGCCTGCGTCGCCCAGCACGTCATCGCGGCGGCGCTGGCCGCACGGTTCGACGCGCGGCGCGGGCTCGCCACGGGACTCGCGATTTCCGGCTCGACGGCGGGGCAACTCCTGCTCATCCCGCTCATGGCCTGGCTGCTGACCGAGGCCTGGCGGACGGCGCCGTTCATGCTGAACGCCCTGCTGTCGATCGCCGTGCTCGCCGTCGTCTGGGCGACCGTCGGTGGTCGCGGCGGCGGTTCGGCCTCGCTGCTCCCGGGCGGCGAATCGCTCCGGTCCCGCCTCGGACGTCTGTGGCGGCACCCTACCTTCGTCGCCCTGTTCGCGAGCTTCACCCTGTGCGGCTTCACCACCACCGGGGTGGTCGAGGCGCACCTGTTCCCCTACGCGGCGCTGTGCGGCTATGTGCCCCTGGAAAGCGCCCAAGCCTACAGCGTGTTGGCGGCGTTCAACCTGATCGGCATGGTGATCACCGGCTGGCTCACCGACAAGGTGCATCGCCCGCTGCTGCTCGCCACCATCTTCTTCCTGCGCGCCGTTTCCTTCATCGTCCTCATGCGGATCGCCGACGACCTGTCGCTGCTGTTCCTGTTCGCCGCCATGTTCGGCATCTTGAACTTCTCGGTGTTCCCGGTGATTGCCAGCCTGGTCGCGAGCCATCTGGGCGTCGAGGTCATGGGCCTGGCGCTGGGCCTGCTGTTCACTGGGCATTCGCTGGGGGCCGCGATCGGCATGGTCTCGGCCGGGGTGCTCTACGATCTGTTGGCCCGTTACCTGTGGACCTGGCTCATCGCCCTCGTGCTCGCCGTGCTGGCGGGGATCATCACCCTGTCGATCCGCGACCGGGCGGAGCCCGCCCTCGCCGCGGCGTGAGCCCGATGGCCGAGCCCTGGCGCGCGCTCGCGGCCTTGCGCAACCTGGGTCCGGTGACGGCCCGGCGACTGGTCGCCATCGGCATCGCCGACGCGGCGACGCTCCGCCGATTGGGGGCCGCCGCGTGCTACGCCCGCCTCAAGCACGCCCTACCCCCGCGAGACCAGCCTGAACGCCCTCTACGCCATCGCCGGCGCGCTGCGGGACGAGCGCTGGGACCGCCTGCCCGAGAGGACATCAAGGCAGCCCTTAGGGCCGAGGTGGCGGGGCGTCCCGGCCTGGATTAGGCTTCGCTCATGATCCCGATCCACGACGAGAACCCCGCGCACGGACCTGCCGTCGTCACGGTTCTGCTGATCGCCACGTGCGTCGTCGCGCTGTTGTGGCTGCTGTCGGTCCCGGACCACGACATGGATTGGGTGTTCAACAGCCTGGGCGCCATCCCCATCGTGGTCCGCGGCCAGGGCTACGTGGAACCCTACGTCGCCGGCCTGCCGCCCCAGGCGTCGCTGGTCACCTCGCTGTTCCTGCACGCCGGCCTGCTGCACCTCGCCGGCAACATGCTCTACCTTTGGGTCTTCGGGAACAACGTCGAGGACCGGCTGGGCCACTTCCGCTTCCTCGTGTTCTACCTGCTATGCGGCATCGCCGGCACGCTGGTCCACGTGGCGCTGTTCCCGGACTCCGACGTGCCCCTGGTGGGTGCCAGCGGGGCGGTCTCCGGGGTGCTGGGGGCCTACTTGCTCCTGTTCCCCTTGGCCAGGGTGCGGGTGATCGTCCCGCCGTTCTTCTGGCGCAGCGTCCGCCTGCCGGCCTGGCTGTTCCTCGGCCTGTGGTTCGTGTTCCAGAGCTTCCTCGCGGCGAATGACGTCTCGATTTCCGACGTACCCCACCAGAGCGCCGAAGATGGCGTCGCCTGGGCCGCCCATGTCGGCGGCTTCGTGACGGGCATGGCGCTCGTGCTGCTGATGCGACCCAAGGGTGTGACGCTGTTCCACGACTTCGGCGGCGCCACGATGACGCCCGCCCGCGCGCCCACCCGGTCGAAGGGCAGCGTGCCCCAGGTCAACCGATCGAAGCTCGCGCGCCCTGCTACCGGGGTGAAGCCCAAGGACCGCAAGCCGACCGTCCACCGTTGATCCGGGTGCGCGAGCGGGCTGGCTTGACGTGGCACCGACACCGTCACCATAGTCAGGCATGAAGATCACCCGCGTCCGGCTCGCGCTGCGGCTGTTCGCCGCCCTCCTCCTCGCCGTCCTCGCCGTCCTCGCCGTCCTCGGTGGGCCGGCGGCGGCCCAGACTCAGCCGCCGTTCAACCCGGCCCAGCAGAGCGAGATCGAGGGGATCGTCAAGGACTACCTGCTCGCCCATCCCGAGGTTCTGATCGAGGCGTTGCAGATCGCCGAGGCGCGGAAGGTGGCGGAGGACGAAGCGGCGCGGCAGCAGGCCATCCTGGCGCACCGCGACGTCCTGGTGAACAATCCGGACTCGCCGAGCCAGGGGGCCGCCGACGCCCCCGTGGTGATCGTCGAGTTCCTCGATTTCCGCTGCGGCTTCTGCCGCAAATCCCACGCCGTGGTCACCCAGTTGCTCGCCGAGGACCCCGGAGTCCGCGTGATCTACCGGGATTTCCCGATCCTCGGACCGGAATCGGTGTTGGCGTCGCGGGCGGCGCTCGCCGCCCACCGCCAGGGCCGGTACGTCGCCATGCACGACCTGTTCTACGAGACCCCGCTGACCCTGGACGAGGCCGGCATCATGGGCGCCGCCCGGGACCCGGGGCTCGACCTCGGGCAATTCCAAGAAGACATTAACGCGCCGGCGATCGATGCGATGCTCGGCCGGAACCATGAGCTCGACCAGGCGCTCAACATCGAGGGGACGCCCGCCTTCATCATCAGCGCGCGGCTGATCCCCGGCTATGCCACCATCGACCAGACGCGCGTCGCCGTGGCCGAGGAGCGCGACCGCCTGTCCGCCCCAAGCGCTTGATTCCCGATCCTTGTGTTTGGGGCGGACCACAGGATGAGAGTCCCGCTGGGGGTTCGGCCCGACGGATCGGGACCGATCCGTTGGAATCGAACCACTAGCGCCCGGTTTATTGGGAGCGGGTCCGGACGTGCGTCGGTTCAGTCCGTGGGCCACTGTCGCCCTGGCCGCGGTCTTGTGCCTGACCCGGCCGGCGATCGCCGACACGGTACGGGTCGCCGTCGCCTCCAACTTCCTCGCCACGCTGCTGACGGTCGGCTCGGGGTTCACGGCGGCCACCGGTCACGTCGTGGAACCCGTGGCCGGATCAAGCGGCAAGCTCTACGCTCAGATCCACGAGGCGGCACCGTTCGACGTGTTTCTTTCGGCCGATGCGGACCGCCCGGCAAGACTGATCGCGGAGGGCCTCGCCGATGGCGGCAGCCGGTTCACCTATGCCTTCGGCCGACTCGCCCTGTGGAGCCATGCCGCGGCTTCCAGCGGTCATGATTGCTGGCAAGTCCTGCGCGACGGCCACGGCAAGATCGCCATCGCCAACCCGACGATCGCGCCCTATGGCGCCGCCGCCAAGGCCGTCCTGGTGGGCCAGGGACTGTGGCTCCAGGTGACGGACCGCATCGTCCAGGGCAATGATCTGGCGCAGGCCTACCAGTTCGTCGCGACGGAGAATGCCGAGATCGGGTTCGTCGGATTGTCACAGGTTCGCGCCGTCGCCGCCGCGACCGGTTGTCTCGCCGAAGTCCCGGCCGGCCTGCATCCACCCATCCGCCAGGACGCAGTGTTGCTCCGGACCGCGGCGAACCCCGACGCGGCCAAAGCGTTCCTCGCCTACCTCAAGAGCCGCGCGGGTCGCGCCGTGATCGCCGCAGACGGGTACGACACCGAGTGACCGCGGATCTGACCCTTGCGGACCTCGATCCCCTGTGGCTGAGCGTGCGACTGGCCGCGGTGACCGTAACCGCGCTGCTGATCGTCGGCACACCGCTCGCCTGGTGGCTCGCCAGCACCCGTTCGCGATTGAAGAGCCCGATCGAGGCCCTGGTCGCCCTGCCGATTGTCTTGCCGCCGACCGTGATCGGCTTCTATCTGCTGGTGCTGATGGGGCCCAACGGCCCGCTGGGCCCGGTCGCGACCGCGCTCATCGGGCGGCCCCTGACCTTCACGTTCTCGGGGCTGGTTCTCGCTTCCATGATCTATTCCCTGCCCTTCGTCGTGCAGCCGATCCAGGCTGCACTCGAGCAGGCGGGTGGGCGGGCCCTGGAGGCGGCGGCAACCCTGCGGGCCGGCCCCGTCGACGGTTTCTTCAACGTGGCGGTGCCGATGGCGACGCGCGGCTTCGTCACCGCGATCGTCCTCGGCTTCGCCCACACCATGGGTGAGTTCGGAATCGTCCTCATGGTCGGCGGCAACATCCCCGGCGAGACCCGGGTGATCTCCATCGCCCTTTACGAGAACGTCGAGATGCTGGACTACGACCGTGCGCACGGGTTGTCGGCGATCCTGCTCGGGTTCTCGTTCGTGGCACTCCTGATCGTCTACCTGATCAATCGGCGATGGCTGCGGATCTGAGGCAGCCGGCCGTCGAGGCCTGGTTCCGGCTGCGGCGCGGCGACTTCGTCCTCGATTCCACGATCGCCTTGCCGGCCGCGGGAATCGTCGGGCTGTTCGGCCCGTCGGGCGCCGGCAAATCGACGCTGCTCCGCTGCCTGGCCGGGGTGGAGCGGGCGCCCGAGGGCCGAGTCAGCGTGAACGGCACGATCTGGCAGGGCGACGGCGTGTTCGTGCCGCCGCACCGCCGTTCGGTCGGCCTGGTGTTCCAGGACGCGGTTCTGTTTCCGCACATGTCGGTTCGCACGAATCTGCGGTTCGGTGCGCGGCGGTTGCGGGCCGGCCGCCGGCGCGTCCCCGAGGGCGACGTGGTCGATCTTCTGGGGCTCGAACGCCTGCTCGAACGCAAACCGGCGACCCTGTCGGGCGGCGAGGTGCAGCGCGTCGCGATCGGCCGTGCCCTGCTCAACGAACCGGACCTGCTGTTGCTGGACGAGCCGCTTGCGTCGCTTGACGTCGCGCGGCGCGAGGAGATCCTGCCCTACCTCGACCGGCTGCACGCCGAGCTCGCCATGCCGACGATCTTCGTCAGCCACAACGTCGAGGAGATGCGCCGGCTCGCCGATTCGGTCGCGATCATGGCCGCGGGACGGATTCTGTCCCACCGCCCGACCGCGGACGCCCTGGCGGGCCTCGGCCCGGATGCGGACCAGGGATCCATCGCCAGCCTTGACGCCAGATTCGTCGGGTCCGGCCGCGTCGCCTTGCGGGGCGGCGAAGCCTTCGATGTCGCCGGATCTTCGGGTCCGGTGGGGGGGCCCTGTCGGGTTCGGATCGCGGCCCGGGACGTGAGCCTAGCCTTGGATCGACCGAGCCGCGCCTCGGCCCTCGCCGTCTGGCCCGCGACGGTGGAGGCGATCGCCAGGACCGACTGCGGCGTCGTGGAGGTTTCGCTGCGCTGCGACGGCGGCCTGGTCCATGCCCAGATCGCCGGCTCCGTCGCCGCCGCGTTGGGGCTCGCCATGCAGTCGCGCGTGTTCGCGTTGATCCACCGGGCGACGCTCGCCGCCCCCGGCGATGCTACCAATCGAGCAACCCAGCGAGCCCCAACCCCCTGATTTGGATTGGTTAACACCCTGTTATCGCTCAGTAGACAACTAAAGTGTTCAATTACAATGGTTTTTTACTTTGTTACGACCTACCGGTTAACGACCAACTAACGCCGCAACCCGGCCCTCCGACGCCCCCGCCTGCCCCTCGCGACCGTCCCCTCCCCCGCGTACCATGGGCCGCACGGGAGGCCCACGTCATAGACCATGACGTGGGAACCTGGGATATCCCTCTAAACTGACATTCCCCAGATGAACCCTGGTTCCGAGCATCAAGGTATCCATTTTGGGTCCATGCAGCAATCTGGAGCGCGTTGAGCAACCGTGATTGCCGCTGCTCGCCGCTACAAGCGTCACCAACGGCCGTTTCGGGCTGCTGAGCGCTTCGTTTCCCGTCATCAAGACGCACCCCTCCCGTCGTTGCCCTTATCGCCGACACCGCCCGCGTCACGCCGGAGATGGCGGCGGCCGGAGTTCCGCGATCAGCCGCAGGATTTCCTCGAACAGGCCCCTCGGCACCGCAACCTCGGCCATCTGGAACGTGACGTAGCGCGCATGCGTGACGATCTTGGCGCCGATCTTCACGAGCTTCTCCCGCAGGCTGGTCAGCGACCACTTCGCGACCGCCTCGGGCAATGCCAGTGTCCGCATGAAGTTGGCGAGATTGTAGGCCAGCGCATGAAGCTGAAGCCGGACGGCGTTGCCGGCAAACGAGCAACACGACAGCCGCGTCCACTTCATCGCGTTCTTGCCTTCCTTGATCCACTGCTCCGCCGTGCCGCGCTGATTGTAGAAGGCGACCACCCGTTGGCGGAGCGCGACAGATTGGTGACGATGAACCCGACGCGCGGATACAGCTCGCCAGGG